>JBKDBI010000040.1:0-3545 GCA_046314695.1 Bacteroidota bacterium | reverse complement strand
CTGTTCTTTGGGTGATATCCTGCTCAGTGAAGTCTGTCTTCGTCTGGGCCATCGTCGCGAGTTCCGAAAGAATGGTGCCGGGCCGCTGCTGCCCTTTGTCGTTCGTGAAGCCGCGATAGTATTTGATCTTGTCTGCAAAACGGTAATCGGATGCGCGGATATTGATTTTTTCTTCCAACAGCGATTTATTCCCCAACGCCTCCAGGTTTCTCGGATTGCTCAACGACCTTTCGTTTTCCTGCCGCTTCCGTGCATAAATATGTTCTATATCGAAGTTTGTGCTTAAAGCAGGTGTAGCCTGACTCTCTGTTCTGAAACCCCACCAGGTAAGCATAGACCGTGTGATCGGACGCCCGTTCTTGAACTCGAAATTGTTCATCGCCGTGCGCAGCGTATGCATTTCGAATTTGTGGTCTTCAAAGCTGACTTCAACATTATTAACCACCTGGATCATTTCCGCATAAACCGGCGTCCTGAGCGCGTTTACGCCGGGATTGATAAAGGCATACGCCCAGACAAAACCGATGGTCTTATCCAGAAACACATGCAACTTCTCCTCGTCCAATTGGTTGTTCTCGTTCTTGTTCTGAAGAAAATACACCGACAGGAAATAGGTCCACATGCCGTTTGGTGCCGCATTCAGGATGAACAACTTGCGCAGAATAGCCGGTGAAAACACATCGGCATTCTGGCTGTGTACATCGCTCCAGAAATCTACGAGGATTTTCAGGTTGGGAAGGGTTTCCTCTTTCTTCAGAATGGCGTATTTGTCTTTCTCGTAAAACTTGCGCAAGGCTTCGGTGGTGCTTGATTTGATGCCCTGCCTTGCGCGGACGAAATACATGTACCGTGAAAACAGCTCATCCATCGGCGTGCCGGTCAGCGGCTTGAAAATGCGGCCTGTGATTTCCTCCAGCTCTTTCCACTGCTCAATAAAGCTGTCTTTCTGGTTCCGGGTACTGTAGTGTTTGTAAAACTGCGCCTTGAAGATATCGGCATCAGACAAGGGCAACCCACGGTCGTTCAGCGTGGAAAAGATGCGCAGCGCGGTGTCTTGCGATTCTGCCTCTATTGGCAATAGGATGCAATTGCGCAGGATCCTTGCCGGTAAATACGCGAAATAGGAGGGGTATTCGCTTAGAAAGGTGTCAATCTTTTCCTGGAAGAAGCGATAGTTTTTGGCGTAGTTGCTCTTCTGGTCTTTGCCGACGATACCTTTTCTGAGGATCTCCAGGAACTCGTCCTTGTCATTGTCGGTTGCCACTTCGGAGTCAATCTTCAGCACACTTAAGTCGGGCTGACCGAATTCGTTGGTTTTCCACAGGCATTGGGCGATGCCTTCGCGGGTGCTCTTCGAATTCTCGTCCTGCATATTGCCAAACTTGGCGTAGAAGGCCCGCAGCAGCAACATAAGGGTAGTAAGGCGCTGTTGCCCGTCGATGACTTCTTTCTTGTGATTGTCGTTTTCGAAAGTGACGATAGAGCCCAGGAAGTACTCTTCATTCCTGTCGAATTTGTCGCAGTTGTTATCGGGAAAGGCGAAGGTGAAAATATCATCCCATAACGTCTGACACTGGCCTTCTTCCCAGGCATAGGGGCGTTGGTAGTCGGGAATCAGGAAGTCGGATTTCTTATCCGAAAACAGCAGCATGATGGTTTTCTGATCGACGTTGAGTTTGGACATGCGGTATCGTACGGTTAATGTGGTTAGTCTGCTTTGCACTTACAGGCCGGGGGAGCTTGCCTGTAAAGCTGCCGGCTGGGGGATACGAATCAACGGAACCTCATTGGAACAAGGTGCTTGTCCTGTCTATCGTTGCGATTGCCGGCGGCCGGTAAAAGTAGTATGACGGCCCGAGCTGTGCAATGGTGGAGGTTTCTGCATCAGGCCGCTAAACTGGAAAAAGGTAAACGTAGCTGATAGAAGCCTGCTGATTGTGAATCAATGGTTTCGACAGGTTACGACCGCACGCGAACCATCACTGCGCTCATACGCTGGATGGCAGGAATGTTACGCCGGGTACATTTCCCCAACGCTTAGCAGTAGTCGGGGCCTCCACTGCGTTGCGGCTACTCAATGGCTGGGGCGCGCGGTGGTTGAGCGCACGAAACGAAGTGGAGTGCAGTCGAAACCGTAGCGCGCGGTGGTACTAAACTACGTCGCGTTTCCCCAACGAAACCTGTCGGGGCAGGCGCGCCTCCACTGTGTTTCGGCTACTCAACGACCGTAGCGCGGCATTTGAGCCCATGAGGCTGAGCTCTTTGACCAATTCTCTTAAGATGATACAAATTATCATATTGTGCATGGGACGCAAAGGACAAAAGGGACGCCGGCGCGGTGAGCAATTACTCCCCGTTAATCAGGGTAGGCAATAGTTCAATGTTCCCGCCATATTTCTTGAGGAAATCCTCTTTGTTTACTTTCTTCAATTTCCCTTCACGAGCGCCCATTCCTTCCATAACCCTGTACAGATTCGCGCATCCGAAATCGATGAATACCGGCATTTGAACATCCATCCATGTTTTTCGAGGCCAGTTCCACGAAAACACCAGTTCCTTGGGTTTTCGAGTATTTGGAAATATTTCGCCTGTTGTTCTGTCAACCATTTCGTCTCCAATCTCTTCGAATAATGCATCATCGAATTCATCATACTCGTCCTCAGGACGAATCTCTATTATGGAGAAATTATGCTTGAATTCTTCTCCGTTGATAATCCATAACATCCGTTCCCCGTAGAAATCTTCTCGTTTGCGAACCACCTTTATCTGTATCGGAGAATTCTGCAGCTCGATGACGACTTGGTTGTTGGTGAAGATATCGGCAATATGCCTGACGTTGTCTTTAGTAATTACCTGTTCACAATGCTCTTTTCCAAAGACCAGTTTCCAGTTTTGGTGCCATGCCGTTTCTGGTTCATACCAGCTATCGCAATCTTCATTCTTCCGATGCGCCCAGTGCCAGATATTGATCTCGCCGCAGCGTGCATTTACTCTTCGCTCGCATAGCGGGCATACGCCTGATAGCCCCGGACTGGCCGCTGTTTTGGTACTGTTGACAAGGGCGAATAGCATATGATCTCTTCGATTGAATGCCTTGGGTTGGTCGCGTTTAGCTAATTTGAAGAATTCAGTGAATTCCGAGTCCCGATTTCCCCGACGAAAACTGTCGGGGCAGGCAGCTCAATGACCCTCAACGCGGCATCATCATCGGGTTCATGCCGCCGCCGGGAAGGCCCGCAGGGCGCTTGAACTTGCGGATATTGTAGGTGAAGTTGAGCATGATATAGCGCTGCAATACCCGAGTCTGCACGTCTTCCACATAGGTTTCCGTTACGCTGCGGTTCAGGCTGTTGTTCTGTCCCAACAAGTCGAAAGCGGTCAGACGGAACTCGCCTTTCTGGTCTTTGAGGAACTTGTACCCGATGCCGGCATTCCACAACAGGAAGTTCTGGCGGAAACCGGCGTCCAGTCCGCTGAAGCCGGTATAACTGAGCTCGGTGCTGAATACCCAGCCGCTCTTGCGCTGCAGATTGCCCCGCGCAGAA
>JBKDBI010000039.1:0-3101 GCA_046314695.1 Bacteroidota bacterium | reverse complement strand
TTGGCACCTGCAGTGGCGTAGATCCCGTAGAAGTATCCGTTCAGAGCAGTATCCCGATCTACCGTATTCGAGTCGATGTAATATTCGTTGTTAGCTGAATTCGGTGCATAAATGAACCAATTCGCGCCCACACTGGCACTTCCACCACCAAAGATGCGGCTGGCAGTGTTGCCGGCTATCCTTCCGACAACAGATGCTCCCGGCGCATAAATTACCTGATTGGCCATGTTGCTGCGCAGGTTCTCGAAGCTGTTGTTACGGAGGTTTACAGTAGTTCCGTTGTACGGCATGAATATGCCATACAGGGTCGTGGAAGTTACTGTTTGCCCGATACCCGCGATGCAATTGTTCATCCTGTTGTTGTTGATGAAGGCGTGCTGCGCGGTTGTGGAATAAATACCATACAAACTACCGCGTGAACTGTCGCCCGTGATGATATTATTCTGCATCCGCAGCGTATCGGAAGTTCCCGCATGGAAGAACATGTAAGCAGTTCCGTTAGGAGCATATTGTACCACTCCCTGAACCAGGTTGTTGTTGATATTGGCACTGCCGGCAGATGCTGTGTAGATGCCGTAATGCGCCGTACTGCGGGTGGTGTCGAACAGCAGGGTGTCGTTTTCAACCAAAAGATATGAAGGTCGGTTGTCGGTCCGTATTCCGTAGAATATTCCAGGGGTTGTTCCGTAGCATGCTGAGCGCCATACTTTGTTGTTTCGGATGATAACACGGTTGGCATTGCCCCCTGCAGCCGAATATATACCTGATACAATGGAAGACGATCTGCCATCCTGACCCAATGAAACCGTATTGTTCTCTATCAGAACATTCTGGTTATTGTTCGTATTGGCAGCAAAAACAGCAATACCGATGGTTTGAACATGGTTGCCATATCCACCGTCGGCGCGGTTGTCTACAAAGTTGTTAGCACAATAGAAATGGTTGGTTTCAGAACTGCGGATACCATTGGCCGAAAGCTGCTGCGTTGTAACAACCGCAGAGTCGCCCCAGGCTGTAATCCGGCAATTGGTTACACTGTCGCGTTGGTTGAGGAAGCGGAATGGCGCGACGTCGTTGAATCCGATGATATGAATACCGGTGTTTACCCTCGAAATCCGAAGACTGTCGAAGCGGCAGGAGTCGTGCGAACCGCTGGTCGATGTAACCGGCAATGCAGTGATATCGGTTGGCAGGATGTTGGAAACAAGGATGCCCTTGGAGCCCCCGCCGCCAACCTGTGAGCCGGCACTTTCACGATGGCGCAACGACATGCGGATGCTTGCGTTTTTAATTACTACGCGCTTACAGCCGTCAGTTGGTCCGCTGTTTACCAGTGCATAACCCCATTCCATCAGGGTTACAGGATTGCGGGCTGTGCTGCTGTCCTGCAGGTCTATGCCATCGATGGTAACCCAATCTTCGCCCACGATTCTAAAGATCGCATCGGGGGTGGAAGAGGTATTGGTGGAGGTACCTTGATAACCGTAAATGATGGGATTGTTACCGGCGCCCGACTTCTGAATAATCAAAGGCCTCGTGCGGCTCGGGCGATAACCAGGGCAGGCCGAGTTGATGTACAGCTGTATGCCTCCTGTCGGAGCCACTTCAGTGTGGCCTGCGCGCACATTCAGGGTGACAGCACCATTCAGACCGCGCAAGCTGATATCGCTGATCGCTGCAGCCAGGGTGCTGTAATTGGGTGAACTTCCGCCAACAGTGAAAGTGCCCGACATCGGCGATGCGATGCGACGCTTTCCTGCGGGGTTGGAAGGGGAGATATTATAGGTCGTACCGCCTATAACCATGTCGATGCCGCGGGCATCCACACTGTCTCCGGCACTGCCGCATTTCAGATCGTAGGCAAGCCAGAAATAGAAGGTGTCGTTGCAGTAGAGTGGCAGGTTGCCGTTAAAAGTCATGTTTCCGCTCGGTGCAGCAATGGTGTTGCCAAAGCGCGTTGCGTTGGTGCTGAAAACCGGATTTGTACCGGTAAAGAACACGCGTGCACTGTCGAGGTTAGCAGCAGCGCTGGTAGTTCCCAGGGTGCTGAACCTCAGGCGGGTCAGGTTAGGCGGAATCACCGCGCCACTCAATGCGACATCCAGACGCAGGATAATGGCGTTGCGCGCGCCTTCAGAGACACCATCAGCTATCTGAACGAGGGTATCGCTAATGCTGATGGAGGGAGTCAGCGGTGTGAAACCGCCTTCATCTGCTCCAATATCAGGAGCAGTGCTGCTGCGCGTATCCTTGTTATAATCGTCGGTTACAAGCGACAAGGCTTGTCCTGCCGATTCAACTGACGTTCCGGTGGATGTATTGATGTGCAGGTAATTGCTGCTCATCGGGTCCATGCTGGTGAAGGTGAGCGTGCTGGACAGTGAATAGGCATCGCGCGTTGCGCCACTTTGGTTCACCGAACGGTTCAGGAAGTCGCAGATCGTCTGATCCGAAGTCTGGTCTGTTGCATTCCGGTAAATTACCCGATTGCTGCCGGGCGTTCCTGCATAGTACAGGTTGTTGCCGGAAGCATTGAAATAGTTGGCTGGCAATAGGCCGGTACCCAGCTTGACCATGGCTGCCGTAAAGCCGCTTCCGCTGGGCGTGCTGGTATTGTAAAGAATGTTGTTGGCAATGATGTGACGCGCCGTTGCCGTGTTCATCTGCAAGGCGGTACTGGAGAAGTTGCTGCCTGTAGAGCCGGCATTCAGGTAAACCGTATTGTGGTAAACCTGATGCAAACCGGCACCCAGCAATTGGATACCGGTAAGCCACGTGCCTGTGCTGTTCATGGCAGGTGCCTTTACATCGCCAACATAGTTGTTGATGACAAACGACTCGAATGCGTTGTTGCTCCGCAAGCCTTCCACCGTAGTTGTGGAACTGCCTGTGGCGGTCAGGTTGGCCACTTTGTTGCCGCTGATATAGGCGAAACGACCACTTTGTGTTAACAGACCATACATGGTTGAACCAGAGGTTCCATTCGCATACAAGCGGGTAACACGGTTGTCCAGCATGATGGCGCTGTCGGATGCCGAATTGAATATGCCAAATACCTGAGGCGAGCTGTAGGTGCTGTTCGTAGTAATCGAATCCACCAC
>JBKDBI010000038.1:0-2503 GCA_046314695.1 Bacteroidota bacterium | reverse complement strand
GTACGATACTGCGATTCAAGGGCCTCGTTCATCGCGCCGCACGAGTCGCGTGCGGCGGCGAATGAGATTTCGTCTACCCGCGTGTGCTTTATCGCTTGCCCGTTCGGGTCGAATCGCTTGGCGGGCGTTTGTGTCGGCGTGTCCATCGTCGTCTCCTGTCTGCCCGATCCGCTCGGGCGTGCGTCGTCGCGTGCATCGCGACACCATGAATGTACCCGCCATTCGCGACCCGGGCGACAAATCGGGGCTCGATTTCGTGGCGAAATCGCCAAATCCCCCATTTGCGGGGGTCAAGTGTTTATCGATCTGAGCGTGCGGGCAAAGCGTGTCCGAGCCGCCCGTTTCGCCGCATCGTCGCGAGCGTGTCCGCGAGCACTCGCATCCGCCGCGTCGCCGTCGGCGGGTGTATACCCGCCATCTTCGCGGCGTGCGTGATCGAGCGCGCTCCGTGCGCAATCGCGTAGATGAGGGCATGGTCCTTGTCGTCTGCCATCGCGAGCACGGCCTCGGCTTCGGCGAATCGATCGGGGTCCGAACTCGCGAGCGTCGCCGAGATCATCGCGAGCGAATCGCCGCCCGGTTGCTCGCGCGTTCGCGGGCGACGCTTGAGGAATTGCTTGTAGCGTGCGCAGATGAATTGTGCATCGGCGTTGCCGGTCGCCTTGCGCCGATCGAACCATGCCGACCAGACGCGGCGGCGATCCGCCATGAACTCCACGAACGCGGAAATCGATTCGTCAGCGTCAGTCCCGATCGGCGTGAGCGAAGCGAGCAACGCGCGATTGGCGGCGACCCACTCGAAGAACTGCACGATGGTCATGCTGGCCCACGCGGGCCGAGCGTGCCGCCGGATGATCGCGAGCAAGTTGTCGGTCGGGAAGTCGAGGCGAGAAAACGGGCGTGCCATGTGCGATGTCCTGTCTCGCCCCGATCCGCCCGGGGCTCGCGTGCGGGGCGTTGTGCCCCGCAGCGAGCGGGACGGCGCTGGCCGTCCCGCTCGTGATTTCGTCGCGAAATCGGCTTAGCCGATATTCATCGCGGCCAAGTCTTCGAGTGCCAACCCGCCGTCGCGTCCCTGCGCGACCTTCGCGATGATGCCGGTAAGTTCGTCGATAGCCGTCCGCGTATCGGCAAGCAGCACGCGGTCGTCCGCATCCTCGGCATCGCTTGCGAAGATGTCGAGTTTCGCGGCGGCGGAATTCATGGCCGAGTGTGACTTGAGTGCCGCCGATGCCGCCGCGATCAGGTCCACCGACTTGCCCGGGTCGCGAGCCGGGCCGACGTTTGCAGCCTTGAGCAACGCCGCGCGCTCTTCGCGGACTTCTTCGAGCAGGCCGCGCACGCCGTGAGCGAAGGGCGACAGATACGCCGGGAGAACTTCGCGGATCGTGCCCGCGTCCTGGTCAGTGTTCCACGCGATCATGGCGAGCGGGGCAAGGTCTTTGCTGATCGCGGCAGTACGGCCCGCGAGCACGGCGTAGGCGCGAATGATGCGGATGGCCTGCACCCATCGGCGGTCGGAAATCTGCACGCCCTTCGTCGCGAGCGTGCGGCGAATCTGCCCGAGCGGCTCGATGATTCGCGACACATCGACCGCCGCCACGAGCCGGTCCATTTCGGCGAGATCGGTATCGGTGAACTTCACAGGGCAGGCCGCAGGAGCGGGCGAAGAGACAGTGCCGAGCATCCGCGAGAAGTCGGCATCGTCGAGCGGGCGGACTGTCAGTTTAATCGGGAATCGGTCGAAGAACGCCGCGAGCAGGGCGGGGTCTTCGGGGTATTCATTGGACATCCCAACAAGCGTGCGAGTCGGAGTCGCGTGCATCTGCCCGTTGTCGGCGAACTGCCGTTCATTCGCGATTCGGAGCAGCGCGTTCAAGATTGCAGACGAACCTTTGAATACTTCGTCGAGGATGCCGACCTTGGCGCTGGGCAGGAAGCCCGCAGTCTTCGTACGAGTCTCGCCGCGCTCAAGTGCCGCGATGTCGATAGGGCCGAATACTTCGGCAGGCCGCGAGAACTTCGACAGCAGCACATCGAAAACATCGCCCGGCTGATCGGCGAAGGTGCTCGCCCACTTCTGGGCGACCATCGTCTTGCCGGTGCCGGGCGGGCCGAGCAGGAGCACGTTTGCTCGGGCGAGCACGCCGAGCGTCATGGCTCGCACCACTTCGTCGCGCCCGATGGCCTGAGATCGGACCCACGCCTCGGCGGCTTTGATCCGCGCAACGAGATCGGGATTCGCGATCGCGGCGGGCTTCGGGGCGGCGGGCTTGGGCTGAGCCGTCGCGGCGGGCCTCGGCGTGCTGGGCAGCCGATGCTCAAGGGGAGTCGAGCCGGGCTTGCGGGTCGGGGGTTTGGGGAGATTTGTCGCCATAGGTGATGTCCTGTCAGTTTGCCCGATCGGCTCGGGCGTGCCTTGGGGCGTTGTGCCCCGAATCCGCCCGGCCTGCTTTCGCGGGCCGGGCGGGGCGTTGTGTCAGTCGATCGCGCTGCCAACTTC
>JBKDBI010000037.1:0-2559 GCA_046314695.1 Bacteroidota bacterium | reverse complement strand
TTGTGCGAAAAATCGCAATCCATCTCGCAGATATAGCTGTAATCGCGCTCCAGGGCCCAGCGGAAACCGGCGATGTAAGCGGTTCCCAGCCCTTGCTTGCCGGCGCGCTTCAGGATATGCAGGCGCTCACCGAATTGCGGCATCAGGCTTTCCACGATGCCCGCCGTTCCGTCGGGTGAATTGTCGTCGACAATCAGCAGGTCAACGGCCTTGGGCAAAGCCATCACCGTTTCCACCATGCGGGCGATATTCTCTTTTTCGTTGTAGGTGGGAATGATGACTACGGAGCGGTTCACAGGTTTGGTTTGCGGATATCGGGCGAAAATACTTGTTTCACCCCATTAAACGCCGGAATTGCCGGAACTGTTATGGACAAAGCCGTTTTTCTCGACCGCGATGGGATAATCAACTACGACCCGGGCGATTACACCACTTCGCTGGCCGATTTCACCCTGCTCCCCGGGGTGCCTGAACACTTGCTGCGTTTGAAAGAAGCCGGCTTCCGCCTGATCGTCATCACCAACCAGGCCGGCATTGCCAAAGGGCGTTACACACGCGATACGCTGCAGGCCATGCACGATTATTTCCAGGGAGTCTGCATCGCACATGGCTTCCGGATCGATGCCTTCTGCTTTTGCCCGCACCATCCCGATTACAGCCGCTGCCTTTGCCGCAAGCCGGGCAGCCTGATGCTGCAAAAAGCCATTTCCCGTTACCGCATCGACGCAGCGCAAAGCTGGATGATCGGCGACAAGGAACGCGATATGGAAGCAGCGCGGGGGGCAGGTGTGCGGGGGCTGCTGGTGGAAACCAATGCGCCGATCAGCGCGGCCATCGAGCGGATTCTGCAGGCTTGAACGGCATCCCGTCTGTGCTGCAGACAACGTCTGCCACTGATGCATTCCACAGGGTTTCCCTTCCACACGCCAGCCTCATTTTGACCCAAGCGCAGCTCTTCGGGGTTTGTTCCGTTATTGTGAACAGAATATCGAAAAAGCGCTACAACGCAAAGTGCAAACTCCTGTTGTATTCATATTAAAAAACAAACAACTGTACCCGAAAACACGAACAATGTTGAAGCACCCATTGCATCCAGCTAACAATTGTGGAAGGTAAAACCTTTACCAGCAAGCTGTTGCACGGCGAATAAGCTGCATTTTACAAGCTTAGGCAGCTTTTGCACAATGCTTCAGTGTGTATAAGGTGTAAATGAGTGTAAAAGAGCGCAAAACCTATAGAATTGATGTTGACAAGGGTCTTGGGAAAACGGTTTGCGGATCAAGGATTGTCCTGATTTGGCTTGGTTTGCAGCGAATGTCTGAAATCATCCGGGAGGGAGGCAATTTGCTCCAGGTCAATGCAGAATAACTTCGACAACAACACGGCATGATGAAAGGAAAGATACGTGGCATTGCGCTCGATCTTGCCATACGCATCGACAGAAATATTCAGCCGCTCGGCAACTTCTTTCTGTTTCAGGCCGCGCACTTCACGCCAGGCTTTGATATTGTCTCCGTAAGTCATACATGTCAAAAAAGCAATTTCAACGGCTAAAATCGGTGTTTGAAATCAGGAATTAAGCGTATGCCTTCTCCTTTTTTTGTCATGTTGAAAAAATAACGATGAAAACGAACACATTATGCTTAGTATTGAGCATAGCCATTGGCGATATGTTTGCTCAAACACCTACTCCGGGCCTATGGGCAGACCAGAACGGTAATCCCGGCAATTTGCAGGCACTCACCCCGGGTGCATTGGGTGTGGGTACTGCAGTACCGGAGGCCAAGACCGATATCCGGTATTGCCTTCCGCTTACAGGGCATTATCCCGGTTTTTTGTTGACCCGTGTACAGTGCCAGCCGCCGGTAAGCGGGGGCGGTGGGGTAATTCCGGGCGGTTTTGACGATGTGCCAGGTCCGGAAGGCAGCCCCGGGGGGGCACCGCAGGTGGCCATTACCCCTTCGCATGCCTATGTAAGTGTCACGCCGTTGAATTTTCCATTGTCTGGGTTACCGGCGGCTATGGAGCCTTTGCTTTGGACGCGTGTACAGACCCCTGCCACAGCCACCGATCCGGGTAAGAACGATTCGCGTTTTATCGTTTATCCTGACGGCCGCAGCGGCATCAATGTCGCCGATCCACGCTGTGCGCTCGACGTCAGGGGTTTTGGCATCAATGCGCCGGCAGCCATTTTCGGGGTGAACGCCCTGCGTCCCGCATTGGCGCCTGCCGGTTTGGTGCCGCGCCGTTATACCCGACATGTAGAAATTATACCGCATCTCGGGCATCAGGGTTATAACTCCATCAGCCAGTCTGCGGACTTGGGTGTGTTGTTCACCGATGGCATGGGCCAGGAGGGCAGTAACCTGGATGGAGCCTTGGTGATTGCGCCATGGAGCAGCGATAACACAGCCGGCGGCTTGAGGATGGAAGCCAACGGCAACACGGAGTTAAGGGGAAACTTTCGTTGCACCCGGGTAACGGTCAACGCCAAATGGTGGCCTGATGCAGTGTTTGCCGATGATTATCGGTTGATGCCACTGAGTGAGGTAGCCGGCT
>JBKDBI010000036.1:0-3717 GCA_046314695.1 Bacteroidota bacterium | reverse complement strand
CCATACCGCCCATGCCACCAAGGAAGAAGCCCTGGAAGAAACCCGCAAGATGCTCGAAGTGTATGCCACCTTCGCCGAAGAATGGATGGCCGTGCCGGTGATCAAGGGCGTCAAAACGGAAAACGAACGCTTCGCCGGCGCCGATGATACCTATTGCATCGAAGGCATGATGCAGGATGGCAAGGCGCTGCAGATGGGAACCAGCCATTTCCTCGGGCAAAACTTCGCCAAGGCTTTCGACGTAAAATACCAGCACCGCGATGGCGGCCTGGAATACGTTTGGGCCACCAGCTGGGGCGTTTCAACCCGCCTGATGGGCGCGCTCATCATGGCACACAGCGACGACGAAGGCCTGGTACTCCCGCCCCGCCTCGCTCCCATTCATGTTGTGATTGTTCCCGTTTTCCGCAGCGAGGAAGAACTCGACCGCATTGCCGAAACCGCCAACCGCCTGCGAAAGGAAATCGAAGCGCATGGCTACACCGTGAAATTCGACCACCGCGATACGCACAAACCCGGCTTCAAGTTCGCAGAATGGGAACTGAAAGGAGTACCGCTCCGCATTGCGATTGGCCCGCGCGACCTCGACAACGGCAGCGCTGAAGTGTTCCGCCGCGATACCAAAACCAAGGAAGTGCTTCCGCTTGATCAGATTTCTTCCCTTGTACCCGGACTGCTCAACCAAATCCAGGGCAACCTGCTCGAACGCGCCAGAAGCTTCCGTGAAACCAAGCTCTTCCCGGTGAATACCTGGGATGAATTTGTAGAGGCGATCGACAAGAAAGAAGGCTTTGCACTCGCCCATTGGGATGGCAGTGGTGAAACAGAAGAGAAAATAAAAGAACTGACCAAAGCCACCATCCGCTGCATTCCGCTCGACGCGGTAGAAGAAGCAGGAACCTGCATCCTCAGCGGAAAACCCAGCGCGCGCAGGGTGGTTTTTGCCCGGGCTTATTGAGTATTTGGGTCTACGGAAGGCAGTCTTTGCGAAGCCTGTTGCGTACCCTTCCACAAGCGGTTGCGGTACGAAAAGAACAAACCATGCGATAACTCGGCCCTGCCCAGGTTGCGGTCGTAATGCGGCTCCAGCCGGGCATCGAACCAGAAGCCGGGTAAAATCTCGCGCACGTATTGGAGGCGCAGCATCCACAGTTCACGCACCCGCTCGTTCAGGTATACGTCGTAATTGTTGACGCCTCCGAAGATCGGACCTCCAACGGGGCTCTGCCACTCCGTTCCCAACCAACGCGTTGCTGTAAGTTGCCAGTGTTTGTGCATGCGGAAGATCGCATTGCTGTACCAGGCATGGCCGTCAATCCATGGCTGCACAGGGTTAGGCGAAAAATCAACACTGTGCAGGAGATGCGTTTCGAAGGCCAATCTTCCTTCAGCCAACTCCAGGCGCAGGCCGGCGGCGGTGTTGAGTTTGCTGACATTCGGTTCCGGACCGGTATTGATCTGCCCGCCGGCATGGAACAGCGTCATGTGCAAAGGCATACGAAGGCTCCAGCTCTTACCGCCGAGCAACTGGCCGGAAAAGCGGCTGCCTATCAGGAATCGTTCCTGAAACGGATCATTCCGCCTGATGTTTCGCTGCCAGTCAATCCAGGTTTCCCATTCCGAATTCCGCCGCTTGCGCAGGGCAGACATGCCGTATTCCATGCGCCGGTAAAAAGCGGTTTCATAATCGAGCATGGGTTCGATCATGCGGTGGTTAACGGCGCTGTTCAGGTTACCGGCCTGGAAACGCCAATCCTGTGTGCGGTATTCCAGCGAAAACCATGGCAGTATGCGGTCGGTGAATTGCGTACTGCCATATTCCCGCTGCATGAAAACACCGGCACGGAACAACAAAGGCCCGGCAGGACGAAACTGCAGGGTTGGCAATACCTGCATACCAAACCAGGTTTGCCCCGGATTGATGGGGGAATAATACTCGTTGTTCTTGAAGTAACTGAGGTATTCCACACCCAGGTTCCAACCAGCCGAATCGGGTTCCGGAACGCCGCCGAATTCCAACGCTGCGTTGTCAACCTGGGCAGACAAAGGCAAGGCCATCCTCCACAAGAGCGGAATCCAACGCAGTTTTTTCACCGGCTGCAAATATGCGGCAATAGCGCTGAATATTGGTTCACGATTGGATATCCCACATCTTCGCAATTCAGCGCATACTACCCTTGCTATGTATATCCGGTCCAACCCCAAGCGCGGAATTATCTTCCTTTTGTGGTTGCTGGTTGTGGGTTTCAGCGCGCTGAACGTTTGGCTGGGCCTTCAAACCTGTAAACCTTCCGGTTTTCTCGATGTACTCATACTGTCCATCGCCATGTGTCCCTTAACCCTTTATGGCTGGTATACCGTTTTGCTGGAGGTGAATACCTGGGAAGTTGATGCAGATACCGTGCGGGTGCGCGATTTCGCAGGTCTGCGCAACCGTCAATTCCTGAAATCGGAGGTAAGACACTGGCAGGAACGCTGCAAAGCCAATAAATACAATCACTGGGATGAATTGCAGGTGCATACTGCACGGGAGAAATTCCGGTTGCTTTCGGCGGGCGTACGCAATTACAAAGACCTGAAACATGCGATTCTGCGAGGCGTGCCAATGAATTTACCAGAAGAGGAAAGCAAGACAAGTCAACCCAAAACAGCCATTTATACGGTGCTCAGCGTGGCCTTGTTGACGGCAGGTATGTGCTGGGCGATCTATAACCGCGCTGGAAATTATACTGCGTTTCGAAACGAGGCTTGTGTCGAAACCATACTCAGCGCCAACCCCGTTCATGAAACGGGCGCAAAGAATTCGGCCTGGATGCTTTTTCCCGTTCGCCAATATCCGCAACTCGCATTCGGCATCGCCAACAACGACGGAACCTACCAGTCGGCAGCCATTAATGATATGCGTCTCAAACTACACAAAGGTGATACGCTAACCTTGTGTATAGACAGCGCAGATTACGCATTGCATATCGCCAAAACCCGACAACCAGATTTTTGGGATCGGGCTTCGGGTAGTGACTATATCCGCGTGCTGGGTATCCGCGACAAAAAGTGGGTTTACCTTTATCCCAAAGATGTCAGGGAATGGGAACGCACGGAACCCGGACCTTGGATAGTGTTACTGCTTTTCGGCGGAATATTCCTGATTGCAGCTTTAGCGACGCATTTCCACAACCGGAAAGCGAAGCCACTTCGAGGTGCAGGTTAACCCGAATCGTGCTTAAGGAAAATATCTGGCGGGTTGAAAGTCCGGTGCTGCATCTATCGGGACGGGGAATTGAGAACGAGACATCGTTTTTTTGTTCTGAGGTTGGGATTAAATGATGAGATACCGAATCTGAAAGGATGGTTTTTGGTGGAACGGAGGCGAGGGGTTGGGAGGGAGTTAGGGCGGGAATAGGCCGGTGATTTCGCCGTTGGGCAAACGGAAATCCCAGATTAGTCGGAAGCCTCCACTATGTACGGCAGGTTCCATGCCTTGCTGACGAACAAACTGAACATGTGTTCAACTTTCTGATTTCCGCTGTAGCGGCGATTGGTGAGGTAACAAAATTCTCCCAGATAATTCCGCAGGTAGCGTGAACTCACGTAATGGTGGATGCCTTCCAGGTTGCGCCTGGCATTGACTAGCATAATCTCCGTGTAACGCAATCTGCCCATAAAGCGGTCATCCTCGAACCAAGGGCGCGGACGTTTGTCGAGGCTGCGGATGCGGAT
>JBKDBI010000035.1:0-2809 GCA_046314695.1 Bacteroidota bacterium | reverse complement strand
GCGCAGCTGGGCAGTGGAACTGGCGCCGGGTATCCTGGTGAATGCCATTTGCCCCGGCTGGGTGCGCACCGACATGTCGCGTCAGGGGATGGAAGGCATCGCAGAACGGATTGGCGTAACCACCGAAGCCTTTCACGATATCGCCATGCAATCGGTTCCCACCGGCCGGATGAGCGAACCGGAAGAAATTGCAGACCTAGTGGCCTATCTGTTGTCCCAGCGCAGCATCACCGGCCAGGCCATTGACATCAATGGTGGCAGTGTGATGAATAGCTAAGGTGCTCTGAAAATTGTGTTTCTTGCGCAGGTGTTGCGCGCATGCATGGTATGCATTCTCTTATCCTGCACCTTCGGGCTAAAGGGGCAGGTCTACCCATCCACCGATGAAGTGTATACCGTGGATTATCCGGATCGTGTATTTCGGATGGAGGCTTGGTTTCGCCGGGTATTCCGGGAAGCCGATGGACGGCTGAAGGATGTATCTGAGAAGGAGAGGCAGGAAGTTTTCGCGTTGTTTCGTGAGGCCGCAAGGAAGCATAAGGATCGAAAGGCTGATATTTATGCGCGTGTTGTAGCATTGGGTCAGGAAATGCGGGATCGTGCGTTGCGACCGGAATGGGCAGAAATGCGCAGTGCGGAGTTGATCATGGAAGCGCAGCAGCTTGATTTCCCGGTGGCCGCAGCGCAAGCAGAGCAACATCTGGCTTTTTATTTTGGCAAGCGAAAAGATCCGGGGAACGAAATTTTTCACCTGTTACAGGCCTATGCGCATTATCGGGATTTGTCTCCGGCAGTGTATCCGTATCGAAAATATGCCCTGTATACCCTTGCATTGCATTTTTACAGGGTGGAGGAATATGGTGAAGCGTTGCGTTTTTGTGCATTGGCCGACGAATCCCGCGATACTTCCCGGTTGAACGGAATCTATGTTCAAACCTTGTTGGGCCTGGTGCACCTGAGGTTAGGCAAAGCAGCGTCAGCCATTGCCGCTTTCAATGCTGCAGAGAAACTGTCAGACAAAGTTTCCATAGCGGTATGGTCGGGGATTTGCAAAGGCAATAAGGCGCTGGCCCATTTCGCATTGGGTCGGCGTGAGGAGGCCATGGCCGGGCTGGCATCGGCCATGAGGCATTGTTTGCAGTATGGCGATACCCTGAACGCCATCCAATTTGCCCTTGCCAGAGGAAAGGCATTACTGGAGGATGAAAACGGGGTGAGTGATTCGCTCTTTGTGCACTGGCTTCCGCCCTTGATGCGCAAATGTTCAAGTACTCCGGAGCGGTTGGATTGGTTTCATTTAATGGCAGCCTGGCAGAGGCGACAAGGCAAGACCATGCTGGCTTTGAACACCATGGACTCGGTCTTGCATTATACCCTGCGCTTGAATGCTGAACGCGGACATAAGGAGAGTGCGCGGGCGCGCCTGGCCTTTGCACAGCAGCAAGCGCGTGTAAAGACGGAACAGTCCAGAAATGAAGCGCATCTGCAGCGTTTGAAGTGGATGAGTGCCCTGGCCTGCATCCTTGCAGCTGGCGGTATTGCGTTGTGGATGATGAACAGGCGGAAACAGCGCGCCGAAAAACGGTCGTACACAGCAGAAATGGAGCGCAACCATGCTGCTGCTGCACTCCATGCCGCCGACCAGCGCTTGCGGGAGTTTATGCGAACGGTGGCAGAGAAGAACAAGGAAATAGTGGTGCTCCGTTCCGACGGCAACAGCAATCCAGACCGCGATGCCAATATCGGGCTGCTCCGAAAATCTGCTATTCTGACCGAAGACGACTGGCTTCGCTTTTCCGAATTGTTTGATCAGGTCTATCCTGGTTATCTTCACAGCCTGCGCCAGCAAACGCCCGGACTTACACGTGCCGAACAGCGCTACCTCGCGCTCCAGCGCCTTCAGTTAAGCACCCGTGAAATGGCCATGATGCTTGGCGTGGGAGAGGAAGCCATCCGCTCCGTGCGATCGCGCCTGCGCAAGAAGATTCCCGACACGAACTGGTAAACCGCATTGCAACGAAATTGCAACGCGCCAACCGGTGGTAAACCGTAACCTGTTCTGCATCTTTGGAGTAATGAAGAAGCTCCTCCTCTCTGCGTTCCTCTTCCTTTGCACATCGGCATGTTGCCTGCTCCGTGCCCAACCACCCGCAGGCGCTGTACCCGCCAAACCGAATACCATTTACTATGCCGGTGGCAGTTGTACTTTTTATGACGCCAACAGCCAAGTGCTACTCCAGGTGAATGCGGCAGAAGCATCCTGGAGTGCGTCACCGGCAAAGGCTGCCTGGGTGCTGGTGAATCCGCAGAGCGGCGGGTATTTTGAGTTCCCGAGTTACACGTCGAATGCGCCTACCTGCAACATGATACAATATCTGCAGCCATTCTGGAAAGCAGATACCATCTTCAATGAATTGGTGCTGTTGACAGATGTAAATACAAGTGCCAAGCTGCTGTATAAACCAAAGCAAGTACTGTCAGTAACCAACTTCGATTTTAGTCTCAAATTTACTCCAGGTACCGATTACACGGTCAGCGGCCAAACCATCACCCAAAAATCGGCAGCTTTATCAACAAATGTTTCCCGCAAATCTGGTACCAATGGACTCCTCAACACACAGCCTGCTTCCTGGACCTGTGTTACCTATATTCCGGATCGCAGCGACTGGAGCGGGAAAACCGACCCTGTATACAAAGGGAATCTGCTGAGCCGGACCATGGGTAAGCTGAAAGCAGCACAACCATTGGTTATCCAGGCTTATGGCATGAGCATTACGGCCGGTTTGAATGTTAGCGGCTTCGCTGGAGA
>JBKDBI010000034.1:0-11864 GCA_046314695.1 Bacteroidota bacterium | reverse complement strand
AAGAATACAGACCTTAATTCATTGATTCCTGCCGGGGGTGTAAACGAATTCAGAAATACCTCCTACAACTGGGGTTCCAATGTCAATATCTCCTTTAACAGCATTGTATTGAAAAGGCATAAGTACCAACCCTGCCTATCCGCATTCCTTTCACTTCGGAAGGCTTCAAATACATGGTTCCAAAAAGCATAACATACGCTCTCCTTTTGCTGTTTTTCGCCTGGTCGGCAAAGGCTCAGACAGCAAATCGCTTTCAATTCGAAACCGAGATCATGCTGGATATCCCGGGTACAAGGAAAATTGACTTTGACGAATCTTCCTATGCTGGACTGTTCTATGGCTCAGACATCCTGCGTGGTTTCCTTTTAGCTGCAACAGAAGGGGGGAAAGTATACCTGACAGACTACAGTGTCCGGCAAGGGAAGCTGAAGAAACAGCGCACCGTTGAGCTGCTAGCGGCTGAAGACCTTTTCGAAAGACCGGTAATGGTCCGCAGTGACTCCTTGTTGTTTTTGGGTTGTGGTCGGTGGATCTGGATGATCAATCTGAATCAGCAGCACTCCAAACCCTTGCTCCCGCTGGAAACAGGTACTACGCGGCTGAATGTATCCGGTCTGTTTATAGACAGCACGGCCAGGCTAATGTATTTGTACAGTAAAGGTTATTTCAGTGCATTGCCCGAATTGATACAGCCTGCCGTCTATTGTGCTGATATCGCAGCCTTCAATTCCCGTACCCTGCCCCTTGTGGATTCGTTTTTGTGGTCTCCACCCTACGACCATCTCGAATCATACTGCGTAATGTCCCCTTTCAATCTGATGGCTTTTCTGCATGGGAAAAGTTATTTGATCAACCCATTTCTGGATACCATTTGCGTGACGGACTTGTCAACCTGGAGTCATTCATTTTTACCCATGCCGGTGGATAGCAGTATGTTGCCTCGGCGGGCCATTTCAAGCGAGGTTCGTTCCTCTTTAATGGCTTTTTCTCAAATCAAAACAGGGTATTTTATACGGGAACAGATATCGGTAAAATCACCTGGATTTTACGCTGTCCGTGCATTGAATGACGCGGAACTCCTGGTGTTTATGACAACTCCGGATACGTTGAGGGAGGTGCCGCAGGTTCATGTCGCAGGAATCATGGATGAGAGCTCCGTTTTTCGCCCCTACAATATCAAACAGCCGGATGCCGCATCTTTCGATGAAGTGGTTTTGTTTAACATGGACAGGTATTTGTCACCTGGGCTGCCGAAAGGGGAGTTCAGCGTTTTTGTGAAATGTGGCTACAATATGGATAAAGAGCAATGGCAGCGCGTTCGCCGGAAGCATGGGAAGGTATTCCGTCAATCCCGCAAGTCAGCGTTCCAGGTTGTTATCTGCAAACTGCGGTGAAAGTCCTGTTGCTGTTACTATCCTTTGCAGCAGTATCCTGCCGCATCCCAATGGACAAGGCAATTGTGCTGAATTATCGCGAGGATGTATGTCAGTCGTGTTTCCGAACTTTTGATAACTATTTCACAGCGAATGACTTGGATTATGTTATCCATGTTCAGAACCCAACACATAAGAAATCGTACTATCAGACCTATTTCAACAAGAAACTGGGCATGAAGCGTGCACCGGTGTTGTTGTTGGATGGGTTTTATCCCTTAGGGAAATACAGGGTTATCGACTACCCGGATTCATCCCGGTTCTTTAGCCATCAACTTAGAAAAAGATACGGCACATTCACGGAAATGAGAAAGCACGTGGATTCGCTGTTGCGCGTTAATTCCGTATGTCCTTGATTTATAGTCATTGCATCGAAAGCCCAGACTGATAAGCCCAGATTCGGTAAAACTAACCGCAAACAAAAAAAGGCCCCGTTTCCGGAGCCTTTTCGCTTTCTTGTTGTCAATCTTCCGCAAGGAAGGGATAGCGGTAATCCTTCGGTGGGACGAAGTTTTCCTTGATGGTGCGCTGGCTCACCCAACGGAGCAGGTTTACCTTGGAACCGGCTTTGTCGTTGGTTCCGCTGCCGCGTCCGCCGCCGAAAGGCTGTTGGCCAACCACGGCGCCGGTGGGCTTGTCGTTGATATAGAAATTGCCCGCACTGTGGCGCAGGGCGTCGGTAGCCCGAACAATCGCCTGGCGGTCTTGCGCGATGATGGCACCCGTGAGGGCGTATTCGCTCGTGCGGTCAACCAGGTGCAGGGTGCTTTCAAATTCGTCGTCGCCGTAAACATAGATGGTCAGCACCGGTCCGAAGATCTCTTCGCACATGGTGGTGTACATGGGGTTGTTGGCGATGATGATGGTCGGTTCGATGAAGTAACCCTTGCTCTTGTCGTACTTGCCTCCGCAGAGAATCTCCTGCCCGTCGGCTTTGGCCTGATCGATATACGAAGCAATCTTGTTGAAGGCTTTTTCATCGATCACGGCATTGATGAAGTTGCTGAAGTCTTCGGTCGGTCCCATCTTCAGTGTGGCCATTTCGGCTACGAGTTTGGGTTTCAGCGCCTGCCACAGGGTTTGCGGCACATACACGCGGCTGGCGGCGGAACATTTCTGGCCCTGGAATTCGAAGGCGCCGCGGATGATGGCGGCGTTCAGCACATCCACATCGGCGCTGGGGTGGGCCACTATGAAGTCTTTGCCGCCGGTTTCGCCCACGATGCGGGGGTAGGAGCGGTATTTGGCAATATTGTCTCCGATGGTTTTCCAAACCTGGCGGAAGATGCCGGTGCTGCCGGTGAAGTGAATGCCGGCGAATTCAGGATGGTTGAAAATGACATCGCCTGCCGTGCTGCCATCCACATACACCAGGTTGATCACACCGTCGGGCACGCCGGCTTCGCGGAATACTTCCATGAGCATGCGGGCGCTGTAAATCTGGGTATTGGCGGGTTTCCAAACCACTACATTGCCCATCATGGCAGCGCTGGTGGGCAGGTTGCCGGCGATGGCCGTGAAGTTGAAGGGCGTGAGGGCGAAGACAAAACCTTCCAGTGCCCGGTATTCGACGCGGTTCCAGATGGTTTTGCTGTTGGCTGAAGGTTGCTCGCTGTAGATCTCGGTCATGTACTGCACGTTGAAGCGCAGGAAGTCGATCATTTCGCAGGCACTGTCGATCTCAGCCTGGTAGGCGTTCTTGCTCTGCGCGAGCATGGTGGCGGCGTTGATTTTGGCGCGGTAGGGACCGGCGAGCAGGTCGGCTGCTTTGAGGAAGATGGCAGCGCGCTGCTCCCAGGGCATGTTTTCCCAGGCCGGTTTAGCGGCCAGGGCGGCGTCGATGGCCATTTCAACGTGTTCGCGGCCACCTTTGTGGTAAAACCCGATCTGGTGCTGCAGGTCGTGCGGCGGGAAGATATTCACCGTCTGGCCGGTGCGCACCTGGCTTCCGCCGATATACATGGGGATGTCGAGCACTTCGCTGCGGGCTTCGCTGAGGGCTGCCTTGAGCCGGGCGCGTTCCGGACTGCCGGGGGCAAACTCTTGCACCGGCTCGTTCACTGCATGCGGGATTTTAAAGAAACCGTTCATAAGGTACCGCAAAGGTAGCAAGCCCGGCTTGATTGCCGCGTGGTTCAGGTTACGGTCTTGTTCCGGCGAAGGTGTTGATCATGCCTTCGCGCCGCAGCACCGGCTTCTGCCGCATCTCTTTCCAGGTGTACAGGAGGAATGCTGCGTTGGCATCGCCGCCGAAATTGCCCCATTTCGGGCCGGTGCTGATTTGCCCTTCCACCGCTACAGCCATATCGTACAAGCCAAGCAATTCGCCCGGTTTGCGCGACAGGAGCTTCATGAGCGTTTTTTCCATGAAAGGGGAATGGTAGCCCGGTGTTCCGTCTGGCACTTCTTCGTGTCCGCCGGAAGTGATGAACTGGCGGGCCGGGATCACGAGCTTTTCTTCGTACAGCCGGGCCGCCGGTTTAACGGTATTGCCGGTGTACTGAATCGGGCTGGTTTCGCGGAACATGGCGCCGCCGTAGCAGAGGTCCATCATCCAGAAAACGTTTTTGCAGGGCGTGGCATCGAGCCAGCGCGCAATGTCTTCGTGGCGGATATAACTGCTGTAGGAAGGATCCTGCCCCAGGCGTTTGCTTTCGCGGCAGACCATCTGCCCGCCGTAGTCCATGTCGTAGTGTCCGTGGCCGGCAACAAAAACAAACAGCTGGTCGCCGTCTTTGAAGGTCGCATTCTTGTAGGCGCGGAATTTTTCCATGATGCGCTCCTTGCCTGCGTTGAATACGGTATCCAGCCTGAAGCCGTACATCTCAGACAATACCTGCCCCAAAACCCGGGCATCGTTCACCGGATTGCTCAGCGGATCCCAGTTGGTATAGTCGTCTGTGGCGATGAGCAGGGCGATGCGTTCTCCGCTGATCCGCGGCAGGTTGACGGCTGATGGAGCAATCAGGCCGCTGAGGGAAACAACCGTGTCTGTTGCATTTCCCCGGGCATCAATCGCCCTGATCTTCAATTCAGATACGCCGGATTGTATGGGCCAGTAGAAGCGGCCATTCCCTGCCACCGGCACCGGTTTTCCGTTGATGCTGAGTTTCACTTCGCTTTCGTCGAGCACCCGTCCTGACAAGGTGTCCGCTACCGGACCGACACGCGTTGTGCGCCCGCCGCGTGTGATGCCGCCGCCGTCGTCGGAGCCGGCTTTGCGCTGAATTTCAAGCTTGGGTGGCAAGGAGTCGGTAAAACCGGCCAGGCTGCTCACATCGTGCCTGAAGAGCAGGAAATCGGCGCCTTTGGCATGGGTTTCCAGGGCGTAGGGGAGGGCTGATTCCAGCAGGTTGCGGTAAACGCCGGCCTGCAAATCTTTCGCGCTGATCGCCGGATTCTCAAAACGGGGCAACAGGGTAGACAGCAACGCGCGGGTAGCCGCTCCGCCGGAGTCTTTTTCCGATTCAATCCGGGCGCCGTTCATGCCGAGATAAAAGATGGACATCTGATCAGCTGCGGAAGCTTTTTCATTGCCCGGTTCTGTGCCATCCGATGGCTTGCGCTGCGGATTGAGCAGGTAATTGCTCAGGCCGGCATTGGGCGCATCAAAAAAGTAATACTGCTTCCGGGCTTGGACATCGCCGAGTAAGTTGCGCAGGGCATTGGCCGAAACAAAGCCATTGTGAGAGGCGGTCGGAGCCAGGCGGATGCCACGCGCTTCGGCGCTGGTTTCCTGCGTTGTGGCCGGGCCGGCATAGCTGAAGAGGAAGACATCGTTGGGCTGGGTGCGCAGCGCTTTCAGCGTTTGCTGCAAGCGCGGTGCATTGCAGTCGCTGCCAATCAGGTCGATGCGGATGACGGTATCGAAAACGCGCGCCGCACCGGCCGACAGGCGCTGGCTGATGCGGCCGGCATCGCGCTCTGCAAAGCGGTACGATTGGGCACCATCGCCATTGTAGCCCAGGCTGAGCATGATGAGGCGTTTGCGGCCGAGGCGTTCTTCCATGCGGTTGCGCACTGCCCTTTCCATGTCGCGGTACATCTCCTTGCGGAGGGTGTCGCCGTTGTAGCCGTATACATTGCTGAGATCGCGGTAATCGGCCGCGAGGAGTTCATCGCTCAGGCCCTGCTGTTCGGAAATGGTGCGCGCCTGGCCGTAGTACACCACCGAATTCGGATAGTCATCGGCCAGGTAATAGCTGTAACCCCGCCAGCGCGCGGTATTCCGGATGGATTCGTAATCCGGTTTCGGAACCTTGCGGAATGCTTCGTCGGCCCGTGCGAAGGCGGCATGGGCTGCAGGGTAATCTTTGGCGTTGCTGTATTGCTTGCCGAGGCTGAACAAGCTGTCTGCCAGCAATTTCCAATAGAATTCCTTTTTAAAGCGTTCGTGCATGCGGTCGCGTTCCTGCACGAACAAATCGCTCATCACGCCCTTGGAAATGAAATGTTCAAAGTCTGCCCGCGGGCCGGTATAATAATCGGCCGAACTGCTGAGCAAGGTGAGCGTCCGGTCGTACAGGCGGCGTGCCTCGGCATGTTTGCCTGTGAAGAGGAGACAGTGCGCATAGTTCACCACCGGGGCTACAGAAGAGCTGTCCATCCGGAACACTTCCTCACAAACCGGCAAGGCCTTGCTGATATTGGCGAGCAGGAGCAAGGTCCAGCCGCGGGTAACGAGTGCGCTGTAATGCCCTGGATAGTATTTCAGGGCTGAATCGGTATAGCGGAGGGTGAGCATATAGTTCTCCTCCTGATAGGCCATATTGCCAAGAAAGTAATAGGCGTTGTGGAGGCCTTCGCCCAATGCAATCCAATCTTTGGCGGTTTTGCGGGCAGCTTCGTTGTCACCTTCCCCCATTTGCAGGCGTACTTTGTTTTCGTAATAGCGCACGGCCTTTTTGGGTTGCTTAAGGCTTTCCCAAAATGCGATCAGGCGTTCGCTCATGCCGATGCGATCCGGATAGGTTTCAAGTTTCCAGATATAGTCATTCAGCAAAGAGTCGGCTTGTTCTGTGTTTTCGATGTAATAACGGTAGCTGCGGGCAAAGGCCGGAACTTCAGCCAGCGGCGTCTTTTGCAGTCGCTCAGACCAGGGGAAGATATGGGTGCCGGTTGGCGTACTGTTGATGAGCCAGGTAGCGAAAATTTCCTCCCAGGTCCACGATTTGCCCATATACCGCGCCGGATAAGTGCCGACATAGTTCAGGAACTCCTGTACATCTTCCAATTCGGTGGCCACCATGGCTTCGAGCATGCTTTTCCCCTCATAGCGACCACCCGGGCAGCGCCGCTCCTTGATATCGGCATAAGCCGGATCGGTGCTGTTCAGAAATTCCTGCCCGGTTTCGCGTACCAGGCGCACCATTTCGTTCAGGATGGCTTCTTCGCTTTTCTTGCTGGTGGTTTGCGTCTGGTGCGATTTCCACAGCAGCCAATCCCGACTGCGGTCGCGGAATTGCATGCCCAGAATGCCCAAAGGCAGCAAGTAGCCACGGTAGGCTTTTGCAGGATAACGGCAGCGCGCAGCGAGCAGGTCGTCTGGCATAATGGTATCCCATCGGGCAGCCATTGCCGCAGCATTGTATACGATAAACGCCTCTGACCGCGCCGAATCTATAGCCGTCACATAACCGGCTCCGAGCACTTCGTTGGCGCGGTCGCTGCGGCCCGGTTGGTAGATTGTAAGGATGGATGCGCGCGCTTCGGGCAACAATCCGGTATTCCAGCCGCCGGCAAACTGCACCCATTGCGTGTCTCCGCTGCGCCTTCCTACCCGCGTTACATTCATGTAAACCAATTGCATGGTATCCGGGTCGGTAATGGTCTTTTTGCGGTACTCGAAGGTGAGCCGGTTCAGTTCCATCTGCCGGTAACAGTTGTTGCAGCCTTTTAAAGCCTTGGCAGACCAAACGAGGCTGTCGGTGAAATTGAATTGCCCGACGGCGTAGCGGTAAAAGGTGTAGGCGATATTGTAAAGATCGTAGCCTTCATGCGCAACCTGGCCCAGGTAATAACCGGTTTTGCCCATGAAGAATTCATCTGCATCATCACCGGATTCCTTTTCGAGTTCCCAGGCGCGCAACAGGTGACGGTACGCGCTGTCGTAGGTGTCGCTGAAGTAGTAACCCACTCCGAGATTGTACATTTTGCCGGCCTCCGGATTGCGTTGTGCATGCAGGGAGGGGCGGTTTACCAATGCCAGGAGGAGCAGGAATAGGGGGATAAGACGCTGCATGTTTCGCTGATAATCCAAAATTAAGCCAATTCGCGCAAAGAAGACATTTGAATGACAAGGAACAGCCTCGCCAAATGGCGGATGGGCAAAAAAAGAGGCCCGCTGTTTCCAACGGGCCTCTCTCTGTTATTGCTGTTGCGGTGTGTTTACACCAGTACGATCACACGGTTTTCCAGCACTTCCACCAATCCGCCGTTCACATTGAACTGCTCGCTGGCTTGTTTGCTGCCGACAACCACGGTTCCTTTGCCCAGGTTGGCAATCATCGGCGCGTGTTGGTCGAGCACCTGGAAGCTGCCATTCGCACCGGGAAGGGTAACGATATCGGCTTCTCCGCTGAAGAGTGTCTTTTCGGGTGTCAGAATTTCTACCTGCATGATCAGCGGTTGGCTTCTTCGAGGAGCTTTTTGCCTTTGGCGATGGCGTCTTCAATGGTTCCTACCAGGTTGAAGGCCGCTTCGGGATATTCATCCACTTCACCGTCCATGATCATATTGAAGCCCTTGATGGTTTCTTTGATGTCTACGAGCACGCCGGGGATACCGGTGAACTGTTCAGCTACGTGGAAGGGCTGGGAAAGGAAACGCTGGGCACGACGGGCGCGGTGTACCACGAGTTTGTCGTCTTCGCTCAGTTCGTCCATACCCAGGATGGCGATGATGTCCTGCAGTTCCTTGTAGCGCTGGAGCAGCTCCTTCACGCGCTGGGCGCAGCCGTAGTGCTCTTTGCCGAGGATTTCCTCAGAAAGGATACGAGAAGTGGAATCCAAAGGATCCACCGCGGGATAGATACCCAATTCGGCGATTTTACGGCTCAGTACCGTGGTCGCATCCAGGTGGGCAAAGGTGGTAGCAGGAGCCGGGTCAGTCAAGTCATCCGCAGGAACGTAAACGGCCTGTACGGAAGTGATCGAACCGCGGGTTGTTGACGTAATGCGTTCCTGCATCGCACCCATTTCGGTGGCGAGGGTAGGCTGATAACCTACGGCAGAAGGCATACGGCCCAGCAGCGCCGATACTTCGGAACCTGCCTGGGTGAAGCGGAAGATATTGTCTACGAAGAAGAGGATATCGCGACCCTGACCCTGGCCGTCGCCATCGCGGAAGTATTCCGCTACCGACAGACCGCTCAGTGCCACACGGGCACGGGCTCCGGGAGGCTCGTTCATCTGACCGAACACCAGGGTAGCCTGGCTCTGGCTTAGTTCGTCCATATCCACCTTGCTGAGGTCCCATCCGCCTTCTTCCATGTTGTGGCGGAACTCTTTTCCGTATTTGATTACACCGGATTCGATCATCTCGCGGAGCAGATCGTTTCCTTCGCGGCTGCGCTCACCTACGCCGGCGAATACCGACATACCGCTGTACGCTTTTGCGATGTTGTTGATCAGTTCCATGATCAGTACGGTCTTGCCTACACCGGCACCACCGAACAGTCCGATCTTACCACCTTTTGCATAAGGCTCGAGCAAGTCGATTACCTTGATACCTGTGTAAAGGGGCTCGGTGCTGGTAGCCAGGTTGTCGTATGTAGGTGCCTTCTGGTGAATCGGGCGGCCGTTGGTAGCGTCGAGGGTGCGGAGACCGTCGATGCTTTCGCCTACTACGTTGAGCAGACGTCCGCGGATGCTTTCGCCGACGGGCATTTTGATGGCACTACCTGTATCCACTGCGGCCATGCCGCGCTGCAAACCGTCGGTGCTGTCCATCGCGATGGTACGCACGATGTTCTCGCCCAGGTGCTGCTGAACTTCGAGAACCAGGGGAGAACCGTTGTCGCGGTTCACTTGCAGGGAGTTGTAAATGTTCGGGAGGGTAGCTCCGGCTTCGTTGAAAGCCACGTCTACTACCGGGCCGATGATCTGGGTGATCTTTCCTGTATTCGCCATTACGCTGATGCTTCTAAACGCGGGTGCAAAGGTACGGTTTACGAAAGCTATTCCCACAGGGTGAGGATAAAATTGATGCAGTTGGTATTTCGATAAGTGTAATGTGTTGAAAATCAAAGTATAACGCTTGCGGCATTTGTCTGATTGACGCGCAAGCCGTAACTCGCAATCATGAAAGCGCATGTGATTCGCTACGGGCTCTTCGGTGCCGCCGGTATGGTCTTGGCCGGCCTCTTTACGCGCCTCACCCTCGACCCCACAGCCGAAGATTTCGGTGGGCATTCAGCAGCCGTGGGTTATGGCATCCTCGCTGCTGTTTTCGTGGTGGTGCCGCTCGGCATCCGCAGCTTCGCCGCCGATCCTTCGGCAGGCAAAGTGAATTACGGCCGGGCACTGGCCTGCGGACTGGGCATTGCACTCATTGCATCGCTGGCCTATGCAGCTGTTTGGGAACTGAATTTCCACACCAAATTTCCCGATTTCTACGAACGCTTCGCCGACATGCGCATAGCAGATGCCCAAAAACAAGGCATGAGCGGCAGCGCGCTGGAGGAGTTCTCACAAAGCGCCCGCAAAGACGCAGCCTTGTTCGCCAATTTCTTCCCGCGCTTTCCTTTCACCATGCTCATGGAGTCGTTTCCGCTCGGCTTGCTGATTTCCCTGGTCAGTGCTTTCATTTACCGCCACAAACCCAACGGGAACGCGTGAAACAGTTCATCACCGGCATCGGCGGTGTCTTCTTCCGCAGCGCCGACCCTGCCGCTACCTATAAATGGTACCGCGAGACGCTCGGGCTGCCGGCCGATGATTATGGTCACCTTTTCAAACCCTTAGCATCCGACGGACAGCCCTTGTTCACCCAATGGAGTGTTTTTCCGGCCGATACCGATTACTTCGGCGACCAGGGCCAGCCATTCATGATCAATTACCGGGTGCAGGACATGGAAGGCCTTATCGCCCATTTGGAATCCAGGGGCATACCCCTGCTCGGCGGTCCCGACCACTACGATTACGGCACTTTCATCTGGATCGAAGACCATGCCGGCAACCGCATCGAGTTGTGGGAGCCGAAAGGTGGTTTTGAGGAGGCGGAGGCGGAGTGAGTTAGCGCCGCTTTATTCTTGCCAATCCAAGCCCAGCCATTCGTCCGGGAATTTCTTCGCGTTTTAGTCGAACCCGCTGTGCCGTTGGCGCAAGGAAGGATTCATTGATGCAAAGTTGATGCAATACAATTTGTGCCATTTGCCCATGTGCAAGGCCAGACACCTCAAGCGCACACCATGCGCATCGCGCTGGTCGCAGCGTATAATTCCCCGGAACAGGTCATAGGCTTCCTGCCGGAAGGCATGCGTATAAAGTGCGTCTGCGCGGTTGTTTAAAGCATCAGACAGTATTCATCAGCGGCATAAACCGGTATTTCACTGCCTTTGAAGTCTTTGATGTTGCGGGTGATAATGGCTTCCATCTCAGGTATGCCGGACGCACAGTACATCTGAATCGAATCTTCGAAGTCTTTATGTGCAGATTGCAGTCCCTTACGCAATATCTGCAGGTTCACGGGTATGATATGTACCAGTTCTGTCAGGTTCAGCAGGGTTTCCCGCAAGGTCTGTTCGTCCAGGTATTTTTTTAGCAGGTAATGGGTGGTGGCTATGGAATGGGAGGAAGTGTGCAGCTTGATCTGATGCGCTTCAGCTTTTTGAAAGAGCACGATGGCAGGTTTGCTGAAGGGTTTCCGGTCGGCAATGACATCGATGAGGATGTTCGTATCCAGAAATACGTGCCTCATAAGTGCTTGCGTTCGATTGCTTCCCTGAGTATGGTGTCTTCATCGAAGTCCTCCGGAAGCTGCACCACGCCAACCAATTTCTTCAGACGGGGTGATAAATCGCCTGTAGGTTCTTCCCGCGTGACGGTTTCCAGGTAATGCTCCACCAGTTCAGACAAGCTGCGTCCGGTTTTTTTTGCATAAAGCTTGGCGCGTGCAATCACGGTGACGTCAACGCTTAAGGTAAGTTTGGTTTGCATTGTACGTATGATTTGTGCAAATATACGTAAAGTGTTTTGGAAGTAAAGTTTTTGCTGCGGTCACTGCGCAGGGGTTTGGGGGAAGCGGGGGAGGAGTGAGCTCGAATCGGATTGTAATCCGATTATGCTAAAGTCACATTTTCGTGTGATTGTGCCTGCCAGTCAGCCATTTTAAAATTCGAATTCAAGCGAAATCGCATCTTGATGTGGTTTTTCGCGTGATGTTGCCATCATAGCCTCCGGACGCGGGCTCGTACTCGCCGTGAAAGAAGCA
>JBKDBI010000033.1:0-9475 GCA_046314695.1 Bacteroidota bacterium | reverse complement strand
ACCCTGTTTTCACTGGTTTGAACCGCTCCCTCCCCCGGCGGAAGGCCACAATATGCCAGGCCGAATCAACCACCGCTCCTTAGCGCTGAATATGCCTGGTCCGGGCGGGCGTGATTTGTGGGGTAAAGGAATCATTATTGGCGAATGGGACGGTGCAGGTATAGGTGCCCATGCTGATTACAACGATCGCATGGTGAACCGGCAAAAATTCGTGGCAGGTGCCAATGGCAACCACGCGACACATGTTTGTGGTACCATCACCGGCGGAGGCATCATCGACCCGTTTGCGCAGGGAATGGCTCCCAAAGCAAGAATTTACGGTTGGGATTTCGCCGGAAACATCGCTGCTGAAATGGACACGGCCAGCTGGCGCGACAGCATCGTGATGACCAATAACTCCTATGGCTACAGTTCTGATCCATGTGCGACAAGAGGAACCTACGATGGCATCAGCCGCAATCTGGATATCCTGGTCACCATGTATCCTTACCTAAGCCATCAGTTCAGCTCCGGCAACTCACGCACGAACAATTGTGCACCAGGTGGATACAGAACTATCAATGGCGGTTACCAGGCTGCAAAGAACAACATAACCGTCGGAGCGCTCACCTGGAACGACGGTAACAGCAGCTTCCACAGCTATGGCCCTATGCGCGACGGCCGCATGAAGCCCGAGATCTGTGGCGTAGGCGTAAATGTTTATTCAACACTTCCCAACAACACCTACGCAGGTGGCTGGAATGGCACTTCCATGTCTTGCCCCGGAGTAACCGGTACGATCGCACAACTGTACGAGCGTTTTCGTCAATTAAACAGCAACCGCAATCCGCTGGCGCATACCGTCAAGGCGATTGTTTGCAATACGGGCGATGATTTGGGGAATACCGGACCAGACTACGCCTTCGGTTTCGGAAGAATCAATGCACTTACAGCCTTGCAAGTGCTGGAGCGAAAATGGTACAAGGTGGATAGCGTGGGCAATGCAGGCACCTGGACCGACACCATTCGTTTCGGCGCCGGAACCGGACTGTTCAAGGTGATGTTGACCTGGGATGATGTGCCGGCAGCGGTGAGCGCCTCGCCCTCTCTGGTCAACGATCTCGACCTGGAGTTGGTAGACAGCTTCGGGAATGTGTTCAGACCCTGGACGCTCGACCCATCCTGCCATACCTGCGGTGCCACCCGAAAGCGCGACAGCCTCAATAACGCAGAACAGTTTTTCATTGTTAATCCCACTTCAGGACGCTGGGTGGTGCGTGTGAAAGGAACGCGCGTAACCGGAGCAAAAGAGGTTTTTACCGTTTCATGGTTGCCGGTGAGCAACTTCATCCGCGTAACTTATCCCAACGGCCACGAATCTTTCATCCCGCCCAGCAGCACCGCAGTAGCACAGACCATTACCTGGGATGCCTATGGAACAACTTCCACCTTCACATTGGAATACAGCGCCGACAGCGGTGCCACCTGGAACACCATCACCACAGGCCTGGCCAATACCAATCGCTTTTTTACATGGGGCAATGCGCCTGCTGGTCTGAATACAAAGAAGGCGCTTGTTCGTGTGCGCAATGGCAGCCTGAGCGATAAGAGCGATACTACCTTCACCATATACCGGCGTGCGGCTCAACCCCAGGCTGTTGTATGCGATAAGCAAGTGCATTTATTCTGGGCGCGCACACCCGGAGCGAAGGCTTACCGCGTTTTGCGCAGTATCAACAGTCTCATGGAACCGATCGCCGTCACGAGCGATACTTTCTTCACCGTCACCGGGCTTACCAACGGCCAGGCCTATTGGTTTTCACTGGAAGCAGTAGGCGCCAACAACGAAATCGGTCCGCGATGCAACGGAGTTTCGTTTACCCCTTCTGCCACTCCCATTCCGGTTTCAGTAGCTACAGACCCGCTGGGGAAAACCATTTGTGAAGGCAACCAGCTTCTGCTTCTGAGCAGAGCCAACGGAAGTGCACCCCAAACCCGCCAATGGCAATTCAGCAGCGACAGCGGAAAAACCTGGCAGAATGTTCCGGGGCAGATAAGCGATACGTTGCGCATACCCAACTTCAACTGGAATCAGCGCGGATACCAGTACAGAAATCAATTCAGCAATATCTGCCGCAGCAGGGCCTTTACTGCGCCGGCACGCATCAATGTCGATACCCCTATGGTTTTCCTGAACAAGGTCAGAGATAGCCTGCTTTGTGAAGGTGATTCAATCGCATGGAACATCCAGGTGAATTCAGTGACGCCGCCAAAACTGCGTTGGCAACGTTCCACCAACAACGGACTCAGTTGGACAGATCTGGCCGGTGATACCCTGAACCGCCTGACACGGCGTGATGTACAATACACCGAACACCGTGACCATTTCCGTTTACTGGCCAGCAACTTCTGTGAAACAGACAAAGCATCTGACACAGCCATACTCTTTGTACGTCCTCCCCTGGTTGTCAACGCAGGTCGCGACACCTTGATCTGTTATGGAAACAGCCTCAATCTCAATGCCTTGGGCAGTGGTGGCGATACTGTGGCGTATCAATTTCAATGGCAGGGCTTTCCAGCCGGTAAAACAAACCAAGTAAGCCCTACCACCCGCACTGTTTATCGCATTGCACTCGATGATGCCTGCACGCATTACGATGCATTCGACAGTATCGTAGTGAATGTCCGCGCGCCATTGGCACTTTCCGCCGGCCGTGACACCACAATTTGCCAGGGAAGAAACACGCGCCTCAGTGCCACCTTGAACGGTGGAGATGCCAGCGGTTATTCCTATCGGTGGATGCCGGGTAACCTGAGCACATCAAGTATTCTCGTGAGTCCGGGAAGCACCACGGTTTACACCGTCACTGCATGGGACAAATGCACACCCGATACCTTCAATCTTAACCTCAATGTCCAGGTTCGTCCTGCACTGAACCTCAATATCAGCCGCGACACAACCATCTGCCTGGGCCGTTCGGTACAACTCAATACCATCGCTTCCGGAGGTTTGAATACTGCTTACACTGTCAGATGGAATCAAAGTCTGGGAACCGGCAGCAATAAAACGGTAACGCCTCCTGCACGCACTGTTTACAGGGCCATTCTTTCGGATGGATGCAGTGTGACGGAAGACACTGCCTTGGTTACAGTTGACGTGCGACCCGGCCTCACCTTGCGGCTTAGCCGCGACACTACCATTTGCCTGGGCCGCCCGGCAGCCATTCAGACTTTCGCCAGCGGCGGTCTGGCTTCCGGTCGGGTGATAAAATGGAATCAAGGTTTGTCTGACGGATTCCTGCAGATTGTAAGTCCAAATACCAACACCACTTACCGGGCCGTTCTTTCGGATGGCTGCTCCGTGCGCAACGACACCCAGCAGGTTGTTGTTCGGGTTTACGATCCCTTGTCTGTGAACACCAACAATGACACCACATTGTGTTACGGCAATCCGATCCGGCTACTGACACAGTCAACCGGAGGAAACGGAACCTATACCCACCGTTGGGAAAACAGTGCCAGTCCGGTTCCGGCACTTGGAACAGGTAGTTTTCTCGACCTGAGTCCCGCTTCCACCATTCGGGTGCGGGTTGTCTTGCAGGATGGATGCACGGTTAAACCGGATACCGCCTACACCTTCATACGCGTTTTACCGAATCTCAACCTGCGTACCAGTCCCGATACAGCCATCTGTGCAGGCCAGCCGGCAAGGCTGCGCGCACGGACCAGCGGCGGCAATGGCCGATACGCGTACACCTGGACAGATCTCAGCACCGGGAACCCGGTCAGCAGCGATTCCAATGTAGTTGTTAGTCCTGTCGGGAATACCATGTACCGCGTTCAGGTGGGCGATGCTTGCACCAATAACCAGCCGACAGGCAATGTGCAGGTGAATGTTGTGCCCATGCCGGTGGCCGGTCTTATTGCGCCAGATACCGTTTCGTGCGACCCTGGGCTTTTCAGCCTGCGCAATAACAGCAGTGCCGCAGTGCGCTATCTCCTCGACAAACGTAGCTACAGCGGCATGGACACCACACTGCGCCTTGCAGCAGGAACGCGCGACATCGCCCTTTACTCTTACAATAGCCTCGGCTGCGCAGATACAGCAGGCATTCGATTTGTCATTCATCCCACACCAAAGGCAGGCTTCACTTACACTCCTCTTGCTCCCTTCGAAGGGCAAACGGTTCAGTTTATTGATCAAAGCAGCGGCGCGAATAGTTGGCAATGGCAATTGCCACATGGTGTATTCAATGGCCCGACCATTACTGATTGGACTACCCTCGATTCGGGTGTTTGGACTCTGCAGCAGATTGTGCGCAACAGCGAAGGTTGTGCCGACACTGCCCGCGGTATCATCCGTGTTGGTATAGGTTATTACCTCTGGGTACCGAGTGCCTTCACGCCCAATGGCGACGGATTCAACGATGTGTGGAAGCCGGAGGTGCGCGGCGCCCGCAAATACCGCGTTCAGGTGTTCAACCGCTGGGGACAGGAAGTTTTCTCGAGCGACGACCCTTCGAAAGGCTGGGCACCGGAAAATCCGCAGGAAGGTGTGTATGCCTATACCATCACCCTGATCAATGCATTCGAACAACGGAGAACGGAAAGAGGGAATATAACCTTGCTGAGGTAATGCACCGCGATTCCTGATTTACAGTCTGCAAGAGAAGATGCAGTAAATAGCAACATACCGGCAGACAGCTCTGCCCGAGCTGAATAGCTGAACGCTGTCAGGCTGCACATTTTGAATCCGGGATTTCCCTGTCATTGTTAAAACAGCATCCCGTCTCAACATACATCAACCCAAACCCAACTCTTTCAGCTGAGCTGCATCCAGGTTGGAAGGTGCATCGATCATCACATCGCGGCCGGCATTGTTTTTCGGGAAAGCGATGAAGTCGCGGATGGATTCTGATCCACCGAACAAACTGCACAAACGGTCAAATCCGAAGGCAATGCCACCGTGTGGCGGCGCACCGTATTCGAAGGCATCGAGCAGGAATCCGAAGCGGTATTGCGCTTCTTCCTGTGTAAAGCCCAACAGTTTGAACATGCGCTGCTGCAGGGCACGGTCGTGGATACGTATGGACCCGCCGCCGATTTCAACCCCGTTGAGCACAAAATCGTAGGCATTGGCCCGCACAGCCCCGGGATCGCTTTCCATCTTGTCCAGGTCTTGGGGCAAGGGCGAGGTGAAAGGATGGTGCATGGCGTGCCAGCGACCGGCTTCGGGATCGTGTTCAAGCAAGGGGAAATCAACCACCCACAAGGGTTTGAAATTAAAAGGATCGCGCAGTCCGAGACGATTTCCCATCTCCAGGCGCAGGTCGTTCATCTGGCGTCGTGTGGCGTGCAAATCTCCACCCAACACCAGTATCAGGTCGCCGGCTTCGGCACCACAGGCAGTGGCCCATTGTTGGAGGTCATCCTGATTGTAAAACTTATCTACCGAAGAACGCAAGGTACCATCGGCTTCGACGCGGCACCAGATCAAACCTTTGGCCCCTGTCTGAGGGCGTTTAACAAAGTCCGTGAGTTCGTCGAGTTGCTTGCGGGTATAGGATGCAGCGCCTTTGGCATTGATGGCCAGCACTGTCTCAGCCTGGTCGAACACCGGGAAACCTTTCCCTTTGGCAGCTGCTGTGATATCGCAGAACTGCATATCGAAACGCAGATCGGGTTTATCGCAACCGTAGAGGCGCATGGCGTCGTCATACTGCATACGGGGCACTTCAGGTAATTCGCGCTGCAACACTTCGCGGAACAGGTATTTCACCATTCCTTCAAAAATCTGCAACACGTCTTCCCGCTCCACGAAGCTCATTTCACAGTCTATCTGGGTGAATTCAGGCTGACGGTCTGCGCGCAGGTCTTCATCGCGGAAACACTTGACAATCTGGAAATAGCGGTCGAATCCGCTTACCATCAGCAGCTGTTTAAAAGTTTGTGGACTTTGTGGCAGGGCATACCATTGGCCTTCATTCAGCCTGCTGGGCACGACGAAATCGCGGGCACCTTCCGGCGTACTTTTAATCAATACCGGCGTTTCCACTTCCATGAAATGCTGGCCGCTCAGGTAATTGCGCACAGCCTGGGCGGTGCGGTGACGGAGTTCCATGTTGCGGCGCACCGGATTGCGGCGCAGGTCGAGGTAGCGGTATTGCATGCGCAACTCGTCTCCCCCATCGGTTTCATCTTCAATGGTGAACGGCGGTGTCTTGGCTGCGTTGAGCACTTCCAGTTTATCGACGATGATTTCGATTTCACCGGTCGGAATTTGCAGGTTCTTGCTTTCGCGTTCACGCACCAAACCGCTCACTTTCACCACGAATTCTCGTCCGAGCTTGGCAGCTTCTTCCATCAAATTGGCGTTAACTGCTTCGTTGAAAGACAATTGGGTGATGCCATACCGATCGCGCAAATCCACAAAAACCAGTCCGCCCATTTTGCGGTTACGGGCAACCCAACCGGCCAGGGTTACGTGTTTGCCGGCGTCTGTCAGTCTCAGTTCTCCACAGGTATGCGATCGGTGCATGATGTTGCGAAATTAGGGGATGCGCCCGCCTCTTCCCTCAAAAAAACAATGTCTTGTTGTGTTGCTGCGGTTGAATCTTAGAATGCGAATTGCGCGGGCCCCTTGCATTCGGCTTGCCAATGCATCATCCTCCTTAACTTTGCCGGCATTGAAACCCCTCCTGTCACTCATCGTTGCCGCTGCAGAAGACGGCGCCATTGGTCGGGATAACCGCATGCTCTGGCATTTGCCGGCCGATTTCCGTTGGTTCAAGGAGAAGACCCTGGGCCATCCGGTTATCATGGGTCGCAAAACGATGGAAAGTCTGGGCAAAGCCTTACCGGGTCGTCGGAACCTGGTGATTACCCGCAGCAATGCAGCAATCATCCAAGGATTTGAGTCGTTTGCCTCTCTCGAATCGGCCATAGCCTCAGCAGCCGAAACGGAGACGGAAGAAATCTTCATCATTGGAGGAGGGGAAGTGTACCGTCAGGCGATTCCGCTTGCCGACCGCATCTATTACACCCGCGTGTATGCGCGTTTTCCTGATGCCTCCGCCCATTTTTATCTGCCCGGCGAACCCTGGGAGTCTGTCTGGTCGATGTTGCATCCGCGCGATGAAAAACATGCCTTCGACTTCAGCTTCGAGATATGGGAACCGAAAGTGAACCCCTGAATTCCACCGCCGGCATCCGCTTATACGGCCGGAGTACTGCAAGCGGGAGACTGATGCCGGCAGTGCTGTTGGCTGTAGCTGTCGGCATGCAGGTGATGTTCCTGCTCTTTGCAGCCGGAGCGCCGATATGGCTTGTACTTCCCGCATTATTGGCCACCATGTTCGCGGTGATGGCTCCATTTCTGCGCCATGTAAACCTGAGTCTGGAGACAGATGGTGTTCAGGTGGATATGCGCCCGATGTTCCGCCTTGGCAACTGGCCTGCCACCAAATCGTTCCGGCTGCTGTGGGATGAAATCGGCCATTATGAAATCGGCAGTGATATGAACAGGGCGTTGGCAGAAAAGCGATTCCTGATTATCCAGGCGCGGAAAGGCAATAAGCGCATCCGCGTCACAGAAAACGAAAACGACCGGGACGCCTTTACACGCTTCAGCGAGGCCCTGGAAACGCGCATCGGCAACTGGAATAACATGCATGGCGCAAATGCAGATGGACAAGCGGAGCAAGGAAGCACCTTCAGGCCGATCCGGAAAAAGCCTGGATTTTATACCGGCTTTTTCGGCAAAGCCCTGAGCTTGTTCTTCTTGTTTTTGACGGCTGCAGTTGGAACCCTCATGATTACAGAAGGTCTCGGCTCCGGGGGAAGTTGGTTCCGCTTGCTTTTCATCCTTGTTCCCGGAACGGCGTATATGTTTTATCGCTCCTTCATCAAAAAAGACCCTTGATCAAAAAGACAATCTTCACCTTAACATTCGGTGCGCTGAGCCAGGCTTTTGCCCAAAGTCCGGTTGATACGATAGCACTCGATCCGGCCAAGGTTCAGGCACTCACCTTTCGCGGCAGCCTGGAAGACCAGGGCCGGAATATCACCTACCTGGAAGCCAAGGAGTTGCGCATGTTGCCTGTTATACAATGGGACGATATACTGCGCTTCGTCCCGGGAATGGAAGTGCAGGCCAGGGGCGGCTTTGGCAGTCAGGCAGACCTCACCCTGCGCGGCAGCACCTTTCAGCAGGTCTTGGTTTTGGTGGATGGTGTGCGCATCAACGACCCGCTCACCGGGCATTTCAATGGCAACATTCCGGTAATACCGGCTGAAATCGATCATCTGGAAATCATCAAAGGTCCGGCTGCGCTGAACTACGGGCCCGAAGCCGTCGGTGGCGTGATTCATGTGATCACCCGCGCCTACGCCGGCAAGGCCCATTTACCCGGCGCGCGCGTAAGTGGCAACTTCACCATAGGAGAATGGAACTACCTGGGGATGCAGCTGCATGCCAGCGGAACATCCAAAAACCTGCGCCATGTGCTTGGTACGGCTTTTATGCACAACAGTTCACCGGGGCAATTGCTGAGTGGAGACAGCCTGCGCGGCGATTTCAGCAACAGCCTTACTGCCCTCTCCTATTCCGGGCGCTGGGGCAGGAAAGTGCACGTACATGCCCGTCTGAGTGGTTCGCTGTACGACTTCAACGCCCGCTTTTTCTATACGCGGAGCACGGCAGACCGCAGCCGCGAATGGATAAGGCGCATCCAAGGGCAGCAAAGCATCAAGATCAATCACAACCAACGGCATTTCAGTGAATTCAACCTGGCCGTACAACGCACCACCGATTCCTTCCTGTTCAATCCAGCCTTCGTGGGCAACTTCCATACGCTTTGGCTGTGGCAGTTCCAGGGCAGGCATATCGTGAACAGCGAAAACGGCCGCTGGAACTGGCACAGCGGTTTTCAGTACATCGGCCGCGACATTACCAGCAGCGACCGGGGCGTGCATCAGGAACAAGAAGCCGCTGTATGGACGCAATTGTATTGGAAAGCAGACGCCATTCCGCTCCGGGCCAACGGAGGCCTGCGTTTTACCCGCGATGCCCTGGGCGATGTACATTTAACCCCACAAGTTCACGTGGTTTACAAAGCGGGTTCGGCCGGAACACTGCGGGCCGGGTTCTCCCGCAGCTTCCGCAATCCCGATTTCACCGAGCGCTATGTATCGACCGGATTGCCGGGTGTGCTGGGCGCAGGGCGCAACCTGGGCAATCCAAACCTTCAACCCGAGTTTGCCCTGAATTATGAGCTTGGCGCCGACATAAAGACTGGAAAAAGTTGGCGCATCAGCACCACCTTGTTCATGCGCGAGAGCGAAAACCTGATCGACTTCCTCTATATACAGGGCCGTTTCATTCCGCCTTCCCCCAAAATCGATACCGGTCGTTTCTATTTCTTCGCGCAGAACCTGACTCCGCTGAGTACGCGCGGAGCTGAAATAGACATCCGCTGGAATGGTAAAATCACGTCTG
>JBKDBI010000032.1:0-2193 GCA_046314695.1 Bacteroidota bacterium | reverse complement strand
TACTACAATACCGCATAAAGGAAAAAAAAGACTGAATCGGGGGGGGGGGGGGGCGATAAAAGACTTAATCAACCTTGGGTGTACGTGTTGCAGCGCCTTGAAGACCCCATTTTTGTAACGCGAATCTTAAACAAGCACAATGAAAAACCAATCCCTCATCCTGTCGGCCATTCTGGCCACAGCGGTTCTGGCTTCCTGCGGGAAAGAAGAACTCAAGAACAAACAAAGCGATGCAGCGCTGAATTTCCGTTCAGGCAGCTCCTCCATCAGCGTTACAGCGAATTGGGCGGAAGGTGCAACCAGTTTGCTCAACGAATCAGCACATGCTGCCCAGACAGCTAAAACTGTGACCATCTGGAACGACCTCGGCAATGTGAACCGCGGCCGCATCGGCTTCCAGCGTTGGGATCAGACCGGCGGCGGTCACTTCGGTCGTACCAACAACAACACCACCGGTGGAAAAGACGGTGATGCCCTGCATGCTTTCGCTTTTGCGACCACCAACTGGACAGCCAAAGTGCCTTTCGCTTTTGGTACGAACGCCAACGGAACCCGCGAAGCCATCTGGACGCCTTCTTTCGTGAATGTCGGCATCGCAACTGCCAACAGCGCCCTTTTCGTGACCGACAATGGCACAGGTGACGAAGACGCTACCACAGGCATCATCGAAGTAGGCGATTTCCGCGCCATCGATGGCGATCTCCACGAGAGCCGTCCCAACAAGGTGATTTTCAGAAAGTGGAACGGCAGCAGCTGGGCCCAGATCGGCCGCACCAACGGCGCCGGTGACGACGGCAACCTGCTCGCGCTGGCGGTAGTGAATGCACGCACAGCTTACACCGTTTCAGGTGGTAAAGTTTCTGCACAAACGGTGGAAGCCATTCCGGTTGTGAAACTTCAGCGCAGCAACAACAAAAAGCGCCTCATCACCGACCTCCCCGGCCAAAGCATTGGCACTTCCATGATGTACGAGTATTAAGCCGAACATCGTTCAGGAAACATTCTGATTGAATTTTACACGCAGGCCATTGGGGTTTTCTCAATGGCCTGTTTGTTTTCAGGCCTCGCTGCTTCGCCCCGATTACCGGTTCAAACACCGGTTCATTGCTTTACAAACCATTGCCTGTCCGCGGCTCCGGATGATAACAGGGAAAGGCAATAAACACCATCCGGCAGGCCTTCCAGCCCGATATAGAGCCGCTTCGCCGACCAGGCATTCGGGGCCGGCAGTTCCCGCATTCTCAGAACCTGGCCGAGGTTGTTGTTGATCTGCCAGCGCAATGGCAGGCTGTCGTCGGCGGTGTATTCCACCACGATGCCATCGCCGGCGGCAGGATTTGGGAAGATACGGTCCAGGCGGATGGAGGGGTTGCTGTTTGTTGCCTGGCAAGATTGCAGCAATGCATCCATGCTCCGGCTCACCGATAGACGGCCGCCGCGAACACAGTATTGGTCGAGTTGTTCAAACTGCGCTGCACCCTCCATGATGGCCTGCCTTACGGCCAGTGCTGCCTGTTGCGGAAAACGGCGGATCGACTCCCCCAAGGCGCTGCATGGCAGGCTGTACAACAAGGCCACCGCACCGCTCACATGCGGTGTCGCGGCAGAGGTGCCGGAAAAATACCCGTAAGCAGCCCCGGGTTTGGTGGTGAATACCTGTACGCCCGGAGCGCCAAGGTCTATCGATTGTTTGCCGTATGCCGAGGATGCCTGCTTCGAATCGTTAGGGTCAGTTGCCATGACAGCCAGCAGGAATGGACTGTTACAGGTGGCAGGCATGTCTCCGACTGCATCTATATCCACCGCTTCATTGCCGGTGGCGGCCACGGTAAGGATGCCGGTCCGCCCCAGTTGTTCCAACATGCCGCCCCAAACCGGTTGTTCATGGCAGAATATGCCGGGCACGCCGAACGAAGCATTGACCACCACCACCAGGGCGCCCTTTTTTCCGTTGGTTGCTGCGTACAATTCCCGCTGCTGAATGATGTATTGATAGGCTTTGATGACCTCGCTGACCCTTTCCGTCCGGAACAACATGCATTTGACGCGCTGGTTGATGCCGCTGATGCCCATGTTGTTGTTGCCCACCGCGCCGATTATTCCGGCCACCGAGGTGCCGTGATCATCCTCCGGAAACTCCGGTCGATCCTCTGTGAAATTCCATCCGTGGTAATCATCTGCAAACCCGTTGCC
>JBKDBI010000031.1:0-5194 GCA_046314695.1 Bacteroidota bacterium | reverse complement strand
TATGCTCTGTGCATTGCCTTGCTCATCGTACAAAAGAAAACAAGAACTTTCCATGGTGTGGCCTGGGGTATGAATTACTTCGATTTCCACATTGCCCAGTTTGAGCCTTTCACCATCGGTGGCTACATGTGCTTCAAAACCTGGTTTGGCAGTCGGACCGAAGACTATGGTTGCACCGGTTTTCTTAGCCAGGTCGAGGTGTCCGCTCACAAAATCTGCATGAAAATGGGTTTCAAGCACGTATTTAATCCTTGCTCCTTCGCGTTCCGCTCTTTCAATATAGGGCTGTACCTCGCGCAACGGATCCACAATCGCTACTTCTCCATTGCTTTCGATGTAATAGGCGCCATGTGCCAGGCATCCGGTGTAAATCTGTTCTGTCTTCATAATTGGTTTGGATTGCGTAAATGACTTTGATGACACAAAGTTCAAGTGTCGGTTTTTGGTGTGGCGTGACCTGTGTTACAGTTGGTGCTGATTTTGGTCAGAAGCTGCGGTGACGGCTGACGATTTGGCATATTTGCGGCCTGCGGCACAAAAAATGTGCAATGCGGATAGGGGTAGATGCCTGCGAGGTCGTCTGATTGGCAGGAGGAACCCTCAACTGGAAACCCTGACTTTAACACCCCGAATGCTCAGTTACGAAGAACCCCTGTCGGAGTCCGAAGCCATCAGCAGAGGCAACACAGCTGTCTTCGAAGCAGTCTTTAAAAACTGGTACGCGCCTTTATGCCGCTATGCAACAAGTCTTTGCGGCGATGAAACTGAAGCCGAAGACCTGGTGCAGCAAACGTTTGTACGTATCTGGGAGCAACGCCGGAAAATAGACATCCGCATCAGCCTCAAAAGCTACCTCTACCGCAGCGTGTATCACCAGCATCTGGATCGGGAAAGACACCGCAAGGTGCAGCATAAGCACCGCCAGTCAGGAGAACAACCGCTTGAAACGTTGGCGGCAGACAGTACATTGGCCTTCACCGAACTCGGCATGCGCTTTTCAGACGCCATGAAACAATTACCGGAACAATGTGCCCTGGTGTTCAGGCTCAGCCGGCTTGAATCGCTGCGCTACAAGGAAATAGCCGAAGTGCTCGGTATTTCCATTAAAACCGTCGAAAACCACATGGGCAAGGCATTGCGTATTCTGAGACAAGAACTGTCTGAATACCTTCCCCTTTTCCTTTTATTCCTTATCTCCTAAACCGGCCACCATGCAACACTCACCCGAAATCAACGATGAAATGCTGGTAAAGTACCTGGCCGGAGAGGCTACGGTACCCGAAAGTCAGGCGATAATGGAATGGGCACGCCACAATCCGGAAAACCAGAAAAAACTCGACGACTTTCGCATGCTTTGGCATACCGAAGTGCCGGAGGACCATGCCAACTTCAATACCGATGCGGCCTGGAAAAAAGTCAAGTCGCAAACCCTGATATCGCCATTCTCGTTCCGCAAACTACTTCCCACCACCGCAAAAGCTGCAGCCGCAGTGGCCTTGCTTGCTCTCGGAACCTGGTTCGTGCTCAATAACATGCGGAACCCGGAAGTAGAATGGGTGCAAGTTGCCACGCAGGATCAGATCGACAGTCTGAAACTGGAAGATGGCAGCAAAGTAGTCTTAAAGGCTGGAAGCAGGCTTGAATACCCACGCGGATTCAGCAAAGAAGAGCGCGTTGTGAAAATGACCGGCACCGCCTACTTCAATGTGGTCCGCGACGAAAAGCGTCCTTTTGAAGTCTTGGTCGGCAATGAAGTAAGCGTGGCCGTGCTGGGAACCTCATTCAAGATTCATCAAACCGACTCGCTCATTACCGTTTGGGTGAAAAGCGGGAAAGTGGAGATGAGCGGTTTGACCGGTAAAATCGAGCTGGAAGCCGGTGAAGAAGGCCGCTATTACACAGATAAGCACTTGCTGGTTGAAAGGAACAAATACGAAAGCAATGAACTTTCATTCGTGAAAGGTTGTCTGGATTTCCGCAACACACCCCTTACCGAAGTCGTGCACGATCTGAGCGAATACTATGGAGTGGACGTGCACGTGGCGAACAGTGCGGTTGGCCGTTGCCGGATTACCACCAAATTCAGCAAGGAGAGCTTCGAAACCGCATTGGCTGTAATTGCCAAGACGCTGAACCTGACCCAAGAAAAGCGCGGCAAAACCATTTACCTAAACGGAACCGGCTGCCCATGAAAAACTGGTTTATGACAGCCCTGCTCATGCTGGTGCTGTCCGCTGGTCTGCAAGGCCAGGAGGCTTTGCTGCAACGCAGTGTCACCGTTCACGCCGAAAATCAGCCTGTTACCGCAGTGCTTGATCAACTCGCGCAACAAGGTCGTTTCACCGTTTCTTTCGGGGAAGGCGTGTTTGACCCAAACAGGAAAGTTACGGTCCACTTTCAGGCAATGCCCTTGCGCGTTGCACTCGATCAAATCTTCAAAGGCACGGTGTCTTATGAAGTGCTTGGTAACCACCTCATCCTCAAAAAACCGCTCGCCAATCCGGCCACTCCGGGGCAACGGATTTTCAGGGTCCAGGGTGAAGTGAAAGATGTACAGAGTGGTATCGGCTTGCGCGATGTCTCCATATATCCGGGCAATCGTTTGCAGTCTGGTGTTCTCAGCGATGCAAGCGGAAAATACCAACTGAAGCTCAGCCAGCCTTCAACCGAACTGGAATTGAAATTCCGTCGCCAGGGCTACAAAGACACCAGCATCAGGATCAAACACAAAGCCGAAGGGAATGTCTGCCTCGTGGGTATGGTCCTGATTCCTGAAGTCGTTGTGCCGCCGGTTCTTCCTTCCGATAGCGTTTCAACACGCGATACGATGTCCCGCGCAGCCGACACCGCTGCTCCGGCTATCAATCCTCCTGACAGCCTTCCATCCGACGATAGCAGCAACCGCTTGCTTGCCGGCCTGCGCAGCATCAGCGAACGCCTCGAAGCCTCCATTGTCGCCGGCAGCCAGCAATTGCACGAGCTGAATGTGCGCGACAGCCAGACACGCGTCGCACAACTCAGCATCTTCCCTCCTTTTGGCAGCAATGGCGCCATGAGCGGACGCATCAGCAATGTTTTCTCGCTGAACCTCCTGGCCGGCCACAACGGCGGGGTCAAAGGTTTTGAAGCCGGCGGCTTGCTCAACAGCCTCAGCGGCTCAATGCAAGGAGCGCAGGTAGCCGGGCTGGCGAACTTCGTAAACGGGCCTGTCCGGGGTTTTCAGGCGGCCGGGCTCAGCAACTTCAACCGTGCCGGCATGCAGGGTGCACAAACGGCAGGACTACTCAATTTCAACCGCAAGCCAGCACAAGGATTCCAGGCTGCCGGCGTAACCAATATCAATACCGGCCGGTTCAGGGGCTTTCAAATGGCCGGCGTAGCCAATATCAATACCAGCCAGTGCGATGCCATGCAATTGGCCGGCGTATGGAACCAGGCACGCCGTATTCACGGTTTGCAAGCCAGTGGTGTGGTGAATATCGCTGATACTGTAAACGGCCTGCAGCTGGGCCTGATCAATATCGCACGCCACAATACCGGCGGCACCATTGGTCTGATCAATATCATCGGCAATGGCTACCATCAGCTAGAACTTGCCCATTCAGACCTCTACCTGGCTTCCATTGCCTGGCGCAGCGGAACGCGCAGGCTTTTTACCACCCTGGGCGCTGGCTATACAGCCCACAAAAACGGCTTTCCGGCCTGGGGTTATTCTGCCGGCATCGGAACCGCATTCGGCTCGGCACGGCGCATTCACCTCACTTCAGAGCTTACCGCGCACCAGCTCATGTACCGGCGCCACAGCATGCGGCTCAATACCGCGGCCGCCCTCGACCTGATGTTGAATATCCGCATCTTCCGCGGTGTGCATCTGGCTGCCGGCCCTTCTATCAATGCACTGGGAACAGCTTTGAGCCATGCGGCCTGGACCGATTACTGGGGCCCGAAACTGGACAATCGCATCTTCTACGACTACACCGAAAACGATTACCGTCTGGCGCTCTGGTCGGGTTGGAAATTCAGCATGCGCTTCTTCTGATCTTTATTCAGCCCGATGAAAATAGGGGTAAGTTCTTTTAGATACGTCTTTAGGGTAATTATGAGAATAACTATTCAACATCCCACAGCCGGTTTCCTCGTGGCTTGCTTCCTGATTGTCACCTTCGCTTCCTGCGACCGCGACCATTGGTTGCGCGGCAACGGGCCCAGCGTCACCAGTACCCGCAGTCTGCAGGGTTATGATCAGGTGAAGCTGAACATCCCGGCCAAATTGTATTACACGATCGACAGCCAATATCGGTTCAGCATCAGCGCCCAGGGCAATATCGAACCGCATCTGGAAACGGAAGTGCGCGGAACGACGCTGCATATATCCTGGAAGCCACGCCTGCATGTGCGCGGCCATGCGCCGATTGAAATTCACATGTCCGGACCTGATCCTTCGCTTTTGCATGTGAATGGTTCAGGTGAAATCTATTTACAACAGGCCATCCGCGGTCAGCGCCTCGATCTCGATGTGAACGGCTCGGGCGATATCGAAGTCCCGGCTTTTTACGGCGACGCCTGGCATGCTTCAGTAAACGGTTCCGGCGATATCGAGATGCGCGGTGGTGATAGCAAGGAAACCTACCTCGACGTAAACGGCTCCGGCGATATCGAAGCCATGCGCCATGTGGGCCATAAGGCTTTTGCTGAAATCAGTGGTTCAGGTGAAATAGGTATCGGAGCCCGGGATGAACTGGAAGCCAACATCAGCGGCAGCGGAAAAATCTTGTACCGGGGCAATCCACGCACCAAAATCAATATCAGCGGCAGTGGCCGGGTGAGTCAGGAACCCTGAGAAGTGTAACGCCGCATGCGCTCCAATACCGCGCTGAACGGTTCGGGCAAAGGCGCTTCGAAATACACTTCGCGACCGTCATCCGGATGTTTGAAGCCCAGGCTGCTGGCATGGAGGGCCTGACCATTCAGGCCTTCCATACAGTTTTCGATAAACTGCCTGAAACGCGGCAAGTGCGAATATCGCAAAACCGCATCTCCGCCGTAAAGTGCATCATTGAACAGCGGATGTTTCAGGTATGTCATCTGTGCGCGGATCTGGTGCGTGCGGCCGGTCTCCAGTTCCAATCGCAACAAGGTTGCAAAGCCAAAACGCTCCAATACAGTGTAATGGGTTATCGCCCATTTGCCATTG
>JBKDBI010000030.1:0-5073 GCA_046314695.1 Bacteroidota bacterium | reverse complement strand
GGCAAGACTCCGCTGCTCGGTTTGCCGGCAACGGGGAAATAAACACCTTACCCTGGGGTTTAAATGAAGAAGGCCGGTCTTGAAACCGGCCTTCTTTGTTTTGAAGCAGCCAAGTGCTCTATGCTCCTAAAAAAGGTATGGTCTAGCGCATCAAATGCACCATGCCTTTGAATACTTCAGTCCTGCCATCATTGTACAGCACCTTGATTTCGTAAGGATACGTTCCAATCATTGCATTTTCACCGGTCCAATATTGATTTTCCTCACCGGCAAATTCTATCCCTCCATTCCTTCCATAAACCCGGATAACGAATGAACGAATTCCAATGCCCACTGGCCCAAAGGCAGGATTATGCACATTTCCATCGGGTGTAAATGCGTTGGGGACGTAACAGCGTTGCAATGTCAAGACTTCAAACAAGCGTTCACTTGAATCCTGGCAACCCAGGCTATCTGTCACAATGAGTTTTAGCAGATAGTTACCGGGTAATGGCGGGTCGTACATATAAGAACGTCCATTCTCCCATGTTTGTGCATCGTCAGACACAAGCGCCCAACGGTAAGACGCTGCACGCTGTTCTATTGCCTGCCCGCTAATTCTCGAATAATCGGCATAAAAGGGTGCTTGAGGCGCAATGTAATAAGGATCTGGAAGCGCTCTCATTCGCACATTCCAATCCAACGTATCGGCCAGCGATGTACAAGTTGAAAATGCTATAAAACGATGACTTGTGTTGGTTTCCACTTTATAAGCAACGGAAAGCGGATTGCCACTGCCTTGAAGCACCCCATCACGCCACCATGAAATGATTGGTTTAATACCCTCTGCTGCGACGACTTGCTGCGACAAAATTGCGCCTTTACATAGACTTGTATCTACTAAACCTGAGATTATAACCGGCGCCGGTATGCTCCCTAATTGCCGATCATGTGCATATATCCGTCCACACTGATCTTCACTGATACGGCTCAATACGCCTTGACCTTGTAAGGCAAAAGAAACACGACCTCCATTAAAATTATTTACGCCTTTACTATCAACAAATTTCCAATGATGAACAAAATGATACGGAGGAATTATTTCGCTCAGGCTGTCTTCGAATAAAGCCCCGAGGCAGACAGCAGTATCATTTGCAACAGGTAAGCTTGCCGGAGGAAGCGGAGCCAGTTTCCATTGCTGCCGTGCTGTTGGGTTCGTGCAGCCATCACTCAATTCAACCCGCAAGACACCTCCATTATTCACACGGACTATGAACCAATCGTTTCCTGTCAACAGGGTATCATTATACCATGCCCTGTATTGATACTTTCCATTCCCTCCGAAACCTTGTGGATAGAATTGATAAACACTATTTCCGCACAGGGTTGTATCCCTTTCCGGTTCCAAAACCAATGAGGGCATAGGTTCTACATTTATGTGAATGGTATCCGCCTGTGGCGAACAATATTGTTTTCCAATTAATGTTAACTGCTCAGTAGTGTCGTAAGATCTGGCGAATACCGATCCTGTGTGGCTGTTGCGCAGTTTGTCAAGCCATGTGTACAGCACTCCGCTGTCATAATTGGAAGTTGCGGTCAGTACAAGCAGCGCATTGCGGCAAACGGTTGTATCTCTGTTGAACAGCTTTAAGGCAGGTAATACGTGAATGTTGCGGAAGGCCGTATCGGGTTGGCCGCAACCTGAAGAGTCTGAAATAGCAATCTGCAACTGAAAGGAATTGGTAAGTGGCAGGGTGCGCGTTTCCCGATGCTCCGGATGTACTGTTTGAGCCGCGGGAGACCACTGCCATCGGGTTCCGCCAATGGCATCCAGCTCCAGAACACTGCCATAACAAACCGTGGTATCCGCGCCGGCATGGGCTTTATCACGGCTATACACCAGAAGATTTAAAGTATCTGTAATATAATAATTGAATATTTCCGGTGAAGTACTGCGCACCCGGATTCTGTATCTGGAACCGCTCTTCACACCGACTTCAGCCAGCTTACACGCTATAGTGCCTGAATTGCTCCCTTCATAAGAGCCCAGTATTGTGGTACTTGAAAAAGCACCTTTTCCGTCACTTAATTCAGCTACAAAACGATTGGTATCCGCAAAGTTCCCATCCGCGACAAAGGGTATAAAAATACTGTCTCCTGCGCAATAAGGCCCTGGATCAACAGGTCCTCGTTCAATACTTCCATCCCGAATTACCGCCAGCAGAATATCCCAGTCATTACCGGTCTTGGTAATCATCTTTTCACCAATCGCAATAGTATCCCAGAATGCAATGGTAAAGATAAGATTGCCGGCTGTCCGGGAATTATCCGCAATGGTCCCCGACCAGAAATTAGTAGGATTTCCCGGACTACTCATCCTTGAAACCCAAAGCAAATTCCCGTTAAGATCAGATTTACACAACAACAAGCCTCCGCTAAGGGGCTGCCAATTTCGGTAAGCAAACCGGGAGCCACCACCTAATCCTTGAACTATCGTATATACGTGATCCCGATACAACTCCAAATCGAGACAGGAACTGTTCATAAAATCAACATCGTCAACAGGGCCGTAATCAACCTGTCTGGCTACAAAAGAGCTATCAAAAACCAATGTATAAGCTACAGAGCGCGAGGGTTTTAGCATTGTCCAACCCCCGCTGGCCACTACTTCAGCCAAACCATAGCTACCACAAACAACCAAATATCCGTTACTTGATTTGGCATTACTTATACCCATACCGCCAGCAGAACTTTGTTGCAATAACAGTTTACTGTTGTTGATGGAAATATTGTAAACCGGTACTAAGTAGGAATAGGTTTTGCCTTTGCCGCCCAACAATACGCCACCTGCACGCAAGGTATCTCTGAAGGTTAAAACAGCCATCAGTTCTGTATTGTGAACAACCAAATTCACTGTTTCAAAGCGATTGACGAATACAATGCATGAATCCTTCCAAAAACTTGATAAAGAAACTTTGTAAAGATTCAGGCGACTGAGCACATTGCCTAAATAGAATAGTGTATCCTGATAAATAACAAAATTCTTTGTAGCTTTAACCAGCCCCAAATTATCCAAACGCGTGTATCGTTTCAAAACCAGGGAAGAATCAAACTCCAGCAGGAAACCATCACTCCGATTTCCACTCATCCTGGGAATGGACAGTGAATCCCCTCCGTTATACAATACGCCATTCCTCAGTTCGCCGATCATGTAGAGTCGTTTTGCTGATGGATTGTAGTGCAACTTCAAACCCAAGGTCGAACCGGTTCCAAGAAAAACATTCTGATTGAAGTACATCGAATCCGGTTGCCAACTATGAACTATTTTCCCATTGTTGTCGATAATCAGCAACAAATAATTCATAAATGTTCTTGAATTGCTCCTGGCCCTGAATATGGTGCCGTTTACTTCCGTTTCCTCAGAAAATTGATACAATACAGCTTGCTTGCCAGAATCGATGATGCACGTTAAAGGATAAACATCATTTTTGTTTCCACCATATATTCTGTGATCTGATAACGTTTGCCCTTTTAGGAAAGTAGCAGGAATTAACAACAGAATCCATATCCAATTACTATTCTTCATATTGCACCAGCCTTTCCTCTGATAACCTAACTATGCTTTCAAGACCCTAAGGATGGTGAACGCTGATTTGAAAATAAACCTATACCAATCCAAACTTCGGCATTATTCCACGTCTGAAACATCGGTGGATTTAATGCTGACAAGCATGCTAAGTCACCAATTGCGTTATTTCCCCATGCCGGACAAATTGGTTCAGCGCCGTGAAAACCATTGGGCGAGCTGATACCGGAGCTGATGCCTTGTGGAACATAACCATCCTGGGCGAACATACCCGGAGAAATAAACAGGTGGTATACAAGCCAAACTGCAAAAACTAAAGATCTACTCATAATCCTATCTTCGGAGTGAATACGAATTTAACGCTACACAAATAGGCCTTGCCAATAATTTGTCAAGTTTCAGTAAACAATACCTGAATACCATAAGAACGCATTGCTAAACAAGGATTTACCTAACAAAAAATCAAACGCCATCCCCGAATAAATCCTCTGCGAACAATATTCAGTTCATAGTGCGTGCAATACCCTGCCAACGCAAGCTACCAACCTGCCTTGGGTCACAATGAATCTGATTCCCTGTCACTTCACCCGCGCATACCTGCTGTACTTCTGGTACTGGCTGCCGGGGTGGTAGATGAAGAAGGCGCTGCCTTCCTTGATGGTTTCGATGATGGGTTCGTTGAGTTCGGTGGGCACGGCCGGGCAACCCCAGCTGCGGCCGATAAAGCCCTGCTGCTGCGCCACATGCTCGCCTACATAATCGGCCGCGTGCATCACGATACCGCGTTGTTCGGCCTTGTCGTTGATGCCGGGCTCCTGGCCTTTCAGGCGCAGGCTGAGTCCGTGCTGACCCATGTAGGTGTTGCCGGTCACGAAGAAACCCAGGCTGCTCATGAGGCTGTTCTGTACATTGGAAAACCTGGTGGCGTATTTCTCACCGCTGTTTCTTCCATGGCTTACCCAGGTATGGAAAGACAAGCAAGTGTCTTTCATGTCGATGATGTACAAGCGGCGGTTGTTGCTCGGCTGGCTGAAATCGACAATGCTGAGATAGCGCGGATTGCCAAGCTTGCCCTCGTTGAGCAGCTTACCATAACCACCCAGGGCAAGGTAAAAGGCGTGCATGCTCAGCCCGAGTTTGCCAAGTCCTGTTTTCTCAAACATCACCATCGACTGCATGGCATCGAAGTTTTCTTCCGCCATACCGGCAACGGTTTCATCCAGGGGTGTGAAAGCAAAGCCGGCGAAGAGTGCCAGCATGGCCATCAGGATTTTACGCATTGTTCTTTTCACTTCAATTATTGTGCCATAGCGCTGTTGTGCGCCTCCCTTAAACGCGGCAGGGGTTGGTTTATTGCACGGCGAACCTGCCTGAGCGATATCATGCAGGAAAATGCGCGATGCAGCACCCACCTCATCCCCACGAATGGACCTCCTGACCGTTCTTTGCTCCATGAATCGAAGTTTCTGCTTGTTCTGTGCCATCACACTGGCTGCGGCTTCGTGCGG
>JBKDBI010000029.1:0-41281 GCA_046314695.1 Bacteroidota bacterium | reverse complement strand
GATTTACATGCCGGCAATGTGGCGATCACAAAAACAAGTTACGAGGCAGGAAATCTATTAAAACAGCGCATTTTCAGTATATTCGTTCTACGTCATGCATCGATCAAACACCCGCAACAGCCATACCAGCCGGCATTCCGGTTTGTCTCGCTACTATCCCTTTGGAATGCAAATGCAGGGTAGGGAGTTTGCAGGTGGGATGGGGTATCGGTGGGGGTTTAATGGGAAGGAAGTGACAAAGTCCTATATTGATTTTGGTGAACGATATTTCAGATCCGGTTTGGGGCGTTGGTTAAGCTGTGATTTACTAACAGCATTGTCTAAACAGCAGTTATCTCCTTATCAGGGAATGAGAAATTGTCCAACAACCTATGTAGATTTAGATGGGAATGACGAATTCATAAGGAAAATTGTAACTGACAACAACGGGAATACGTACACCACGTTTCAACGAGTGAGTAACAGGTACGCTGAATTTACAAGGGAAGCGCCAAATTTACTTGATAAACGCGATTTCCATCGTTACATTGCTTACCATAACATTTATACCACCACCATTGAGATAGAGGACGGTTTTGGAAATCGACAATTGTTGAGTTCAAGCACAGAGAATTCGGAAAAACCAGCTTATACGCGACATCCGTTGTTTACTTGGATACCTCGAAATTTTGTCTTCTCTGGGTATGGGGGGGAACAAAAAGGAGGTTTGCATCTTACTGCAGGTATCGGAGGAATAGATCCCACAAAATATATAATCAGGGATGGAAAGGTAAATGGTAATGCAAGGGATATCACAACGGTGGATCTTAACACATTGCTCGGTGCATTGGTGCGAACATATACTCCCGGAAGACGAAAGTTTGACCCTTTGGACCTCTGGTCAAATGTATCTGACTTAGTTCAGGAACTAGGGGAAGAACTAATGACAAGGGATGTATCAGTTTGGAAAATAGCCGAATCTAATGATTTTATGCATCAGACACCGGATGCTTTTGGAAGAATTGCTGCTCCTTGCCATGAAGGACTTGGAAATAAGGAGCATGTGGATGCAATGCTCGGAGTCGGTACATTTGATAGATACACAAAGCCCAAGGAAGTAGCAAAGTGAATATATATATATTTATAATAGCGGCTTTATTATTTAGTGGAAGTTCTTCATGCTCAGGTAGGAAGATGATTAAAAGAAATGATATTATACGAATATGTGATATGAATAAAGTTGGTGACACGATTTATAAATGCTACTATTTAGATACTGTGAAGCATGAACGTGTGGGCTTGTTCAAAATCCAAACCACTCAAGAAACAAAAACAAGGTTCATACGATATTATAACTTGGTAGTTACAGATTCTATTGGGTTGAAAAAGAAAGATGGTCATTGCTTATATTTGACTACAGCAGAATACAGTAATTACCCCATCTGCTACATTTCTGTCGAAACCGATTCGTTTAGTATTAAGCAGTACCATTCAAAGATAGGTGAAGGAAGACTAATTCATACTTTAAATAGGGATAGCATAGGCTACTATTTCCTGCCAAAGACCAAGGTTAGATACATTGCACGCGTCTGGATTCGTGGTATTTCATTTGACGAAGAGTTATACTGGCGAATGGACAGAAATGGCAACTATATACCGCTTTTGAAACCATTCAAGAGCTATATAAGGGGAATTGGATATTCGAATTGACATACCCTTAAAGGCCACAGTTTTAATATGGTTTTAGCGTTGAGGGTGCTCTCTGAATGGCGTTATAGTAGTCAATTCACTTTCACCAATGGGCGTAAAGGCCAGATAACCAAGGACTAAGCATGGTCTGCCCTCAGCGTCAGGGTAGGAGGCCTTGATTACCCAAGTCGCAGAGTAAAGCCGCTCACACCATAGGCAAGAGGCTACACAGCATTTCTTGTTCCCGGGAAGGAACGGATCAGGCATCCATGATCGATGTCACCCATGCTACGACTTTCCTGGTGTGCTAAGTGAAAGCCTTAACAACATAAAGAACAGCGCTTTTCCGTATATTCGTTCTACCCAATGCTTTCCACCAACACCCGCAAAAGCAGTGGCAACCGGTACTTCGGTGTGTCTGACTACTATCCCTTTGGAATGCGAATGCAGGGCAGGGAGTTTGCAAGTGGGATGGGGTATCGTTGGGGGTTTGGAGGGCATGAAGTAATTAATACGATTGATAGGAAGAATATTTATCATTTCGGAGACTTTGGATTAGATGTACGGTTGTCAAGACGTATGAGTATAGATCCCATTCTTAGATTTGGTATTTCAAACTATTCTATACTCAGTAATTCCCCAATAATGATGGTTGACCCTACAGGCAAAACAGATTATTATAATACGAAGGGTAAATGGATTGGATCAGATGGTATAATGAACAATCAGAAGCAAATGGTCTTGACTGTTGAGACTCAAAAATATATTAAGCAAGCAACAAAGAAGGGAAGCAATATACAATTGAACACGAAGGGTGCTATTAATGATATTATTGATTTGCCTCAAGGCAATGAGATACTGGCAATGGACAAGGCCTATGCACAATCTGCAACGTCAAATAGAGAGGTGGGCTTTGTAACGGGTTTATTATTGGCGGGTGGTTTTCCTAAATTTATTGAACTTACAGAGGGCGCCTCTGAAAGTAAATGGCGAGTTAGTGACGCATACGACAAACTGGGCTTTCCAGCTTCATATGACGCACATGTTCATGTTCCAACGCTAACTTACAAGAAGTCGCAATTTGAAAATGACGGGCAATTTGAGATACAAAATTATGGTGCAAGCTATGATGATATTAATGGATTCAACACAACTAGTGAGTTATATGGAAACACACAGGCTAACATTATATTAGGATACAATACGCCAACGAGAATTAATGATTTTGATGAAAATATACTTAACCGCGCATTGGCGAACCCTGAGACACCAGTTGTTCTATCGACAAGGTACGAGAAAGTTATCAATTTATATAATTCAACTGGCAATATAGGCAGTATGAGTTATGATAAATTTAAAAAATCTGTCAATCGTGCCACATATCACAATCAACAAGATGATAAAATCAAGAAATGCCAGTAGCATCTATTTTAGAGTAATATTACTTTTAATCTTTATAAGTGGAGGCCTTCATATCTTTGCCCAGAAATCCAGTGAGAAATATAACTTGTATCCGATTCTATGCCTATCAGGCGATGTGTATAAGCCACGTTTAATAAGTGCCAATGTTTTTACGGATTCCTTGTTTGAATTTGTTCCTAACGGACCATGCAATCGTACTATAGTGCTGTATGACCCTAAAAGGCCAGTCAAACTTCCAAGATTAAAAGAAATCACGTGGATTTATATATCCAAGAAAGCTTATAATGGAAGTACTGATTCAATGATCGCATATACCATATATTTTACTTATTACAAATCAATAAAACATAAGGTGAAAGCAAAAAGGTATATTGGTGTACGTGGTGGCAGTGTTATGGTATTGTTCCGATTTGATCATGAGTTGAATAGATGGGTCTTTCATAAGGAAATCTGGCAACATTAGGTAATGGAGTTTGTTACAATCGTCTTATTGCATTCCATTATTTTACCTCCAAGGTGGATGTAATACTTTCCAAGAGATTGTTAGCTGAAAGGATACTCAGTGGTCATCATATGTTTTGTGACGAATGCGAAGAGAAAGACACCGAGAGCAATGCCAGCCTGGTGCATAGAGCCATAGGTACCGACCTTGGATGAGAACGTTCGCAGCAGAATGCCAGTCAAATTTTATCGAAGATGCTTCAAAAGAACCTTTACCCGGGATAGAAAGGCCAAGGATCACATAGCGGATGCGCCCAAGCTACAACCTTCCCGGTTTGCTAAGGGAAAGCCTTAAGAACACAAAGAACAGCGCTATTTCGTATATTCGTTCTACCCGATGCTTTCCACCAACACACGCAACAGCAATAGCAACCGGCATTCCGGCCTGGCTCGCTATTATCCCTTTGGAATGCAAATGCAAGGCAGGGATTTCGCAGGTGGGATGCGGTATCGGTGGGGGTTTGGAGGGCAGGAAGGAATGGATGATGTATCAGAGATGAGCGTTGATTATGGAGCTCGTAACTATAATACCGCAATCGGTCGCTGGATAAGTAGAGATCCCAATGCTTTTAAATATCCGGCTGTAGCTGCGTATGCATATTCGCTCAACTCTCCAATACTCTTTTCTGATGTAGATGGAAGGGATGCTATCATTAGAATCATACCGAATTCAAATGGATTGGGCGGGACAATAGTAATATCTTCAACAACTTATATTACCGGGGTTGGGGCATCACCGCAGATGGTCGAGTATTTAAATCAGGAAGTTAATGCTATATATAGAACTGGGGAATTTGTGAAGGATGGAAAACTTTGGTTGATTGATCTGCAGGTTCAGTTCAAATACGATGAAAACGTAAGTGAAGATGACCTAGGATATGGGGAGAATATGATTTCAATTAATGGAACAGTCAGCTCGCATACATATTTCAAAGAGGAACCTAGTAGTAAGGAATTAAGGACTAGTAAAACAGCGGTTATTTCTCTTTCTGATTGGGAGTGGACAGGCGCGCGAGTAGCTGCACACGAATTATTGCATTTGTATGGTATTTCTGATAGATACTCTGCAGCAAAAGCATCCGAAGCAAGTAGTATTCCCCACCCAAATTGGGAATATGATATTATGGGCCAATCTGGTACATTCAGAATATCCGATGTGCATTTTCAGAACCTTGGACGCTATGTTCTTAATAAGTACGGAAGTCAATGCAAAGAGGTAATCCATAAAAACGTAGTTGATCAATTGTGGGACAATTCAACACAGTCATACAAACTACAAGGTAGACTTGACCAGCGTTCTTCGGATTATCTTGTTGGATACAGTGGATGTTTTCAAAAGAGTCTGTACTCACGGTTACCCGCTATCAGCAGTTCGAAACCTGGCGCCTCAATGAGTATATTTATGTTAAAAAACGACTCAAAACTCATTTTCTATAGTACTCCTTCGGAGAAGCAATGTATGAAGATGAATACCTTTGATAACACATATGAAGATTATAAAGGATGTTTGGAGCAATAATAATATTATTTAAAGCAACTATATTTAGTGCATGTCTAATCATCAGTGATCCTGTTAAGGAATATTCTGAAAACAAAGAAACCCATCGTCTTAGGGAACATGTAAAGAGCGTTGATACAACTAATTCCTACTTTCTTGTATTTATGTATACCGAGCGTAATAGCAGCTTCATAATGTCCCCAGTTGTTGTACCCTTGAATGTAGATAGTTGTATAAAAATGCATGAAATTACTAGCAACCTTTGCGATACAGCTTTCACGATGTGGGTTACTCCACGTTTAGATTTCAAAAACTTCTTCAACAGAAATAAGCGAATTTGGCCGGATTATGAAAGATCGTCAAAAGGACCAACCAGAGATAGTATATTCTATATAATTTGTAAGGGTTGGTATCTGCCGATTAAGGATGCAAATACCGCAAATGGAGATTTTGAAATGCAAAACAAGAGTACATATCAAATAAGACCTAACAAGGATAAACCATCCTTAATATTTGAAGTTTACGGTATTGGAAGGCCTATGTTCTATATCACAGAAATATGCAAATAGGGATGTTCCTTACTAATTCTTGATAATTTGTTTAAGAGAAATTAGGAAATGGAATTATCCGCAGAATCTCATGGTGCTCTCTCAATTGTGTTATAGTAGTCATCGAGCTTTGAAAAACGGGTATGTAGCCCAAGACATCAAAAAATCCAGCAAGCCCAGCTGCTTGAGCCTTGGGAATCGGGCTTAATCGAGGACATTCGAATCGGAAGGCCACTCTCATATATAGAAAATGCTTTACAAATTTCCGTGTACACGGGTTGAATGCGCCTAAGAGGGGTTTGCGGATGCACCAAAGCTATAACTTTCCCGGTGTGCTGATTGAAAGCCTATAACAAAACAAAAAACAGCTCTTTTTTTGTATATTCGTTCTACCCAATGCCTTTCACGAGCACCCGCAACAGCCATACCAGCCGGCATTCCGGTTTGTCTCGCTACTATCCCTTTGGAATGCAAATGCAGGGCAGGGAATTTGCAGGTGGGATGGGGTATAGATACGGTTTTGGCTCTCAGGAATCGGATAATGAAGTGTCTGGTAGAGGTAACAGCTATACAGCAGAGTTCTGGCAGTATGATTGTAGGTTGGGGAGAAGGTGGAATTTGGATCCTGTGCCTCAAATAAGTTTAAGCGATTACTCAGTTAATGGGAATAATCCAATCCTGAATATTGATCCTAACGGGGCATATTTCTTTGGACTGTTTGGTTCAACCAAAGAGCAAAGACAAACTGCAGAATACACTGCTTCCAGATTAGGTGGAAAAGTCAATAATCTACATAGCAAATCAATAAGTGTCAAGTACTTTACTCAAGAAGGAAGCCACGATGAAAGCGGACTAGTAACGATTAAAGCTATTGGTCATGTTATCGGTTTTGATAAGAATGGGAATAGTACAAATCGCTACGGAATCAGAACTGAGTACAATTGGAGACACGAGTATGTCATATCGCGAAAAATAGCTAATGGGCACTTAGTCAACGTGGGCACTGTTGAAGTACCACAATTTGTTGCAACAGGCAAATTGGATGATCCAGAAATAGACCCGGTGACTTTGGCTATTGGAATACCAGCTTTGGCAAGGGCCTTTATAAACAGTTCTGCGACTGTAGCGATTGGACGTGCTGGTTCTGAAACCGCAAAAATTGCCGCTGAGACGAGTACATCAGTAATTAAAGGGTTTACACAGCACGCCACTAATCAAGCAGTAACAAGAGGATTTAAGACAGCTGACATTTTAAAGATTGTTAGGGAAGGTACACCGGTTCAGGCAGCAGGTCGGTATGGAACCCAAACTCGTTATACGTTAGGAGGAAATACAGTTGTTGTGAATGCACAGGGTAAGGTAGTTACTGTTTTTAGTAATGCGCCAGGTACGGCAAAAGGTTTAGGTAAAGGACATTTCATCCCCTTTGAGTAATTACATTATGAAAAAGATAATTGAAGACATAAATCGTGTTTTGGCAGATTGGAATCCTATTGGAGTTCCCGAAAATATTGCCACGGAGGAATACAAAGGTTACATTCCTTTAATTCTTCAATCTATTGAAAATCGTCAACAGCTAATGAATTGCTTAGAGGATATACTAATCAACAAATTGGAACTTGACTATGACCCTACAAACAAGGAGCAATCAGAGGATTTACAACAGGTTTGCGATAAACTAATTCAAGTTTATCAAAAGGCAAAGGAAGAATAAAATGAAGTTGTTTATTATAATATTGATGTTTGTTTTTGCTGTACTCATTGCTAATGTAAATGTAGCGAATACGGCTATTTCATTTTCTACTATCCAGGAACCAACAACATCTTATAATGAAAATCTAAAAGTGTTGTTCAAAGTCGTTGAAAACGATTTGGCGAATTGTTGCAAAAACGAGCAAGATTTAGTAGATTATAGAAACTGGGGCAAGGGAGTTGAAGCTGTTGCTGCTAAGGGGGGAGCACAAGGAGGATTGAATCTTTTCAAGTAGGGAGCTCCTCAAACCACGAAAGCAACAGGTTGGAAAGCAGGTGATTATATGCTGCATCTTCCTAACAAAGGCACACCTGCATTACATTGGAAAGCCAACTATGGTGCGTTGCGTGGAGAAATGGGATTGGGTAAACCTATTTTTGATTCTTACCGACTTGCTAATGGCAACTTGATACCTACAGGCGGATTCTTAAATGCGGAAAGGTCAATCCTTCAGGGAAGGGGTTGGATTTATAACCCAAGTAGTGGCGCATGGCTGCCACCTGGATTTTAAATTAAGGAGGGTGGCAAATGGAATTTAATCAACTTATATCGGCAAAGCTTCATTCCTTGTTTACAGAGCATGGATTAAAATTAACTGAGCAATCAAATGACATTGTAAGGTATGAATCAGCATTACTGCATATCTCGTTAGTTCAAAATCCCAGAGAGAACTCAAATAATCTTTGGGTAGGTACAAAACACTCTAATGTAGTTGAGATAGATAATCAGGTCATGCAAGAGTATTTTAATTCTGACCTAAAGCTTAGTAAGATTCCACAGGAGACGTTTGTAAATAATGTGTTCCTGTTTTTTATCGGTGAGGGTGAAATGTTGTTGGAAGAAAGTGAAAGAGCTTTAGCTGGCCTTGAGAAATTTGATAATCAAAGGAATTCAGTATACACTGCAAATCTGGTAGAGAAACAAAACTTGGAAGCAGCTAACAAAGCTTGGAAGAACGGGAATTATTCGGATGTAATTAAATATCTGGAGAAGATAAACAAGGACGACCTACCGGAATCCTTTAGGCAGAAATATCAGATTGCACAACAAAGATTAGGTAATTGAATTTGAAAGCCCGGACTTGCCGGGCTTTTCTCATTTATTTTTATAAGTTTTTTTGTTTTGTATTCCCGGATAATAAAATCCATGTAATGGAATATACGCTGCTTTTCATCGGCAGGCAGGCTTTCCAGTTCGTCCAGTCGTTTAACCATCTCTTTATCATAGGCAGCGTTCAATCCTTCACCTAAAAGGAAATCCACGCTTACAACAAATGCCTTAGCCAGTTTTACGATCACTTCAATAGAGGGCAGATTATCGTGCATCAGCCCCCTATTGTTTGGAGTAAAACCCGATTGGATTCTAGGTCTCGGCTGAAAGGCCTCCGGAAAATCGTACTCGTGAACAGTTGGCAAAAGAGCTAAGCACGAACATGCAAGAAGCATGCGTAGGCTCCCCATTCTTGTCCGGGAAATCTCCTCTTTACCTCTGAAAACAGAGCGTCACCACCAACCCCGCCTTTCGCCGCCCCTGCTTACCTTTGCGGCCGCATGAACTTTGAGCGCGGAAACCTGAGTGATGAAACTCTCCTGAACCTATACCGTTCCTTGGTGAAACCCAGGATCATTGAAGAGAAAATGCTCATACTGCTGCGCCAGGGCAAAGTGGGAAAATGGTTCAGCGGCATCGGCCAGGAAGCGATTTCAGTCGGAGTCACAGAGGCATTGCACGCCGACGAATACATCCTGCCACTGCACCGCAACCTGGGTGTGTTCACCTCGCGCGGCATTCCCTTCTCCAAGCTCTTTGCCCAATGGCAGGGTAAAAAAAGCGGTTTTACCAAGGGCCGTGACCGCAGTTTCCATTTCGGTACCAACGAATACCATATAGTCGGCATGATCAGCCACCTGGGTGCCATGCTGGGCGTCGCCAATGGCATCGCGCTGTCGCATCTTTTGGCTGAAGAAGGAAAAATTGCCGTGGTTTTCAGCGGAGACGGCGGTACCTCGGAAGGCGATTTCCATGAGGCCATGAACGTGGCTGCTGTCTGGCAATTGCCTGTGATCTTCCTGATCGAAAACAACGGTTACGGCCTCAGTACGCCCTCACGCGAGCAGTTCCGCTGCAGCCAGTTTATCGATAAAGGCATTGGCTACGGCATGGAAGCAGTGCAGGTGGATGGAAACAATATCCTTGAGGTGTACCAGACGGTCAGCCAACTGGCCGAAGACATGCGCAGGAATCCGCGCCCCATCCTGCTCGAATGCCTCACCTTCCGCATGCGGGGCCACGAAGAGGCCAGCGGTACCAAATATGTGCCACAGGCGCTGTTCGATACCTGGAAAATCAAAGATCCGGTTGATAACTACGAACGCTGGCTTGAATCGCTGGGACTCCTCACCGCTTCCGCGAAACAATCGGTCCGCGATGCCGTGATGCAGGAAATTGAAAGCGGCTTGGAAACCGTATTTGCTGAACCTGAAATTGTTCCCGATCTGGCAGAAGAGCTGGATGATATGTATGCCCCGTTCGACATGGAAGATACCGCCCCGGCCGGTCCGGAATCGGAGAAGCGCCTCGTCGATGCGGTGAGCGATGGCCTGCGGCTTTGCATGGAACGCTATCCGAACCTTGTGATCATGGGGCAGGATGTGGCAGAATACGGTGGGGTCTTTAAGATCACGGAAGGCTTTGTGGAGCAGTTCGGCAAAGGCCGTGTGCGGAATACGCCTATCACGGAAAGCAGCATCCTTGGTGCGGGCTATGGGTTGGCCATCAAGCGTCAGAAAGCTGTAGTGGAAATGCAGTTTGCTGACTTTGTTACCTGTGGTTTCAACCAGATTGTCAATAACCTGGCCAAGAGCCATTACCGTTGGGCGCAGCCGGCCGATGTGGTGGTGCGTATGCCCACCGGCGCGGGTGTTCAGGCCGGACCTTTCCACAGCCAAAGTACAGAAGCCTGGTTTTACCATGTGCCGGGGCTGAAAATCTATTACCCTTCCAATCCGCGCGACGCGAAAGGCTTGCTGGCCAGGGCTGTGGCCGACCCGAACCCGGTGCTGTTTTTCGAGCACAAGTTTTTGTACCGCAGCGTAAGCGGCCTCGTACCGGACGCCTGGTACACCCTGCCTGAAGCCCGCGCCGTGGTACATGGCGACGGAGAGGACCTGCTGATTGTAACCTACGGTTGGGGCGTACATCAGGCACTCAGGCTGGTGAAGGAAAAACAACTGCAAGCCCGTGTGCTCGACCTGCGTACGTTGTTGCCCTGGGACCGTGAAACCGTTGCAGCAGAAGTGAAACGCTGTGGCAAGGTGCTCGTGCTGAGCGAAGATACGCTCACCGGCAGCATCGCCTCCGATATCGCCGCCTGGATAGGTGAAAACTGTTTCGCGTACCTCGACGCGCCGGTAAAGCGCCTGGGCAGTCTCGATACGCCTGTTCCGCTGGCGCCATCGCTCGAAACGCATTTCCTTCCCTGGGGCAGACTGGAAAAAGCGGTTCAGGAACTGCTGGATTTCTAAGCACTTACAGATTTTCTTTCCCGACCTGAAACATCCTCAGGCAACATAAGCGCTTACGGCGGAGTTATAGGAATATGGACCGCCGATGGATGCTCTCGCTTGTGCAGGGGGTGGTCTTCTCTGCCCCCGGCTATTCACAGTATGCAACAGGAATCAGCAATGGCTTGCCGGCGCTGAACCTCAATCCCGCGCTGAGTGCGCATACTCCCTATACCTGGCAATTGCAGCTGCTGCATGGCAGGGTGCATGCCGACAATACTTTCCTGCAGTTGGAATGGCCTTTCTCTCCGTACCGCGAAGCCCTGCGCAATACCGAAACCGAAGCTCCCCGCTGGGATGAATTCCGCCTCCGGGCGCGGCTGAATGGCCGTTCCGAACAGGCTGGAGCCAGCGCCGGATTGAGCGGGCCAAATTTTTTGCTGAAGGCAGGACGTTGGCAATTTGGTATCATCCACAGTGTCGAGGCAGCGGGCCGTATCAAAGGCTTGTATGAACCATTGGCGTATGCGGCTTTTCGCGAATTCGACAGTGCCGACGGGGCTTTCGACCGCTTCAATATGCACAATGGCGGGACGACCGAAGCCATACCGCGCATGGCCCTGAACGCGCATGCCTGGGGCGGTGCGGGTCTCCATGTTTCGCACCTGATTCCGCTGGATTGGAACCGCAGCCTGGCTGTAGGAGCTAGTTGGCGCCGCATTTGGGGCTTCGGAGGATATGGTTTCAACAGCAGCGGGATGACAATTACCCGCCTGAGTACCAGCGATTACCGGGTTGGTCCATCCCAATACCGCCTCCATGAATACCGCGATATCGGGCGTGGCAGCGCCGTCGATATCGGAGCCGTTTATACCTTCCATAAAAAACCATTCCGACAGCCGGGCGGATACAAAAACCGTCATCCGGATTATCTACTGCGAGTGGGCATGGCTTTGCTCGACATCGGGAAAATCAGCTACGGCGCCCATACGCTCCGGGAATGGAATATCGCTGCCGATGCAGACTGGTCGACTGCAGGCTTGATCGATCGCTACGACCAGGGGCAGGTACGTGAACCTGCTCCGGGCGATTTTCCCGGGTACACGCGCAGCGAAGGGCCAGCGGAAATTGGCTTGCCCACGCGGCTGTCCGTCCATGCCGATTATCAACTGAAAAAGCATGTCTTTGTGCAAGGCCAGTGGATACAAAGCCTGCGGGCCGCTTACGGACCACATATCCGTCACGGCTCATGGCTCATGGTGAGTCCGCGCTACGAAAAGAACCGCTTCCAGATCTCCCTGCCCGCCTTCCTCGAATACGATTACCGCAGTTTCCGTATGGGTCTTGCCTTCCGCACCGGACCATTTTACGCCGGCACCAACAGCCTTGGGACCTGGCTCTCCGCCCGTCAGCGCCGCGACGCCGGCATGTATTTCGGCATCCTCATCGACAACCTCCCAGGCTCAGGCCGCTCGCGGCGCGCAGCCGAAGCGCCCAGGCGGGAGGTAGAGGCTGTGGATTGCGGGGCGATGTGAAAAGGCAAAATTTCTTACGCCCAGCATTGAAAAGATCATACAGGTAGATAGTAAAAAGATTAGGCACGATTTTCGAAAACAGTCTGAATACTATTTCCGCCAAGTTGGATATAGAAAGTGTATCCTCTTTATCCTATCGTAGACAACCCAATGGATACCGTTGAAACAAAAAATGCCATCTTTCACAACGTGATGGTATCAACTGTGATATTCTTCAGGTCCTGCAATGTAATCCAACTACTTGAGCCATAATCTTCGTGGTACTCCCAGATTTCTGCAAACTGTTTCAAACTCCTTCAAATCATAAGGTCCATATAAAGTATCCATTTCAATTCCGATAATCCAAAAATTAATTGTGCGTATAAATATGTTCTGATAACTTTCTGTAGAATCAATAATGCTGTCCGCACATTGTTCGACTTCGGCCCGGGTAGTAGCGGAAAAATGCCTGCTTCTCGATTCATATTCCAATATCAATGAATGAACTATGTAAGACTTATACTCTTCCTTTCTCGGCATTTGCTTAGCAGTTATATAATTGCTATTGTACTTATATTCCACTATTGTACCATAAATATTATTAGTACTTCGATTAGAATTATTCAGAATGGACTTAGAGTAAGCACCCTCACTGTAATAATAATATGAAGAAGTAAGATGCTCGAAATAATCCGAATTATGTTGACAACCCAGCACAAATAAAAATGCAGCTAAAATGCAATGTATATAGTGTATTGACTTGGTCATTTTGCTGGCAAAGGTGCCTGTGGAATTGATAAGGAGCCGTAGAATTCAATCCTATATTCTTTTCCTACACCAGCCTTGCTTTTTCCAATTTTAGTAGCTAAATTTCTAATCCAAACTACGGGATTGTAACTGGAATGCATTTCGAAGTTATAATCATCATAATTTGCTGTTACCCGATTGCTCTCCATAAGTGTTAAACGGATCGTTCCATAGACCTTCGCATCATTCCATGCTTTAGTGTTAAATATTTGATCCAAAGTGCTAGTTTTCATAATAGTATTTACGAATATACTAGAACCCACACCATTCTTAAATGATTTAGCGGTAATACCGTTTATGCTCAATTTACCAAGGTCAGCCCGAAGTGTCTGTCCATTTCCATTCCTCCACCAGCTAATGGATTCTTCGTATGATATATATCCATCTGCATCTGGCCTACTGCTTAACATGGGGCCTACCGGGATGAAAGCCTGACCCCCAGTAGCTTTAATAAGAACCTCCTTCATTAAAACAGGGTTCTGATTTTCAATCGTGGAAGTGCGCGCAGCTTGAATGTTGGCAAATGGGCCAAATACTACTCCTTGTTCATCCCCTAGGTCCCATGCTTCTAATCCCTCCAGTTCTATTGCATTTGTTACTCGATTTTCAGAAAACACAAATGGGGCATTCCATGGATATTCAGCTGAAAGTGGATCAAGTGAATCAAAACGGCCGATTCTGGGATTATGCATTCTAAAAGTATAATTCACAGCATTTCCATTACCCCTTATCTCATTATCCATTTCCTGGTTTTGAAATCCCCACCTATACCCCATCCCACCTGCAAATTCCCTGCCCTGCATTTGCATTCCAAAGGGATAGTAGTCAGACACGCCGGAATGCCGGATAACACTGATGCTGCGGGTATTGGTGGTAGGCATTGGGTAGAACGAATATACAAAAAACAGCTCTTTTCTGTGTTGTTAAGCATTTCACTCAGCACGACAGGAAAGTTGTGGCTTTGGCGCATCCGCTATGTGCTCAGGCCATCTTAACCCGGGCACAGAAAATTGCGTAATGCATCTACAATAAATTGTGACTGGCCTTCCACTGCGCACGTTCTCGATCAAGGTCTGTTCAACTGGCTTCCAAGGCATAGCCCGCATATTTCTTGGTGCCTTTAGTTTGATACACGTTGCTCAAAGTTAGATGACTACTTTGACATAGTTCAGAGAGCACCCTCTAAATTCATCTTTGACAATATTGCATTATGGAATACGAATTGGCCAATACGCATGATGCGTATTCTAACCTTTTCAGTCCTCCAACCAGAACCAAAGTACGTCGGTTATTAACTGCTTGTCAACAACACTTCTATTCTTGATAAAATAGAAACTATCGCGCATTGAATACGATCTGTTCAAGTTCAAGAGTAAATAAATACTGTCATTCTCATTTTTTACTAGATACTTTTGGGCAGATCCGATGAAAAGTGTGTCTTTTATTGAATAATATTTTAAGCTGTCAATTCCTATATCACCGCCATACATTTCCTTATATCTCTTCCCCTTCCATAAGGTATACTCTATGAGAAATGAATCGGAGAGTATTTTCAGTCCTAACTTATGAGGGCTCGATCCAATTGGAACGTACGGATCCATAATCATTGGAAAATCAGAAGCTTTAAAATGATTGTAATATATATCTAGTCTATTATCGAATTTACTTGTTTTATTAATAGAAACACATCCAAAACTAACGAAAGCAAAGAGAATGCACTTGATATTCATTCTTACTCCTTTTTAGGTTTAGCCTTTATGGTAATCGTTGATTCCTGTACTTCCGAAATATAACGTTGAGAAGATTCATCGTATGTAATTGTACCAACACCTCCTAATGGTGACTCATGTATTAATTTCAATTTAACTTCAATCTGTTCCTTATTTGCAAGGCCTTGTTGTAATGCTTTGGTCAATGTAGAAGCAGCATATGACAATTGACTTTCTTTAAAACTTTGTTCCGTATTTGACCAACTAGAGTGATTACTCTGTTGGATTACAGCTAAGAAATGGTTCTCATGAGAATGCGAGTAAGGATCTATTCTATGATAACGTTCATGGACAAATATATTCGTAAGATTAAAATAGTTAGTAATTGATTCATTAACATTTCCATAAGCATCAATTAGCACGCTTATTCGATCAACAGGAGGTGGGTCATACTGGGCCGCTGCACCTACTGTCCTGCCTCCATAATCTTTAATTCCGATTTCGCCGTTAATCAAATCCGCCCCACTCGCATAATTATTGACAATACTTTTCAGCATACTACGATGAGTTACTTGGTTGTCGCAGAAATTGAATTGATGCAATAGTTTGGTGTGTACTTCAAGGTTATGAATGGCCTCTGTATAGGTAATACCTTGATTGACTATACGTATGTTATTTCCTACACCAGTGCTGGCAAGATACTTACCACGTGAATCATAAAAGTCATCATTTCCAAGTGGATCAATTCGTACTATCGGATTATTGCTAAAAGCGACGTATTGGCTCAATTCTAACTTGTTAACAGGATCCACATTCCACCTTCTCCCCAACCTACTATCATACTGCCAGAACTCTGCTGTATAGCTGTTACCTCTGCCAGACACTTCATTATCCGATTCCTGCGATCCGAAACCGTATCTATACCCCATCCCACCTGCAAATTCCCTGCCCTGCATTTGCATTCCAAAGGGATAGTAGCTGTTTGTGAAGTATCTCAATGCTGTGGCGGCCTGGGCGCGATATTTTATTGGCCTTTTTTGCATGTTTTCTTCAAAATAACGTCATTTTAGCAACCAATCAAAGCGTAACATTCCTTGAAACGATTTCATACTTTCAAAGCCCCATATTCCGGAAATTTGGTCATACCCGATTCGGCAAGTGAGTCTCTTCGTCCGATGAATTTGCGCGCTTATTTGCAACGAAGCATTGCTGCGAAAAGCTCCGTTGAGATACCTAAATTGGTTGGCCAAGATGCTCATACTATTGGTTTTGGTGAAGTTCCAACCAAGTTTGAAATTACAAAACTGACCCTGTGCGCTGTCTATACCCGGGTAATTGCGGATATAGGTAATGCCGGCACCCATGAAGTACCGTTCTTTGTATCGGATATCCTGATTGATGGCATAGGTTCTGAATACGGATGAAAGTGTGTCCCATAGGTGAATTCGGCTTTGAGACGCATTTATGTTACTGCTGTATTTCCATGCCTTTCGCCCCGGGTTCCAATAGATCGAGGCGGAAGTAAGCTCACTTCTGCTGTGAATGCGCATGAGTGTGTCGGGATGATTGTTGCCTTGCTCAAAGGGTGAAATCATGAACTGCAAATTTGGCAATTGTGGGTTCTTGAATCGGGTACCGGCGTTTAAACCATATCCCAGTCCATGGTTGCTGCGGTTCCCTTCCAGTGTGGGATTGTCTTTCCACGACTTAATAAAGCTCGATATATGTAGCCTTTTTCTCAGCAACATTGCCGATATTCCGGTTTGATTCTCTTCGTAACCGTATCGCATAAATGGATTTCCGAGATTTCTGAAACTATTGCCCGAGTTCAGTGTGTTTAGGAACCCTTGTATGTTGCGCGTTATTCTGTATTGCACCCCGGCGTTATAGGCTTTGGTGTTTAAAAAGTTGTCTGCTGTTGGTGCGGTTATGTTTTCTACGCCAACCGTAGTGGTTGGCCGCGCTTGAAACTCACAATGAGCCACGGAAATATTCAAGGTTGTTCGTGCCCCCCAATTACCTGCAACGTTCAAGCCGATTAAGTTATTGGAATATGCTGTCTGTCTTTCTTCTTGCTGTTGCAACTTTGTCTGATCATCATAAATCCTATGTGCAAACAAATTCACTGTAACGCTTGCAAACTGATAACCCAGCTTTGTTGCCGCAATATTTCTGTTGAACCGGTTATTTCTGCGGTCAAAGCTGCTAAAATCCGTTGATTGCATGCGACCAATGGCCACTTCCACATCCATTTTACCGACCCCATAACCCAGGTTTAATCCGCGAATGGCCGTTCCATTTAACCCTAAGGGATTCATCGAAGTATTAAACAACCCAACCTGTAACGTCGATATGTTGGTCATTATTCCGGTAAGTTTTGGTACCGGTAAGCTTTTGCTTTTGTTCGATAGTTCAGACATATTGTAGTTTGAACCCACATGCATCAGAGAGTCATTTCTAACCAAGCTATCCCAGTGAGCGACTTTCGATGTTATATTACTTACTTGAAGCTGTAGATTTTGCTGATACCGGTATAATCTCTGGGTGTCAGCTGTTAGCCGCTGCAGAAGTACACTATCCGAAGCTGCTGATCGGCTCTTGATGGAGTTCCTATGCATTTCGGCATGAAGGCTGCCGTGTTCATTCAAGCTATCACGAATGCGCGCATCTATCGGATTTGTTAAAGGTGGGTTGGTTAATGCAGCCAAACTTCGCAAGCGTTCAGCACGTTGTGTCTCAACCATTTCGATACGATTGGTCAGATCAGACAACTGTTTCCTGGAATTTCTTAACTGATCTTTGTTGGCATTAACTTGTTTGGTTACTGCACCAAGCTTCTCCCTTTTTTCCTGTTCGAGCCTGCGCATGTACGCGTCTTTGTCAAAATACAGATTCAAACTATTGTTATTGAAGAGAGTTTGCTGCTCCGTGGTGTAATAGCCGTTTACCCCTAATGGTATACCGGCAATACCCAATTTCACATCGGCATGTAACCGAATGTACCGGCTTTCATTCATCAATACCGGATTATCAAAGCCACTGTGAAACATTTCCATACCCAATTCACCTGTGGGTCTGGTAATCAATTCTTTTACGTTGGGCTTTACAGGCATTCCATTTCCCCTTTGCGCCATGGCAGCATCCATCACATGAAATACAAAACAATATAGCCAACAAACCCTGACCAGTAACATAGTGCCATGCTTCAGTTATTCAAAGAAAGGCCTTGAATGAGTAAAAACAAATTGTCAAGCCTTATTTTTCGCCGTGAGGCAATATTACACAAATATGACATTAGATATTAAGTACAAGCCCCTGCATGATTTTGTTTACTTAATATAAATATAATACAGTAACGTATTAACCCTTTACAGGCTTCACATTTCTTGTTTAAATATCCTTTGAATGAAACTTGCTTAATCTTAAACAAATCGTCCTAAATTCTTGGCGACTGTCCTTAATAATAGTCGATTTACCCTGATAATCGTCTATAATTAAGTACATATTGTATCCATAATTTATGGACATGATGTAATTCATGTTCGACAAAAATTGGTTTTGTCGTTCTGTTTATCCAAACTTTGAATAAGTCATAGGTCAAGTTGAATTGACATAGGGCTTATGATACTATATAAACCAAGGAGTCATGATAATTCCCAAAAGATACTTCCGAATACTGTCGTTTGTTTTGACCGTGCTTGCCGGGATCTCTCATACTTATAGCCAAGGTTCATACCGTATTATGAGCCAACGGGAGCAAACTTTCATTTTCAAAAGCAGTGATGCATTACATCTTACGCTACAGTACAATGGGCAAATTCCTATTAGTGCAATCGTGCATGCCCAAGTTACCAATGAGAGTGGTTCGCGCGTTGCTTATCTTATAACAGAATCAATACAGATACAGCCGGGCATGAACCTACTCACCCCGCAAAATCCAGGAATTCGTTCGAAGCAATATTCAAGCAGCCATTTTCAAGAAATTGAAAACTCAATGGGTTCTTTACCCCAGGGCAAATACAAAATTTGCTATCAGCTTCAATGCAGCCAATCAGATTGTGGTGGACTGGGCACAAATTATTTAGCGACAGAGCAAATGCAATGCATCTTCATTACCGTTGGGGGCTATTCACCTCTATTGCTCGCATTTCCCGGCCATGATGAGCGCCTGTCAACGCTTAGACCCAATTTTGGGTGGATTGCCCCGATGCCTTTATCAACCGTTGCCGGCTTTTCTTATACCTGGAATTTGTACACTACCCGCAGAAAACAAACTTGTGAAGACGCGTCAATGCGCAACAGGCCGATTTATCAATTAAGCGGACTTCCCCAAAACATCACCGGTTATCCGGTTGAATTGGAAAGCCTCGATACAACAAAAACATACTGCTGGCAAGTACTGGGTATGGTAGGCAAACAACAAATCGCGCAAAGCGAAGTCTGGAGATTGTCATTTGATCCGGAACTAAAGCGTGCAGACAGCATTGTAATCGCTAAGTTGCAGACCGCCAATAATGCAGTACACCATTGCGGTGATATACTGGCAATTGCCTATGTGAATCCTTATGGTGATTTACAGCTGAAAGGTGCTTTTATAGATGAAAAAGGAAATACGCTAAAATCGGCAGTTCAACTAACTGCACGTCAAGGAGACAATGAATATCGCTTGGAATTGCAAACCATTGGCGTTGAAATAGGCAAGACATATACCTTGGAAGTAAAAGACGAGATAGGTAAAACATATAAACTGAATTTCAGAAGACACTAATCCATGTCGACACCCATACTCCCCATATTTCTGTTGCTGTTATTAACCGCGTGCAGTACCGCGCTGAATCCGGAGCAATACTATACATGGTTCAGCGGTAAAGACGCGCCAACTGCCTCATTTCAAGACACGCAGTATAAGATTTCCGTACATTATAAATCGCCGGAATTTATGGCACTTGCAGAACTCAAGGGCAATGAATTGTTAAACAGGATAAAATTCAATGAAACAATAGAAAACTACAAGGACCGGGTGCATTTTCATTTGAACTTCGAGTACGCCGATACCACAACAAAAAAACAGTTCTTTATTAAAGGTAGTCCTGATGACGAAACGGTAAAGCAACGCATATCCTATTTAAACGGTGGAATACAAAGAGACTTGCAGTTAATACATGGCGGCGATACCATACCATGCGCCTTTGTTCAACTTGAGCAATCATACAGCATACGTCCGTATGCAACTGTGTTGGCTGTTTTTGACAATAGTCCGGACTTTAAAGAAAAAGGAATTCAATTGTTGCTTAGTTCCTCTGTACTGCAAAGACCGCGAATTGAATTCCTAATTGATGCCAGAAAAATGAACCAGATCCCCAAGCTAAAACTATAGACCATGAAATTATTCAGGATTATTTGGATACAGCAGCATATGAGTATGTTGATATTGGTTTCCATTGTTTCAGAAATCACATCACCGGCAGTTGCCTTTGCACTGACATCAGGCCCAACACAACCTGAGGTGCAAAGTTTTCAGCCCATAGGTGCATCAGATATGGTTGACCTATTCAGCGGTGATTTTAGCTACAATATTCCCTTGGTAGATGTTGGCGGATACCCATTGAACATACATTACAGTGCCGGAGTAACAATGGATCAAGAGGCAAGTTGCGTCGGCTTAGGCTGGAATCTTAATCCCGGCGTTGTGAATCGAAATATGCGTGGTTTGCCAGATGACTTTAATGGTAAGGACGATGAAGTAAAAAAGGAGGTACATATGAAACCCAACCGAACCATTACCCTTTCTGCCGGATCCTCCATTGAACTATTTGGAAAAGAAAGGAAAAATAGTAGTATGGGTTATGGAATGAGCTTGACGAATAACAACTATGATGGCTGGGGAATATCAGGATACATTAGTCCGAGCTTTAGGGTTGCGAAAGATTTAAGCGCCGGATTCGATTTCAGCTATGGTAGTAAATCCGGGATTTCCATAGACCCAAGCGTTTCGTTCAATTTTGGGAAAGATTTTGAATCTCTAAAAACCCAAATGGGTAGTTCCTTTAGAGTCGGCTCTGGTCTAAATTCACGCACAGGGTTAAAAGCTACATCACTGGAAGTGTCTAACTCCGTAAGTAAAAATGTAAAAGTTCGTGATGATTTCCATATTAATCCCGTATTAGGGGTTGGCGGAACGGCTAGTTGGAATGTAGGTACTCAAACTTACACAACCAGTATTCGCACCCCTAGCAAACAGTATGGTTATAATTTTAAATTCAACCTTGGCGCAGAAGTTTTAGGTGCTCATCCTGCACTTAACTTTTCTGGCAATTTTAGCACCAGCCAAACTCATAGCACATTGACATTACCATCCTACGGCTATATGTATGAAGAACAGGGTAAGACAGATGTGGAGAACAAAGCATTACTGTACGACTTTAACCGAGAATATGAAACCACTTTGAACGACAATAGCAGAAACTTGCCTGTTACCAACCATACCTTTGACATATTTAGTGTAAGTGGTCAGGGCGTAGGTGGAAGCTATCGTACCTATAGAAGTGATAATGGTGTAATACATGACCACTTCTTAAAGAACAACAGTATTTCTATTTCGGACGGCCGTGAGCTGGGAGTTGGAAATTTAACACACGTGGGAAGGAATATTGGAGGTACTTTTTCAAGCTCAACAAGTGGCCCTTGGCTCGAGGATAATCAAATCTATGATAGATTCGGGTTTGTGGGTAATAAAAGTGAACAATACCCGGATTTCGAATCTCATTATTTCAAACCGGCCGGTGAACTGACTGCCATTGATGGTGATTTCTTCAATCTTATAAATGGTTTTAAACCGGTTAAAGTGGAACTCAATAATAAAACCGGAAATGCGACGAACATGCTGCGCAGCTATAACCGTATGAACAAGGCCGGTGTATCAGGATCACAAGCGTTTTCAATGAAGGCCAGCGCCGAAGGCAACACAAGAAATATGCGCGACCCCCGTAACAGGATTATGTCTGTTCTTACCAATGCTGAAGCGAAATTCTGTTTTGAAGGAGCGCTGTACTCTTACGAAATTAACGCCGGCTATGGACTTGACACCTTGGAAAGAGAAGCCATAGTGTTGGATAGCCGGCCCAAACACCACATCAGAGAAGTTTCCATTCTGAATACTGATGGTTCCAGGTATATTTATGGAATACCTGCTTATAATCATAAGCAGATAGAATACACATTTAATATCAGCAAGAAGAATAATTCGCATTTAACCAGCCAAACCTGTTTAACCGGCGATGCAATTTACAGCACTGAAGGGGGTAAAGCAGACAACAGCATGGAGAACAAATCTGGTGAAGATGAATTGTACATGGCTACTCATACCAAAAGTTATGCCCATTCTTTTTTGTTGACATCGGTTCTTTCTGCTGATTATGTAGATGTAAAAAATGACGGAATTACCGATGACGATCTTGGTACTGCCGTGAAGTTTAACTACTCCCGAACCAATGCTTCGTATAATTGGAGAACGCCCTATGGCAATAATACCGCCAATTATCAAGAAGGTTTGAAAAGTAAGAAAACAGATGATAAAGGATCTTATATATATGGGGAAAAAGAAGTATGGCATTTGCATAGCATAGAAAGCAAGACCCAGGTTGCCTTGTTCAAAATATCAGAAAGGGAAGATGGACGCGGAGTGATAGGTAATAATGGTGGATTATCTACTGAAACAGCCAATGCAGCCTATAAACTCGATCGCATAGAATTGTATAACAAGCAGGATTTAATTAGCAACGGAAGCAATGCCGAACCTATTAAAATTGTATATTTTGAGTATGATTACACGCTTTGCCCTAATGTTTACAACAATTCAGGTGCTGCAGTCGCCGGCAATGAGCACAAAGGAAAGCTCACATTGCGAAAAATATATTTTTCTTATGGCAAATCGAATAAAGCTAAATTCAGCCCATATCGTTTCAACTATTCTGAGGTAAATCCGGCATACGTCACCAAGAATCAGGATATTTGGGGAACGTATAAGCCGCAACCGGCAGGCGCAACTTGTGGATATACCGGTCCGGTGCTGAATGCGGAGTTCCCGTATACAACACAGAATAAAGTAGCAGCCGACAGCTTAGCCTCATCCTGGGCACTCAGAGAAATATTCCTTCCTTCAGGCGGCAAGATACAGGTCCAGTATGAGGCTGATGATTATGGCTATGTTCAGGATAAAAAGGCAATGTCGATGTGCAAAATCAAAGGATTCGGCAGGGTGGAGAATGGAACGTTGGATGCACCTGAGAATAGAAGAAAATATTTGCATAATGCCCGCTTGAGTTTGCATCAAAATGCTATTTTGTTCGAATTAAAGCAGGTAATCAATACCGGAAACACGGAACAAAACAGACGGCTGCTTTTTGAAAATTATCTGAAGGATTTGGATGAATTTCAGGTTACTGTTTTTGTAGATATAGATGGCAATAACAATTATGAGTACGTAAAATGCTATATAGAGGCTAATATGTTTGCCGGTTATGGCGTAACCGATGGCGGACACACCGGTTGGTTTGCTTTAAAAACCATCAAATTTGGAGATAGGCGTTTGGATGGAAGTGAAAAAGTTAATCCCGTTTCCAGAGCTGCTTGGAATTTCACCAGACTAAATTGTGACTATCTGGTGAATCCGCCATTGCATCTTGATGGTGATAACAATCCTGCTAAAGTGAAGATAGATGTCAGAACAATGTATCCCTTCCTTAACGAATTAGCAGTGCTTTTTGGTGGGTACAATAAAAATTTGTTTCATCGCAATTTCAGCTCAACGTTCATTGGTGAGCGCTCCTGGATACGACTCAATACACCTGGCGGACAAAAGTTGGGTGGCGGCCATCGGGTAAAAAAAGTAGTTATCAATGACAATTGGTCTGAGATGGGTAGCCAGAGTACAGACCCGCAAACGATTGAATATGGGCAAACCTATCAATACACCACTACCATGAATGGGGTTGAAATTTCCAGCGGTGTTGCAGCCAATGAGCCTTCGTTCTCAGATGAGAACCCTTTACGGGCATCAAATTCCCTAATAAAAGCCAACAAACTGGTGCCCGATGAACTAATACTGCTGGAAACACCGGTTGGTGCTTCCTTTTACCCCGGCGCCTCAGTGGGCTACGCAAAGGTTCTGGTGAGATCAATCGGTCGTACCAATGTGCAGCGAACAGCCCCTGGAAGCGAAGTGAGTGAATTTTATACCGCAAAAGATTTCCCCACCAAGGTGTTTGAAACAGATCTGCAATTGGTTCGAAAAGAAACGAATAAATTACTTCAACTGGTTTCTTTCAAAGTTAATTCCACTATTAGTGCATCACAAGGGTACTCTATAGTACTAAACGACATGCATGGTAAACCCAAAGCACAGTTCAAATACAGTGAGGGGGCAGTAAACCCGTATTCAGGGGTAAGATATACGTATAAAGTTTCCGCAACAGACTCAACAATGTTAGACAATCATGTGCCCGTAGTTGATGCCAATGGTGTTTGTTCGGTAAAACCAATGGGCATCGACTTTGATCTAGTGCATGATATGAATGAGTTCAAATCCAGAAACCATGGATTAAGTGTCGGCTTAAATCTAGATATAATGTACGCCGTAATAAGCCCATTATCTGTACCATCGGTCATTCCGTCTTATCAAAAAAGCGTTACAAAAGTTCGCACCATTATCACCACCAAGGTAATCAATCAATATGCCATACAAACAGGTACTGTTGCATATCAGGAAGGCTCGGTAATTGCCACCAAGAACTTGCTGTGGGATGCGCGCACTGGGGCCGTCTTACTGAGCAGCGTTGGAAATGAATTTAGTGACGATATATATAAATTTACGTATCCTGCGCATTGGGCATATACCGGTATGGGTCCAGCCTATTTAAATACGGGACTGGTAGTAAACAACGTGGTTCTGTACCAAGACAGTATAACGTTTCCGGCCGGTCTTAATGTAAATAATTACCTGGTTCCCGGCGACGAGCTTATAGTATACAATCTCTTACATTCGAATGGACCCCAAAGAGCATGGGTTTATGATGGGTCTGATGGAGTATTGAACCTTATAGACCAGAATGGTGAACCACTGCTAAGGTATAATATTTACCACATGATTGGTATAACCATAAAGGTTATCCGAAGTGGTAGGCGCAATCAACAGTCAACGTCGATAGGTTCAGTGGCAACCCTGAGTAATCCTATTCATAGCTCATCCTTGGTATTTGATAATGTTCTAAATGCGGAAGCAGCTGAGTTTAGCGATCAATGGCAAACGCATTTGAATTATATTCCCCGATTTAGTTGTCCTGAAGGGCTAAATGACACTGCCATTGAGTTGATTCAATTATTAAACATTCTTGGTGCTAATGATAAACTGCGTAAGCATTTTACTATTCAAACTCAACCATTGGATGGCTTTTACATTCCGTTTGATTCTGTTTTCAGGGTCAGTGGTGAAACACTCATTTACAAAGGACGTTCAAACGATGGTGCCAAAGTTGAAGATTCATGCCAGAATTACAAGGTAAAGTTGTCATGGAACAACAATGAAAAAGTTGACATGTATCATTTCAGGGAATATACAGCTGCCATTGACACCTTGCGGTATCGGTTGAAATATGTCCCAATTTCTCAGGTTATACCCCTGGCAGAGGAAGTTTCGGGAAATTGGGTTTGGACACCTGAATGGTTGGGAACCAGCACCTATCTGGGGAATATTTTCGATTCTTTGGAAAGCAAGAGCCTTCACATGCCTGCTGAAACCGAGGGTAACCAAATGATATTGCGCATTACCGACGGTTGTGTGCTTTATATCCAGGCCGATAAGCCTTTCACAGAGCTTTTTGAGTTGTTCTCAATGCAAGCTGTAAGCGACAACGAAATAATTGGCTTTGGCATTATTCGGGGTGATAGTTGCCATTATGACACCGCACAAATACAACTCAGTTCATCATGTTTCGATTTGAGTAGATGTTACTGGAATTGCAGAAATGTGTTAAAGGAAGAACCTGTAAATCCATTCCTGGCCAATATGCGTGGGGTGTGGAGGCCAAAGCGACAACTTAAGTACCTGGATAACCGCCAATACCAAACAAGCAGTGTAAATACCCAAACAGACGGGCAGTATGCGTCATTCAGCCCATACTGGCAGTATAGTGGAGCTTCGAAAAGATATTTACCTACTTCAAATTCAAAGTGGATTTGGGCAACAGAAGTATCTAAGTACTCGCCTTTCGGACCTGAATTAGAAACCCGTGACGCACTGGGTCGTTACAGCAGCGCATTATACGGGTATAACTACACCCATCCGGTTGCAGTAGCATCAAACAGCCGCTACAATCAGATCGCTTTCGATGGTTTTGAAGATTATCACTATCAGAATGAGCTTGGAGTTGTTACGCTTTGCCAAAATGATCATTTTAATTACACGAATGCCATAGGAATGCTTCAGGCGGAACTTGACCATGGAGTTTCTCATTCAGGAAATTCCAGCCTAAAGGTGTTTGCCTTGGGTGCGGCTGCATGGCAACGGCAAATTCGCCATTTCACTGTGGAAGAATATTCAGCCCATGGTGACGATATTGTTCGAATTGCCCGTACAGCAGATGACATTGGATATTTTGCGCCGAATTCTGACAATACCGTGAATTACATTGTGGGCGGCTGGGTACGAAGCACCGGACTTGTTGCCGATACTGCATATACAGCCCTCATACGCATTACCTGTACAGATTCAATCGGAACTGGAATTACCACATTTGATGCGCACCCTTCTGGTCATATCATAGAAGGTTGGCAGCGAATTGAAGCACAGTTTCCGATTCCTGCGGGCACAACCATGCTTAAAATAGAATTGGTTGCCGAAGAAAGTGAAAGCTGGTTCGACGATGTACGCATACACCCTGCGGACGGAAATATGCTGACCTATGTGTACGATAGCCGAACCTTGCGTCTTATGGCAGAACTCGATGCCAACAATTATGCAACATTCTACGAATACAATAAAGAGGGTGCATTAATGCGGCAGAAAAAAGAAACCGTAAAAGGAATTCAGACCTTGAAGGAAATTCAGGCTGGTAGTTTGAAGAAGCCGAACACCAACATTTTCAACCCATAAAATAATATATATGATCTATCAAATTTCTAGACTATACCCTTTAACACTTGCACTAAGCATGCTCGCTGTATTGAATAACCAATCATTGTTTGCGCAAAATTTTGTAGCTGATTTTACCCACATGCAGCAGCAGCTTATGCGTGCAACCAATATTCAAACCTATACAGTGGTTCATACAAATGATCGGGAAATCCCAACCGTAAGTCTAAATGGTCAAATTATGTCAGATGGAAAGCAGATGAAATATATACAAGGTAAAGCAGAAGTCATTCACAATTCAAACTATTTATTGATCGTTGATCATGAGGAGAAAACCATGATTCTGGATACTGCAACCAAAGCGTTCAATGCACCACCGTTGATTCTGTGGAATCTGGACACCGCTGTATTGGCCGGTTTTCAAATCAAGCTGGAAACCAAAACCGACGGAACCCGGGTCTATACGCTCAGCTCCAGTGAATCTGAGTTCGAGAAAATTGTGTTTTCAATTTCAAAATCCGGATTACCCAATCAGCTGCAAATGCATATGCGCCAGCAATTCGGTGGTGGATATGCTACGGTCAAGTACACCAATATCGTACTCAATGGACAAGTGGATGCAAGCCACTTTAATGTCTTTAGGTATGTGATTAGAACGACCAAGGGCTATAAACCTGCTAAGCGTTATGAATACTATACCCTTGAGTCGGCAATATGAAAAGTAGTTATAACTTGCCAAATGTACTTATGTTGAATTCAATATATTTTAACCGAATATTCATGGTGTTACGTCTTCCCATATTTGATCAGATATTGGATTTATGCCAAATCAATAAACAACGCTAAAACATTGAAATAAGTTGTAGAAAACCAATTAACGCCATGAAAAAGCTTTTAACCTTCTGTTGGATAATTTCAGCTACATACTGGATTTCTACAGCGTTCTGCGGTGTTGAACCGGAAATCAAACAGACTTTGCCTCGCACCGGTGTATCATTTACTACCGGTAACAGGGCGTTGGTGTATGATATGTTGTTTTTGCAGTCTAATGGAATTCCCACAGCAGTTTCACCGGGCAGCTACCGATATCATCACGCAACCAACCGCGTGTTTTTGGAACTGAATCAAAGTGCCATTAATCATGCGCAGAAGGCTAAATTTGAAGTTACCGTTCATGTTGAATTGACCAAAAAAGATGCCACCGGCTCGCCACTTGGGGTGGAGTTCATCTATCTTACCACCACTTATGACAGTGCATATTTATTTCGTTATCAAGAGAAGAATGCTTACAATTTTACCGGCGCATATTGGGTCGATTTGCGCATTGTTTCCATCAGCGACACTACCCTCAAACCGTTCGTTGCGTTGCAGAATACCATAACCATTGAACGATACAAAGACATTTCGGGCGCAATACCCGGTTTCAATACTGCAACGGTGTCGCTTACCAATGCTGAATTACAGTTGCATTGGAATGAGCTTGATGGAGCAGAAGAGTACGATTTGGAATGGACTTTTGTTGACGATTACCTCAGTGCGGAAACTGATGCCTATGGTGCATATGTGCAACCCTTTATTGCTCCCGGTGATTTGAACTGGAGTTTTAGAAATGATGCCACAAGGGTTACTGTTAAGAGTTTAAGTTACAAAGTGCCCATAATAGGTGAACATGGGTATCTGATTTTCAGGGTTCGTGGGGTTGGTTATATCGGCTCTTTGCATACCCACAGAAAAGAAGGTAGCTGGAGTAGCCAGAATTACGGCCCTTTCATTTATAATAGTTCAGGAACTTCCTTTACCCCTGGTGCTGATTTGTTTCATTTTGTTCACAATCCAACCGCAACCGGTGAAGTAAAAGTGCATGAAAATACCCTGAACTGGCAGTTGCAACGCGTATTTGCAGAAGAGGGAAAGCATAAAGATATTATTTCTTATCATGATGGCGCACTGAAAGGGCGGCAAATGGTTACGCGCATTAGTTCAGATGAAATGTCAGTTGTTGGTGAGGATATATACGATTACCAAGGCCGTAAAGTCGGCAGTTTTCTGCCGGTTCCGGCATTTGACAACAAGTTGAAATACTATCCCGATTTTAACCTCAGCAGCCTAAGCGGAAAATCGTACAATGAGTCTGACTTCGACTCCAGTATGTCTATGTGCGAACGCAATATCAGCTCAGTTCTAAACACCACGGGGGCGGGCTTGTATTATAGCATTAACAACCCCAATGTTGGCTTACTCAATGAGGAGTATATACCGGACGCGGAGCAGTTTCCCTTTATGCTGACAGAATTTATGCCTGACGGCAGTGGCCGTATTCGGCGACAAGGCGGTGTTGGCCCCAACCATCAACTGGGCAGCGATCATGACACAAAATACTACTACGCCACACCCGACCAGGAAGAACTCGACAGGTTGTTTGGTAACAGCATTGGTTATGGCAGACACTACCAAAAGAACATGGTTGTAGACCCCAATGGCCAAGTAAGTGTCAGCTATTTAGACTTGCAGGGCAGAACCGTGGCAACTGCGTTAGCCGGCACTGCGCCTTCCAATGTTACGGCCTTAACCACTGCGGTAGAATCAGACAGACTCACCACCAAGTTGGAGTCAAATCTCGAGTCTGATGTGTATGCTGATCGCATTGAAATTTACAAAACTTTTTTAGTTCCTTTTCAAGCTGATTATAAGTTCAGCTATGGTATAGAGGTTCCACGATTCACAGATTCTGCAACCATAGCCCTCTGCTTCGATTGTGTTTACGATCTGCAAATTCAGTTAATCAATGAATGCGGTGAAAACATACTCGATGGCGATGCCATTACGGCGGGGATACAAACATTTAGACGCCAACCCGGAAAATGGTCAGATACAGGTTTCGATGTAAACTGTGAAAGTCCCGGGCCGGCTTATCGGTTTACAACCGACGACAAACTGGCTGATTCAATCATTACAATCAACCTGCCCGTTGGTAGTTATACCCTGCTTAAAACGCTTTATCTAAACGACTCAGCCCGTGAGTACTACTATAACAGGTTCATGGCAGAGTTAATCAATACCGGTGGTTTGAAGAGCCTGGAACAGTTCAAGAACGAATTAATAGCCAGCGGCAACTTTGGGGTGTGTATTAATACCTGCGAGGAATGCAACAACGATCTTCCGGAATACGCAACCTACCTCGATGAGCGTATTTCTTATTTACAAAGTTTAGGTGTTGAAACCGACTATAATGATACGGTTTCAGTGCATGCGACCTGGCTGGCCATGCGTGAACAATGCGATGAACTCTGCGACAATAATATTCAAGACAGTTGCACCAATATACTGGATGTATTAAAAAGCGATGTATCACCCGGCGGACAGTATGCAATACAATTAACATCCAATACATTTGGTGGTTTGTTAATTGAGAATTTGGACAGCATCGGTTCCCTTGACTTTAATTACCAGTACCAATGGATAAGCACCGGCAATCCTGAAGATAAGGAAATCATTGAGTACCCTGATGCAGAACCTTATTATGTCAATATAGACGGCGTACAATACAAACCCAACCAATTAACATCAAGTGATTTTGTGAATTATTGGTCAGATCGATGGGCAGACGTATTGGTGGTGTACCATCCTGAATACTGCCAATACCTTAGCTGTGTTGCCAACATGGAAGCAGAGATGTATGAAATATCCATGCTCAATACAGATGAATACGTTGAAGCCCTTGAAAAAGGCTTCTTGAATCCCTTAGATGAGTCTGCTGCACCATGCCCGTCCAATATCACTGATCCGTACTTCTTCGGTGGTGCGGGGGCTGGTGCAAAAGATGGATTAATGGCAAAAATGCTTGCCTATTACAGTCCGGACCCTTCAAATCCGGCTTGTTCAACCTTACGCAATTTGTGGGAAGTATGCCAAATGTTCTATGCCTGTCCCAATTCTACATGTAGTGAGATAAACACCTGCTTAGCCACCCAACCTTGGGATAGCGTTACATGTGCCCCTTATCTCGACCAGATGTGGCGTATGTTCCGCGCAGCTTATCTGAGCGAAAGGCGTATCATTATGGAAGCAGCGCTGCCGGAAGGATGCCCAAGACAAGGCCCTCTTAACGGTAAAATACCCCGTTTTGCCACCATTCATACCTTTGATGAGCATTTTGAAAATGATGATGTTGATGAAATTCGTGAGCAAGCAACTGAAGAAATGCTGAGTGAATGTGACACCGCCTGTATGAGCAGAGCGCAGTATTGGTATCAGATGCTCAGGGCTTGCGCTTTAGATGAGGAAGATAGTGCAACTTTAATAAGCAATTTTATTGCCGTTTGTCGCAATAGCTGCGATTTAGATCACCCAATAGGCGCCAGCGACTATCCCAGAAACAGAACACAGCGGGTTGCAACACCATACTACTCCTTTAGAGAAGTGTTTGATGCTGTTATTATGACCTGTGATCCCGGTGGGTGTGACATAAACATGATTTCTGACCCCATGCCGTTTAATCATAATTATACGGCAAGAATATATATTCCTAATTCTTCTTCACCTTGCATTAAAGATACTGTAATTTCACCCTGTATTGAGAATGCCCCTTCTGCAATGCTCAAGCAGTTTTACCTCGAACTTGATCCCCCTGATGATTCAGTGTATTGTGACAAATGCATATCCTGTGGAGAGCTGAAAGATGCGTTGTTGGAAATTAACTCCGAATATATTTGCGGAATTGACGACAGTACCCTCAACAAACGTATCGCCGTCACCAACAGACTCAATCAAATTCTTGGCTACAACCTGAACTGGATGGATTACTGGGAGTTTATTGAAAAATGCACCAATTTAGATTCTTTGGGAAATGTTGGTGTACTCAATGAATTTCTGCTGAGTTTTTCTGATGTTTTGCTTGATTTGGACCACAGAAAAAATCTTTATCAAAAAATTCATGATGGTGAGTTGAAGTTCTCTGCCATTCCTGAAATACCCCTTTACCTGGCTTCGATCGAGAGTTTGCCGACTGTGCCTTCAACAGACAGTACTTTGCTAAATACTTGTATCTGCAATAAATTACAACAGCGCTACGCTAACTGGGCTGCAGATACCAATCCCAAACCCCCAACATTTAATGCTTTTATGGAAGCTAATTGTGGAACACCGAGCGATCAATTTGATTACTTGAGCATGCTCAATGTTTGCAAAGAAATATTTCGGAAGCAATCTGGATCGCCTGATCTTACTGCCAACAGTACTTGGTCAGCAAACCGCCGTGGTGTTCTCAGTAATTATGCTTTGAATAAAAAACTTTACGTCCCTAACACATGTTCATGGGATTGCACTGATGATAATCCGGCCAAAGGTAATCCCTTTTTCAGTCCGGGCAGATACGGTAATTCGGATGTTCCGCCCTCAGGGAACGGACCCGGTATGAAGCCGGTGGTATATACGTCCGTTTCATGCGATAGTTTCTTTGCCGTTCTTGACAGCATGCAAGCGCTACTAACGCCGCATGTAGATTTTAGTGATATACTCAGAAAGCACCTCTTTACTGGTTCTTCATCGGAGATTGCAACCAACCTGAGCTATTTCGTTCAATTGCGCAATGCATTTTATGCGCGTTATCCATTGGCGCCAAACGACAACCGCTTTTCACCCCTGTCGCTGGATGCCATGCTCGCCTGGCTGCAGAAATACAAGAAATGCCTCTTCGATCAGTTGGGCAACGATGCCCTTAGCGGTGATTGCTGCTACAGACCCAACCGCTATTCGCGCGCTGTGCGCACTTTACTGCACGGTTTGGCCAAACCCCTCGATGTTTATGGTAATTACATGGTTGAGGAAGATTGGAATATGTTCCCGCCCATTCCGGAATATTATAAAAGTATTTTGTATCCCGGTGTTCACAGATTCAATATCACCTTCGAGCAGAACCCCTACGATATTCCACGCCTCATCATGGATTTTGTAGATTCAGTGGGTTTGAAAAGAAGCCTGCAACTGAACTATACCGAGAATTTGTTCAATGAAGCCTACTTTGGCGATATAGTCGCTTTTTACGACCTGCGTCCTGTTCGTTTTAACAGCACCTGCGATACGGCCCGGTATTTTAAGATCAGGGCCATACAGAAGGTGAGCTGGGGGTATGATACTACCTGGATGACCGGCCATACCCCGAACTGGATCCTGATGGATACCTGTGACTTTAGCGATTCGCTGCAATTATGCGACAGGGCGTATGGCACTCCCTTCTGGACCATCGACACCCTGAACTGCCAACAACGCATCGATTCGCTGGCAACACTGTATGCCCGAATAGCCTATGAGCGCTACCTGAAAGAACTCAGAGAAGATTTCTTAAGGCGGTACAATGCCAAATGCCTGGAGCCCAATCCGGCAGAAGTTTTTACCCTTAATAAGCCCAACTTCGAATACCATTACACCTTATACTATTACGATCAGGCAGGCAACTTGCTTCAAACCGTTCCACCTGCCGGGGTGAATCCACTTTCCAACTCCTTATTGACCGATGTGGCATTGGCCCGGAAGGGCAGCGCCAGCCCGGTATTTCCTGCCCATAGCCTCAATACCCGCTATCAGTACAATACCCTGAATCAACTGGTTTGGCAACACACACCCGATGCCGGCGAAAGCGATTTTTGGTACGACAAGCTCGGGCGGCTGGTGGTAAGCCGCAACGCCGAACAAACTGCACACGACCAGTACAGCTATACCCTGTACGATGGGCAGGGGCGTATAACCGAAGTGGGGCAATTAGAAAACCATACCTATGGCAGCGACATGAGTTGGAGCATAGCATTTGATTCGGCCCAACTGGCAAGCTTTCTGGCCAGTGGCGACCACAAGCAGGTAACCCGCACCTATTACGATGCCCAGGTGAGCGGCTTTAGCCATATTACCCAAACCAACCTGCGCAAACGTGTCAGTGGTATGGAGTATTTAGACCTGGGCACGGCTGCGCCCGTATCAGGCGTATATTACGACTACGATATACATGGCAATGTGCAAAGCCTGGTGCGCTATAATGAAGCGCTGGCCTATGCCGGACTTGAATACTCGCGGCTCGACTACAGCTTCGACCTTATCAGCGGCAAGGTAAACCAGGCCGATTACCAGAGGGGCTACCGCGACCGGTTCATACACCGCTATCAGTATGATGCAGACAACCGCATAACCGATGTGTATGCCGGTACCGACGGATATTTTATGGATCGCGAAGCCGCCTACTTCTATTACCTGCACGGACCACTAAAGCGCGCCGAATACGGAGAACTGAAGGTACAAGGTTTGGATTACGTATATACCCTGCACGGCTGGATTAAGGGCGTGAACAGCACCACCCTGCAAGCCACGCGCGACCCCGGCCGCGATGGTCTGTCGGGTTCATTTCGCTCGGGTGTTTGCCGCGACGTAATGGGCTATAACCTTGGCTATTACGAAGGCGATTACCGCGCCATAGCCCTCGACCCTACAAAAACCCTCAGCCAGAGCAACTACTTTACTCCGCACGTAAGCAGCACGGCCCTCGACTTTGCCTCGCCCAACCTCTACAACGGCAATATCAGGCATATGATAACGGCCCTCAAACCCTTTATGCTCAGCGGCAGCACCTGGAGTTCGCCGCAGGCCATGGCCTACAGCTATGATCAGCTAAACCGCATACAAACCTCAACGGCATTAAGCGGGCCTAACACACAAAGCGGCAACGATTGGGGTTCAGCAAGCACCTTACAGCAGTATGCCGAATCCTATAGCTACGACCCCAACGGTAATATTCTCACCCTGTCGCGCAATGGCAATAATTCAGCCAACTGGCAAATGGATAATTTTCAGTACCACTATGTATCAGGCACCAATAAACTCGACCATGTGAGCGATCTGGTGCCCGACGGCAATTACAGCAACGACATAGACAACCAAACACCGGCCAATTACGATTACGATGCCATAGGCAACCTCATAAAAGACGAATCAGAAGAAATAGACCAAATAACCTGGACGGTCTATGGAAAAATTAAAAGCATTATACGCGACAGCACTTCGGGCAAGCCTGACCTTGAGTTTGCGTATAGCCCGGATGGTCATCGCATCATGAAAAAAGTAAGCACCAAAGGTGCAGGGGCACAATCAATATACACTTTTTACAGCCATGATGCACAGGGTAACCAGATGGCGATATACACGTATATAGGCGACTCGCTGGTATGGGAGAGCAGCCCAATTTACGGCAGCAGCCGCATTGGCATATACGAGGCACAGAAATTGTTGTATATTGCAGGTATAGAAGAGACCGATACATTGGCAACAGGATATACCATAGCACAGCGCGGCGTACGTCGTTACGAGTTAAGCAATCATCTCGGCAACGTTCTGGTAACGGTAAGTGATCGGCGAGGGATGAGTTTGAATCCAGGTGGTGTCATTCAGTTCTATGAAGCTGAAATTGTTACGGCAACTGACTACTATCCCTTTGGAATGCAAATGCAGGGAAGGGATTTTGCAGGTGGGATGGGGTATCGGTGGGGGTTTGGAGGTTACGAGAAAGACAATGAGTTAAAAAATGCAGGTAATCATCTGTCTTTCAATAATTTTGGTTACGATCCAAGAACAGGAAGACGCTGGACTATGGACAAACATAGTTTTAAATATACTTCAATTTCACCATATGCATCATTGAACAACAATCCAGTTATTCATGCCGACCCGGATGGAAAAGATGCAATAGTGATTATAAAAGGAAATGTTATCACTGTTACCGCAAAAGTAGTTTTATGGGGTGCAGATGCTACACAAGAAGCAGTTACCAAGTTTCATGCTGAAGTAAATTCCACTTGGAATGCTAGCAAACTTACATATAAGGATGCCACCAGTGGTATCGAATATAAAGTTATTATTGACATCAAATTTGAACTTGCAGGTGGAATAGAAAGGACTCCAACTATTCCATGGGGAGCTTATAACCCATTTAATACAAATAACTATGTCGAGGTAAATAATAATAAGCTTAATGCGGAAAATGCAGCTTCTGGGACAGCGGCATATACTATTGGCGGTGATGAAGGATTATTTGGCACAAGCAAACAAGCTTATATAAAAGCCGTTCCTCACGAAATAGGTCATATGCTTGGTCTAGCTCATCATTATTCAAATCGAAGTGGCGATGAACTGGGTTGGGAGAATAATGTAATGGGCGCCTTGGATGGAAGAGATGGATCAACAGGTGCAGGGGATGTGGATCAGAGAAATATAGATGCTGTTGTTGCACCTGCTGTTAATGATTTGAATAAATTAAAGGCAAAAGTTGAAGCTAATAATAGGCTTCTGAGTACCAGAACTGTCGGTGGTGGACCGGCCCCTATACCCACCGAATATAAGACAAGAATAGATAACCCTAATTCAGATCAATAAAATGAAGTATATTAGTTTAACAATGACAATTACATTTTTAATGTTTGTAGCATTCCATATTTACAAATGGTATATGCTTGTTTATCGAACGCCAAGATGTTATGTAAGTATAAATGAGATGCCTATTGAAGCAATTTTATACGAAGAGCAATTCATTAAAATGTTTCTATTTTTAATAAGTTCGATTCTAATTGTATGCAGTTATTACTTCATTAAGAAAATATGCCGGGTAAGATGAGAGTGTTCATTAATTTGTGTCAAATTAGAATTCTAACTTTGAACAAATTGAACTCAAAGGAACATGCCAAGAAATGCTGCCTAGCCAAGTATCGTTTACTTAGGAAAAGTCAAGTTTTGAGTCACTTCACGGTGCCCTCACGTACATTGTAAATAGTTACTCCCTACCTTCGACCTGCCATGCCCACATCCCCAACACCCCGCTCTGCCAAAACTAACGTTTCAGGAGGTTTCGGCTACTATCCCTTTGGAATGCAAATGCAAGGCAGGGATTTCGCAGGTGGGATGCGGTATCGGTGGGGGTTTGGAGGGAAACCATATGATCAAGAAACCTATAGTTTGGAATACGGTTTGCGCATTTATTCCCCAAGACTGGCTAAATTTTTGAGTACGGATCCACTAAGAGCTAGTTTTCCCTGGAATGGCACTTATTCATATGCAGAGAATGACGTGATTCGATGTATTGATCTGGAGGGTGGTGAAAAGTATGTAGTAATTCACTGCTGGAATCCTAGCCCAAATGGAACCAACCGCTACTCAAAGTATAACGGCACCATATTTTTATATCTTCCAAATGGGCAGGCAAGAGTGAGAAGAGGCAATAATCCGTACTCCGAAAAAACTATGACGTTAAGGCTAGAATTAAGTTTAGAACAAGTAAATCTATTTCGCAAACCAATCTTTAAAATGAATGAATCAGAAATAATAGGATTGAAAGATGACATAAACAGAATAATATATAATACTACCGGAAGTTCTACTGGAATTAGACAAGATGCTGCTTTTTCCGATGATTCGCCAAACCAATTTGAGCGTGATAAACTCCACAAATTGGAAGATGTTGTTACTGGAAATCCTAGCCTGCAAGGCAGTATTGTATATTCTCCGGAACCAGTTAAGTTGCACTATAACTTTAATTCAAGTGTGACTGAACAGCTTAATAGCGATAAATTGCTGCGCTTTACAAGTTTCTTACAAAATAACCCGGACTATGTGATTAAAGTAACTGGCCACACGGATAAGTTGGGTAAGGATGACTATAACACTGATTTAGGTCTGTCAAGAGCTAACGACGTAAAGCAGCAACTTATTTCTTCAGGAATTGCTGCAAGCCGAATACAAACTTTTTCTAGGGGAGAAATGGATGCTGTGGTTTCCGAAAGTTCTAGTGTTGAACAAAGGCAGTCTGATCGACATGTTTCTATTGAATGGGCACCCCGCGCTCCGCTACCTTAATTGACGGTGCTATGAAAAAAAGGATATTTTATGTTGCGATTATATTGTTTACATCTGAACTATATGGTCAGGAATTTGATTGTAATGACGTTGTGCAATATTCCAAAATAAGCGAAAGATACCACGAATCCACGCTAAATATATATGCTAGAATTAATCATGTAGTGGATGTAGTCGGCAGAGACAGCTTACTCATTGGACAATCGGTGCTTATATATTCTCATGATTCTACTAGCATACTGAGTATTTATGTGCAGTATGATTATAATAAATGTAATCAGGATAATCATTTTGACTATTATATTAAAAAAATAATGTTATTTTATAAGAATCTTGTTCGCACAACGAACTATGTTGCTTTAAAAGGTCCCGGTAGCGTTTACGAATTCGAGATTGATGCACTGTATAATACAAAAGAGATAGACTCTAGTATTTCACTTGATTTTTGCATAAGTGATTCTGCCTGCTATATGGTCAAAATATTCCATTACTACAGTGAAATCGATTCTAGTCAAACCGTTCCTCAAATAACAAAGTCTGAACCTATAGGTTCGTTGGTAGACTTTTTAAACAAAGAAGCCATTCAACTAAGAACAAGGTGTTTGTTTTCCATTACCCGTCGTAACTAATTAAGAGTACATTTTGTAGGTAATAGCGATTACCTCATGATCGTCGGATGGATACCCCGCCTGTCTCTGCCAAGCATTTGCTTGGAGTGAAAATGAAAAATTCTAGTTCTCATGATGAACTTTGAGAAGAAAAGAGCCTCAGGAAAAATCAATATTATTTATTGACTGTGACACTGGTACTGAATGTAAGTAGTGATCAGATTGCCTGACAGAATCATAAGCTCTCTGCCCCTAACTTCATTTAGTTGATATAAAAAAGGAAAAGCTATTAAAGCAACCATAGTAAATCCACTCGATAATTAATGAAAAGTTATCCGTATTTTCGTATTGTTCGATGCGTCTCTTGTATCAGCACCTATTGATTGGAGTAACACCCGATTTGGGTTTAGGTCTCGGGAGCTCCTTTGTGCTTTGGGTATTTTTCGGTTGAGGGCCACAAAGAATATGTTTGAAGGGAGGGAGCGCCTTACGAGGGTGCGCGATGAAATGCATCAAAGTTGTGGCCCGGCTTTTGGCAACGTATTGGTAGACGAAGCCACCGTCAACCAAGCCGGCCCTTTGCGTTATGGTATCAGAACCGGTCTTGATTGTGGGCATTCCTGGCACAGGCCGCTCACACCATAGGACAGCTGCTACGCACCCTTTCTTGTCCCGGGGAAGGAACGGATCAGGCATCCACAATGGATGCCACCAAAGCTGCGACCTTCCTTGTGGCTAATTGAAAGCCTCAAGAACAAAAAAACAGCGCAATTCCGTATATTCGTTCAACCCGATGCCTTCCACCAACATCCTCAACAGTAGTAGCAGCCGGCATTCCGGCCTGTCTGGCTATTATCCCTTTGGAATGCAAATGCAGGGCAGGGAGTTTGCAAGTGGGATGGGGTATCGGTGGGGGTTTGAAGGAATCGAAAAGACAAATGAGATAACTAAGGAGGACAACCACTACGAATTTAAGTTTAGGGAATATGACCCACGAATAGGGCGTTTTTGGACTGTAGACCCCTTGAAGGCTTCATATCCCTGGAACTCTACATTTGCTTTTGCTGAGAATCGGCCAATTGATGGTATTGATCTTGAGGGTCTGGAATGGCAACCTGTGAATTCCTCTGGAGAGAAACTGGATATATCCAAAATTGGTTGGGAAACGAATGTCGCAGACTACAAATGGACAGGAGTAGATGAAAATGGACGAGTGCAAGGTGGTACATTGCACAATGCCACATTGAAGCTTAGCGAATTCTCTGTAAAATACTTTGAAACAGATTGCGAGAACAAATTACCCGTTGTTTCTGAGGTAAATATTGTTGAAAAACGGACTCAAAACAATTTAAGGAGTATTCATCCGGCTTATAGAACTTCAATGATTAGATTTGTACAAGACCTGATACATGAAACAGGTGAAGAATGGGTGGTAACACAAGGCAGAAGAAGTGTTACCGAGCAAAATGCAATTCCTTCATCTAACACCAATGCAAAGGGTGATAATAGCTATCATACATGGGGCTTGGCTATAGATGTAGTGCCTAGGAATGGAACTTATGACCGAATAGAAGCAATGACTTCTTCCGAAAGACTGGCATACGGAAGAATAGGGGAAAGAAATGGATTGGTTTGGGGTGGGCGATGGGTGAAAAAAGAAGTTCGCGGTAAACTAATTGACAAATATGGACCCGAAAAGGGTTTGGAAAAAATTCAGGCCATAATCGACGCAGGAATGGGATGGGACCCTGCTCATTTCGAATTTTCTAAGGGTAACAGAGTAAATTATCTTCGTACTTTAAAAAGGGATGCACAAGGTTATGTTATATTTCCTAATTAGCTTAATATTGCAATGCATTTCCTTTTCAGCTATTCATAACGATGGCTGTTTAAGAGATGTGTTAGAGTTTTATGAATCAGAATCTTATACGAGGTTGGAATTGGCAACATTTAGTTCCAGTTCCGGAAAGCATAACATATTAGAAATTAGGGAAGAGTATTTCATTCACAGAGAAATTACAACAGTACACATACTCAATGATAGCATAATAGCGCTCGTTGAGCGTAAGTCTAAATTCAACTATCCATTGAATTTGGATGAACCCAATACTATGATGACAAGTGATACGGTTATATGTTCTGGTCATATTGTCGTTAATCAATCATTAATGCACCAGTATCGTTTAAACCCAACGTATCAAAATGACGCTATTTTATCCGTGGGTGTGATAATATCTATTTTCTTTGAACAGGATTCGTTAATTTTGAAACGGCATTTACGTTTTTAACATGTTTGCAATTTCAATTGATTATCCGACTGATTGTTCAAGTTCTTAATACCATTTATCTAAGACGAGATGCAATGGATATGAAACTTGTAAAATTACTTCAGAAGTATGACAAGGGGCTGAAGTGTCAGGTTTTATTCTAGCAGATTCGATACGCGGAAGATGTCGTTCGTAAGTATTGCGTTTGAAGGAGTCGAGCGAGCTGTGTCAAAGTTGCCTTATAATAGTAGCATGGGGTATAACATTATTAAGTTCAAGGGCACAATGCCCATAGGCCCTAATTAACCAAGTACCGTTTAACAGTACAACGGTATCTGTAGACTTAAAATAGAAAACCATAATATTCAACAATTAGTCCATACCTTCCCATGCCACCACCACTAGTACCCCGCACCATCAAAACCACCGTTTCCCGCGGGTTCGGCTACTATCCCTTTGGAATGCAAATGCA
>JBKDBI010000028.1:0-2169 GCA_046314695.1 Bacteroidota bacterium | reverse complement strand
GTGCAAATTTACGGATGATTGCCGGGTATCGGGGATAAAAGCCGCCGAAACCTTCTGTCTTCCATCGGTTGGCGGGCTACATTTGTCGGACTTGGAATCAACCGTTCTCATTCCCTCAGGGGCGGGTGCTCCCGGCTTCGCCGGTATTTTGCATTGCCTGCGGGCGGATGCAAAGCTGCGTGTGCTTGCCGGCGACGCCGATCCGCTGGCGTATGGCCGTACCTTGGCAGACGGTTTCTTTCCTGTTTCCCCATCCTCAGATCCGTTTTATTCCGACAAGGTTTTACAGTTGGCGCAGGAACAGCAGGCGGGTTTCATTCTGCCCATCACCACCCGCGAACTGCTGCCCCTGGCCGAAGCCGCCGAACGCTTTCAGTCCGCCGGGATTCAACTGATCCTTGCGCCGGCTGCAGTATTGCGCATTGCCAACAACAAGGCCTTCACATACGACGCCATGTCCGCTGCGGGTTTAACAGTTCCTTCCTATCAGCGTGTCAATAACCTGAACGAACTAATGGAAGTGCTCGAAGCCGCTACAGCCACCGAGCGACGCATCTTCAAACCCGCCAGCGGAAATGGCAGCCGGGGCTTCGGTATCGTACTGGCCCGCAATGAACCGCAGCGGCGGAATATTCTCACCGAAAAACCCGGACAGCCATTTTACCGGCTGGACGATTTGCCTTTTCTGTTGCCCGATCAGTTTGAAACCGCTATGCTGGTCTGCGAATACTTGCCCGGCCAGGAATACTCGGTTGATTTCCTTGCCAGCCACGGCAAGCTGCACTACGCACTGGTGCGCAGCCGGGAAAAGATGATTGGTGGTATCAGCGTGCGCGGGCGCTTTGTACCGCATCCGCAGATTCTGGATCAGACAGCGCAGATATGCAGCCTCCTGCACCTTCACGGTCCGGCAGGCATGCAGTTTAAGCTCCGTGCCGATGGTACGCCGGTGCTGCTGGAAATCAACCCCAGGCTGCAAGGAACGGTCAGCAGTTGCCTTGGAGCCGGTATCAATGTTCCCCTCGACGCCGTGCGACTTTTCCAGGGGAAAGCGATCGAAGGCAAACAGGAAAATGTGCGTTGGGGAGCACATTTTGTGCGGTATTGGAGCGAAACATTTACTTTGGCGGACAAAAGCTTGTTAATCAACCCCAAGAATGAGTAATTTTGCTACTCAATAATGATCGATACGCTCATCTCATCGAAAACGCGCATCAAGCTCTTGTTGAAGTTCTTCCTGAACAGCAACAACAAAGCCTATTTGCGCAACCTGGAAGAGGAATTCGGTGAGAGCACCAATGCCATCCGCATCGAATTGAACCGTTTTGAGCAGGCAGGGATGCTGACCAGTTTATCCGAAGGCAACAAGAAAGTCTTCAGTGCCAATACCCGTCATCCTTTGTTCGGTGATATCCGCAGCATTGTGATGAAATATGTGGGTATCGACCAGATTGTCGAATATGTCATCAAACGATTGGGCCATTTGGAGGAAGTTTACCTGGTCGGTGAGTTTGCACGCGGTTTGAGTGGCGACATCATCGACCTGGTATTCGTTGGCAATATAAATCAACACTTTCTGGCCGAGCTGGTGGAGAAAGTAGAAAAACGCATCAACCGTCGGATACGCTATATCGTATTCGACGCGGAGAGTTTCAGTGTCGAGAAAATCCGCGACAACCGAGCAGAGCCGCTCCTTCTTTGGAGCCGCTAAGCCGGGCTGAAGACATACAATTCATTACCTGTTCAGTTGCTGCCATGTGACTGAGGAGGCGAAGCTGTGGACATGCACGAGCACACCTTGCACTGGACTGTTATCTACGTCGCATCGCGGCAGGAGAAGGTTGTGGCCAGGCGACTCGGGCAGTTGCAAATTGAGCATTACCTGCCGCTCGTAACGCGTATCCGCATCTGGAGCGACCGGCGCAAAAAGGTTGAAATGCCGCTTTTCAACGGCTATGTATTTGTGCGCCCAGCCAAACACCAATACGACCTCGTTTTGCAGCAAACAGGTGCAGTGGCTTACGTTCGTTACAATGGAAAGCCAGCGCGTGTGGGCGATGATGAAATAGAAACCATACGCAGCCTGATCGCCTGTGGTTACGACCTCGAAGCGACAGGCATCGACGCCACAACATTGCCGGGTACGCAGGTGCGAATCACCCAAGGGCC
>JBKDBI010000027.1:0-5149 GCA_046314695.1 Bacteroidota bacterium | reverse complement strand
CGCGATAGAATCGTTCGAAAATCCGGGCGATGTCCTTTTGTGGTATCCCAAGCCCGGTATCTGCGACTTCCACCCTTATCCTTTCGCCCATCGGCAGAATGCGGAAACGGGTGCTGCCGCCGTCCTTACCATAACGAATGGTATTGGTGCCCAGATTGGTCAATACCTGCCTGATCCTGAATTTGTCTGCCCAGATAATACAGGGTTTTTCCGGTGCCTGCAAAACAAGGCTGATGTTCTCCCGCGCCGCCGACAATTCCAGCGATTCAATCACTTCTCTTGTGAGCTGCAGCAAATCGAAATGCGTTTCCTGCAGCATCAACTGACCGGCTTCGTATTGGGTTATGGCTTCCAGATCTGAAACGATGCCAACCAGGCGCTCCACGTTGCGGTCTGCCTTTTCGAGAAAATCGCGGTTGATGGTCGGATCTTCCAATCCGCCATCGATCAAGGTCGAGATATAGCCCTGGATATTGAAAATCGGGGTTTTCAATTCGTGTGAAACATTCCCCAGGTAGTCTTTGCGGTAATCTTCGAGTTGCTTCATGCGCTCCAATTCAATCCGGCGCCGTTCGAGAATGCGTTCCATTGTTTTCTCCAGCCGGTTTACTTCGGGTGAATTGTCGCGGAAAACGAGGTCTTCTCTTTGCAACTCAGCCTTGTCCATATGCTGCAGGTAATTGTCGAGCTGGCTAAGGGTTTTGCGATGGGAATTGGAGCTGACATACAAAGCCACGACAAAAGCGACGAACGCGATGGCGCTGCCGGTGTTGATGTCGTTGTTCCCTGGCCAGGTGCTGCCGTCCAGCCAATGCCATATGCGGTTGAGCAACAGGATGCTCAGCGTGCCGATCAGCAAATTGGCAAGGGTGCGGGTATTGTATGCCATGAGGGCAAAAGTAGCGCCCGGAGATGATGCCTGGGTTAAGTGCTTTTGTCCGCCGCAGGGCCCGTTGGGTCGAAATGGTATTTACTATTCCGACGCAGGGAGCGAATATTGCAGCTGCATGAGAGCATTTTTCAAAATGGTATTGGCAACATTGACAGGCCTGGCATTGACCTTTCTGTTGCTGATATTGGTTTTTGCCGGAATCGTGGCGAGCGCCATCAGCAGTGGTAAAAAGTCAACCGAAATCGGAGAACAAACCGTTCTGGAGTTTCGCCCGGGCCTGTCTATCGCAGACCGCAGTATCGAAAACCCATTCGCTGCCTTTACAGATGAAGCCGGATTTACCAGCAGCCTGGGCTTGTACGATATCCTGAAAACCATCGACCGCGCCAAAACCGATAGCAGGATCAAAGGCATTGTACTGCGCCCTGAATTCTCAGGTTCAGGCTTTGCTACCATTGCCGAACTGCGAAGCAAAATCGCTTCCTTCCGCAAGAGCGGCAAATTCGTCTATTGTTATGCCGATGTGATGACTGAACAGGCGTTTTACCTCGCCTCCGCCTGCGATTCCATCTTCATCCATCCTTCCTGTGAATGGATGTTCGACGGCCTTTCTGCCAATATCGTGATGTACAAAGGGCTGCTTGATAAAGCAGGAGTGGAGATGGAAGTCTTCCGCGCCGGCAAATACAAAAGCGCCGTTGAGCCTTTTATCCAGAAACAAATAAGTGCTGAAAACCGCGAGCAAACCAGCCTGCTTGTGCAAACTGTATTTGGTCAATACATACATGATATCGCCATCAGCCGCAAAATTGACTCTGCAACCCTTGCCGGCTATGCCCATACTCTGGCTATCACAGATGCGGCAACTGCATGTTCGCTGCGCCTGGCCGACCGCAGATTGCAGTACGATCAATTCGTGGAATTGGTGGGTAAAAAAGCCGGCTTGAAAGAGCCCGCCAAAATGAAAACCGTGGCGCTGGCCGACTACGCCGGCAGCCCGTCTAAAGAGGAAAAAGAGTATTCGAAAGACAAAATTGCCATCGTATACGCGAGCGGTGAAATCGGGTATGGGAAAAGCCAGGAACCCGATCAGATCACCAATGAGAATATGGCCGCTGCCCTGCGCAAAGTGCGCGAAGACAAGAATATCAAAGCAGTGGTGCTGCGTGTAAACAGCCCGGGTGGCGGTTCACTGGCCAGCGATATCATTGCCCGCGAAATTGAACTGACCCGCAAGGTGAAACCGGTTATCGCCAGCTTTGGCAATGTGGCCGCTTCGGGTGGTTATTACATCGCATGCCTCGCCGATACCATCGTATGCCTCCCGCAAACCATCACCGGTTCGATCGGGGTGTTCGGCCTTTTCCCTAATACCGGTAAATTGTTCCGCGAGCACATGGCGCTGAATTATGAATCGGTAGGCACCGGACCAAACAGCGATTTTGGCCGTCCCGATGGACCTATGAATGCTGCCCAGCGCCAGTACATACAGGGGATGGTGAATCGAATTTACGGCGATTTTATCTCCATCGTAGCCCGTGGCCGCAATATGGATACTGCCCGCGTGAATGCACTTGGTCAGGGGCGCGTGTGGCCGGGTTCTGAGGCCCTGCACAATGGCCTGGCCGATGTGAATGGCGGCATGGAAACAGCCCTGCAGATCGCGGCAGACCGAGCCAAACTGAAAAACTACCGCGTAGTGGAATACCCCGAGGTTAAATTCAGTCTCTCTGCGCTGTTTGGAAGTATGACCGATACTGAAGCCCGCATGAAGGCCATGCTGGGCGACGATTACGGCTTCATCATGGAAATGCGTAAAATGACCCAGCGCAGTGGTTACCAGGCGATGATGCCCTTCGAGCTGGAATGGCGTTGATGCCGCTTACCAGGTGTGATCCGTGATGATGCGCCAGCCTTCAGGCAGGCGTTTGAAAATCAATGAAAACGGGCCTTTATTGGCTTTCTGACTGCCGCCGATTTCCCAATTTCCGTGTACCATCACCACCGTGGCTGCATCGTCTAATGGAACCATGCGGTGGATATGAAACTGCAAGGTGCCCATGGCTGCTTTGTCAGGATAACTGCGCTGATAGGATTCCAATGTTGCCCGGTGTCCTGCCCGGAAACCCCTGGCTGTGATGAAATACATCGAATCGCTCTTCCAATAACCTTCCATGAACCCGGGAATATTGCCGCGGTTCCAGTTGGTAAGCTGGCTGTCGAGTACCGTTTGAATGGCTGCCTCATCGGTCTTGGTGAAAGCTGCTCCGCTTTTTGATGTACAAGCTGAACCCAAAAGAAAAAGGGCGATGGCTGTTGAGAGGAGGTTGTTCATTTCTTTCCCAGTGGAAGTATGGCCGAAAAAACAACGTTGTTATGGTAAACACCACTCCGGATAAAGAAAGGACTGGAGACCGGTTTGCGCATGGAATTCAAACCATATTGGAATTCAAGCCGCAACCAGGCTGCACCGGCATCGTATTGAACGCCTGCACCCATGATGAAGAGCATTTTCCGCAACTCGTCCTGCAGGTTGCTGTAAGCGCCGAGGGCATCGCGGGCATTGAAAACGTAGGAACCGCGGATACCTGCCAATACTTTCAATCCTTCCAATTGCGCGCTCCGCAATAAATACACCGGCACTTCGGCGCTTTGAATGCGGTAATGGAAAGGAAATGGATTGGGTGCGTCAGGATTGTTAAAACTCCTGCTGCCACGCTCTGCGAATGATACGCCGGTCATCCATGATGTTTTGGCGTCAATCCCGCGATGCACTTCAACACCGGCTGCATAACCGATTTTGTTAAAGCCACTTTCCTGGTCTCCGTCGATCTGGCAGAACTTGCCGGCAGCATACACACCAGCCCTGAACTGATTGTTTTGTGCCTGTGTTTTAAGCGGGATGACAGCTGCCAGTATGAATGTAAATGCAAGGATATGTTTCCGCATGCTGGCAAAAGTAGGAGATTTGCACCTATGCCGTATGCGGATACGCTGATCGTCGGGCAAGGCCTGGCCGGTTCATTGCTTTCTATGGCTTTGCTGGAAAGAGGGGAGGAGGTGCTGATTGCAGACGATGATCGTTCGGTGGTTTGCAGCCGCGTTGCGGCCGGACTGTTTCATCCCATTGTTCCCCGAACCGGTGGCCTCACCTGGATGGCCGAAGATATTTTTTTACGGATTGAACCCTTTTGGCGGCAGGTGGAAATGCGCATTCAGCTTCCGCTTATGCATGCAATGCCCATGTATTATCATGCGGCAGATGAACAGGCCGCGCAGCATTGGCGCCAGGCGAGTGAAGCACTGGGAACGGATTGGCTGGGTTGGCAGCTCGAACCGCTGAGAGCGGCTTTTACCGCCCGTGCAGGCCGGGTGGATATCCGGGCATTTTGCGAAAGCCTGGCTGCACGCTATCAACGGGAAGGCAGGTTGATCCGCAATCCCTTTGCCTGGGAGTCTGTTCATCGCCAAGGCGCATATTGGCAATGGGGTGGTTTTCGGTTTCGGCGGATTGTTTTGTGCCAGGGTTACCGGGCAGCGCAGGAGGGGCCGTGTGGTTTTCTGCCTTTTCAACTGACAAAGGGTGAATTGCTGACTGTTCGTTGCGCGCATCAGCCGGTTCCTGCCGCCATCCATAAAAAGAAAGCTTTTGTGATTCCTTTGGGAGATGCATTGTACCGCATTGGCTCTTCCTATTCGCGGTTTTTTTCTGATGATGTACCCGAGGAAAAGCGCAAGGCGCAATTGTTGGCCCAGGCATTGGAAGTGCATCCATGGCTGGAGGGCGCGGAATTGGTCAGCCACGAGGCCGGAATAAGGCCGACTACCGGAGGGCGTCGTCCGTTCCTGGGTGAACACCCTGAACTGAAAGGCGTGTTTGTATGCAATGGATGGGGAAGCAAAGGCGCAGCGCTTGCAGGTATCCTCATTCCGGCGATGCTCGATGTGCTGGCCGGCCGACAGAATCCTTTGCCGGAAACAGATATCGCCCAGTATTGGAACCCATAATTTGCCAATAGGAGCGGGAAGCAGGAGGAAAACTCCGGACATAAAAAAAGCCGCTGTCAGAAAACAGCGGCTTTTCTATGGATTTTGAAGTGCTTACTGCACGTTCATTTTGCGGGTAACGGTATTGGCTCCTGCAGTAACAGTGTAGAAATACACACCGGGGGTAAGACCGGCAGCATTCAGGGTAACAAAGTGGTTACCGGGTGTTACATAACGGGGAGATTCACTGCGAACTACCTTGCCGTCGAG
>JBKDBI010000026.1:0-11305 GCA_046314695.1 Bacteroidota bacterium | reverse complement strand
CTTCGTCGGCCGCGTCAGTTGTGTCTTAGCTACCGGATTCTTTCTACACACACCGCAATCACATCCGGAACCTGGTGTCTCTGCGGTCTGTGCGTGTTTTCCCCTTTGCGGTCTCTGCGTGAACCTTGGTTTAGGACTGTTTCACGCAAAGCGCGCAAAGACAACCTGCTGGCAACGTATTCCAGGTTACATTGTTTAACCCCATGCTTCGGCCAGGTTGGGTCAACACGCAAAGTGCGCAAAGACATCTGGAATCTGCTCTCTCTGCGGTCTTTGCGTGGTTTTTCCTTTGCGGTCTCTGCGTGAACCTTGGTTTAGGACTGTTTCTCGCAAAGCGCGCAAAGACAGCCTGCTGGCAACGTGTTCCCGGATACATTCTATAACCCCATGCTTCGGCAAGAATTGGTTCACACGCAAAGTGCGCAAAGACATTGGGAATCTGCTTTCTCTGCGGTCTCTGCGTGTTTTCCCCTTTGCGGTCTCTGCGTGAACTCTTCGGCTTAGGACTGTTTCTCGCAAACCGCGCAAAGGCATTTTTCTATTGGCTTCGTCAAATCGATTTTTACATTCCTGGATTTCAAGGACCCGGCCTTCCCGGGTCGAATATGAACAGGTGCCATGTACGGTCGACCACGAGGGTCGACGCTCTCCTCAATGCCAATTCACCGTCGGCAATTGCCATTTATACCGCCAGCCCAGAACGCGCAGCAGGGCTACAAAGCCCACTGCGCCTACGGTGTTAAGCGTTTCAGGTAACTGGAACCAGGCAAGCAGGAGGTACACGATGCCGCCGGCAAAAGAGGCCGTGGCCACCAGTTCTTTGCGTAAAATGATGGGCACTTCATTGCACAACACATCGCGCAGCAAGCCCCCTACGATCACACTCAACATGCCAAACACCAGCGCTATCGGGCTTGAAAGTCCGCTCTCCAGGCAGAGCCGGATGCCCGAAACCATGAAAAAGCCAATACCCAGCGTATCGGCTGCAAAAATGAGTTTCTTCACGGCCATGAGTTTGTCGCGGAATACCAGGGCTGTCATGACGCCTGCCAGCACGGCTGCGATATAGCGGTAGTCGTCTACCCAACGCAAGGGATAATGCCCGATCAGCAGGTCGCGCAGGGTGCCGCCGCCCAATGCGCCAACGCAGGCCACGAAAGCCACGCCGAAGAGGTCGAGCCGGGCACGGGCGGCCACCATCGTGCCGCTGATGCCGAAAAAGAACACGCCGATGAGGGAAAGGAGATTGCTGTATTCCATGGGGTTGCAGGTTTAGGGGCGGATCAAAACAAAAAGCCCGGCTGTTCAGGCCGGGCTTTCAGGTTTCTTTCCAAGGGGAATTTTTATACCTGTTCAGACATCGCGGCCCGGCATACCACAAAACACATGTGCTTGCTATGCGCACAATGCGTTTGTTTCTGATGCAGGTTGCCACACTGACTAAACATGCTGCAAAATTAGACACGGAAAACGGCTGCAAGCAAGCGATGGCGTGTGTTTTTCGTCGGATTTTTCAAGAGACACAGCGGTGGAAGGGCGTCTTGATCGATGCCCTCATGGTAGCACAGGAAGCCAATCTGCGGCCGTGGTTTTGCCCGCAGAATTGCGAACTTTGCCGGGCATGGAAAACCTGCAGAATTATATCGGAGGCCAGCTTTGCGCAGCACGCACAGGCAAGTGGCTCGACAATGTCTCGCCTGCCAATGGTGCCGTTTACAGCCGCATTCCTGCATCAGACGCACAAGACGTAGCCGCAGCCGTTGAAGCCGCCGAAGCCGCTTTTCCTGCCTGGTCGGGCTGCAAGGCCGAAGACCGCGCGCAATTCCTGCTGCGCATGGCCGATCTGATCGAAGAACAGTCGGAGGCCTTTGCCATGGCGGAGAGCCGCGATTCAGGCAAGCCGCTCGCCCTGGCCCGGCGCATGGATATTCCAAGGGCGCGCGACAACTTCCGTTTCTTCGCTGCCGCCGCCACTCAGTTCGCTTCTGAAAGCCATTACACTTCACCCGAACTGTTCAACTATACCCTGCGACAACCTTTGGGTGTCGTGGCCTGTATCAGTCCCTGGAACCTGCCTTTGTACCTCTTCACCTGGAAAATCGCACCGGCACTGGCCGCCGGTTGCTGCGTGGTGGCCAAACCTTCGGAGCTGACGCCCATGACGGCCTTCCTGCTATCGAAAGTGGCCATCGAAGCGGGTTTGCCAGCCGGGGTACTGAACATCGTACACGGCACAGGTCCGGATGCCGGGCAAGCGATGGTGGAGCATCCGCGCATCAAGGCGATCAGCTTCACCGGCGGAACGCGCACCGGGGCTGCCATAGCCGCCATTGCCGCACCCAGGTTTCGCAAACTTTCCCTCGAATTGGGCGGCAAGAACCCGACGGTAATTTTTGCCGATGCTGATCTCAATTTGGCATTGGATACTGCCGTGCGCTCTGCCTTCACCAACCAGGGGCAGATTTGCCTGTGCGGCTCGCGCATCCTGATTGAACGTTCCGTATATGCGCATTTCCGCGACGCCCTGGTGGAACGTGTGAAAGCCTTGAAGGTCGGAGACCCGGCCGATCCGGAAACGCAGATCGGAGCGTTGGTCAGCGAGGCGCATCTGGAAAAAGTCGCTTCCTATATCCAGCTGGCGCAGGAAGAAGGCGGAACCCTGCTCTGCGGCGGTGAACGCTTGTCGCCCATTGCCGGCGGTTATTACCTCAGCCCGGCGGTGATTGAAGGCCTGCCCCAGCAATGCCGCACCAATATGGAAGAGATATTCGGTCCGGTGGTCACCTTGCAAGCCTTCGATACCGAGGAAGAGGCGCTGGCCCTTGCCAATGCCACGGAATACGGACTCGCAGCCGGCATCTGGACGCAGGATGTGAACCGTGCGCACCGCGTGGCACACCGCATCCAGATGGGCATCGTGTGGATCAACTGCTGGCTGGAGCGCGATCTGCGCACCCCGTTTGGCGGCGTAAAAAGCAGCGGCGTCGGCCGCGAAGGCGGTTGGGAAGCCATGCGCTTCTTTACCGAACCGAAGAATGTTGCAGTGAAGATTCAGGGGGTGTGATGTTCCTGGAACCCGCGGCCCGGCCATTGAGTAGCCGCCCCTACCGGAGGTAGGGGTATCGAAATGGCCGGGAGTGTTGGTTCTATACGGGAAGCTTGCCCGATTGAATTTTTCGCGGTTTATGTGTCAGCAATGGCGAGTACGGGTTTCCCCGACTGAAAAAGTCAGGGCGAGCGCTCAACCACCGGCACCCGGCGCGTTTCGACTGCTCTCCGCGTTGCTACGAGCGCTCAACGACCGGGGAGTCCAACATATCCGTTTATACACGCGTAAACACTTGTAGCTCAATGGGATGTGCCGGATGTTTGCCGGACGTATTAAGCTATTTTGTCATGAAAACATGGTGTTTTTTCTCTTGGAGTGGACGGGCCCGGATGATTCCGGGTCTGTTCCTTGCCTTTGGCAATGTGTTCTTCTTGCACGGACAGTCCGGCTGGCAACCTGCGCCCGCACCGAATTCGGTCTGCCTGCGCTCCGGGCTCACTTTTCAGGGCGCTTTACTGGCCGGTACCGATGGCCTGGGCGTTTACCGCAGGGAAGCTGCAGGGCGTTGGGTGGCCGAAGAACCGGGCGACAGCATGGGCCAGGTTCGGGCCATGCTCGAATACAATGGCCATGTGTTTGCCATCGGCAGCGATGCCGTTTGGAAACGCAATGCAGACAGCCGCTGGACCAGCATCCTTCCTTTGCCCGATGCCGAATCGGAGTTCCTGAGCATTTGTCAGCATGGCAACAGCTTGTTTCTGGGCTGGACTTACGGCATCCTCCGATCAGATGACAGCGGCCGCAGCTGGAAGGAAAGCGGCGGACAATTGGAAGGCAAGGCCATCCATAACCTCATCAGCTGGCGGAATGACCTGTGGGCCGAAAGCGAAGGCTCCGTTTACCGGAGCGATGCCCAGGGAAAGGTTTGGTATCCGGACAATGACGGTTTGCCTGCCGGATTCCGCGAATTGTCTTTCAGCACGGACGGCGACAGTTTGTTTGTACTCGATGCCCAATACGGCCTTTTTGTCTATGACGATGGCAATTGGCGGCAACTCGATATTCCCGGTGGCGTTCGTGCCATGCTCGCCTACGGCGATGACCTCTATGTGGCCGGTGAAGCCGGGGTTTTCAAACGTGCCGAGCGCCGGGGAGCCTGGCTGCACTTGAACGGACTTCCGGGTTCGGTTCATGCCGCGACGGTGCTGCTGCCCGGCAGTGATGGTGTGTTACTCGGCACCAATCACCAGGGCTTTTGGCGCCTGCCGGACAGCAACGGCTTTGCCATGCAGGAAGAAACAGGCATCCGCAATACGCGGATCAGCAGCATGAGCGCAGTGGACGGCGAATGCTACCTGACGACGCGTTTCGCCGGCGCCCTGCATGCATCTTCCGACAGCGGAAACAACTGGAAAGGGGTGTTCGGCGGAAGATTGCCAGCGGTCGACGGCACCGTGCACCGCAAATCCGGCTTGCTGCATTGGCTGGGCACTTCCGCCGGGCTTTGGTTGAGCCGCGATGGCGCAAAGACCTGGAATGAAATCCCCTTGTTTCGCCGGCAGCGCATCCACGATATTCTTCAGACAGACGACGGCTGGCTCATAGCCGGCATGGCGGGAACGGTGTTCAAAACCAGCGATACCGGTTTGAGCTGGCAATTTGCAGGCAGCGGATTCAGGCGGCCGGGCGTATCGCAGCTGCTGCGTGTGGGACCCGTGCTGTATGCTGCCACTTACGGCGGTTTGTACCAGAGCCGGAACCAGGGCCGTGAATGGCACAAAGTGGACAGCGGTTTACCGGTTTGGGAAGCTGCTGCCCATATCGCTTGCATCGACGGCGTATTGTATCTCAGCACCTTCGAATCCGGCTTGTTCTGGTCGCACGACAGCGGCCGTTCATTCGAACTGTTGCACAATCAGTTTTCAGAATGGAGCATTGTGAAGCTCGTCGGTTCCGGGAACCTGCTCTTTTGCACCGATGGCGGCAAGGTGTATTTCTCTTCCGATTTGGGCATGAACTGGAAACCGCTCATGCATGGTCTGCCCTATCGCACTGCAATTTCAGATCTCTGCCTCTATGGAAACCATTGCTGGGCGGCAACAGAAGGCAAGGGCCTTTGGCGTTTGCCAATTGCAGCTGCAGCTGTAAAACCCAGGACCGATGAAGTGAAGCTCAACTGCCAAATCTGGCCGGTGCCGGCTTCTGATTTTATCCAGGTCCGAATACAAGGCCCCGGGTTGGATTACCAAATCTGTGATACGAAAGGAAGTGTGTTGCGGACAGGACGGCTCAGCCGGATGGAAACGCGGATTGACCTGCAAGGGCTTCCACAGGCTGCGTATTTATTACGCTGGACTTCAGATGCAGGTTATGGGGTGAGAATGTTTGTCAAAGAATGATCGGTATGCGCGCCGGCTGTGCGCAGACGCTGGTCCGGGCCATGTCTTTTCCCTGCATCGTCTCGAAGGGAATGAATATCGCTGATCATCCTGCCGAACCCGGTTCAGGGCCTGCAGCGAGGGCTATCTGGATTTGTGCCAGGTGGTGATGGCCATGCCAGCCGTACATGGCAATCAGCCAGGCAAGGCTGAAAGTCTTTTGATGCTCCGGATGGAAGAAGGTGCGTGTAAGGAGTTCGGGTTTTTTCAGGCAATCCAGCAGGAGCAGTGACCAGCGCTGATGCAAACCCAGCAGGAGCATGAAAGATGCTTCATGCGCATACCCATAGTCCGGGCCTTGAACCCATGCATTTTCATCCCATGGCTTGATAATCGGGTTATCCTCGGTCAATACCAGCTTTGTGCGCACCCAGGCGTTCATGTGCGCATCGGCGAGGTGATGCAGAATCTGCAACACCGTCCAGCTTCCCGGGCGGTATTGGGCTTGCAATCCGTCTTTATCAACTCCGTTGAGCAGTTTCGACAGTTCAGCCGGGAGTTGCTGAATGCGTATCACTTGTTGCAGGAGTGTTTCCAGCGGCCAATCGTTGCGGTCCATTTCAAAGCGACCGATGGGATATTTCACATGTTCCAATGGATCCATGCTTCAAAGATGCGGCATTGATGGATTTCTTTGCGAAAATCATATCGGCATGTAACCTGTATCACCCAATGTTGCGCGTTATAGTTTCTACCTTCGTTTCGCCATGAACGGTGTTCGTGGGAATTAGCTGACGGAAAATAAACACCTCAACAACAACACATAAACCCAACAAAAAATGAAAAAGAACATGGGAACCCTCGACCGCGCCGTGCGCATCATCCTCTCTATTGTCTTCGCCGTACTGTTCTTCACAGGCACAGTAAGCGGCGCATTGGGAATGGTGCTCCTCGTAGCAGGCGGTATCTTCCTCGCGACCTCCCTTATCAGCTTCTGCCCGCTTTACACCATGCTTGGTATCAATACCTGCGGTGTGAAGAAAAACGCATAAGCGAACCCAGCCTGTCATCCACAAAAAAAGCAAGGCCAGACACGACCTTGCTTTTTCTTTGATACGCTGATTTCCGGATCAGGAAACCGGCTTGAAACTTTCAAATGCGTTGCTGCAGTGATTGCAATAGTGCATGCTGCGGCACAAGGTCGGGCCAAAAGGTGTCTTCATGGTTGTATTCCGGCTTCCGCAGAGCGGGCAAGGCACATCGCTGAGCACATCCAATTCGATATAACCATCGTGGCGCGGCGGCGGTGCCAAACCGTGTTTATGCAAGGCGGCCAGACCGGCTTCGCTGATCATATTGCTGTTCCAGGCCACATCGAAACTGGTGTATACTTTCACATTTCTCCATCCTGCCAGTTTGAGTCGGTCTTCCACCAATTGTTCCATAATCTTCAGTGCAGGGCAACCGGAGAAAGTTGGCGTCAACTTCACTTCAACCGCATCTTCGGCCGGGGTACTGACACCGGTAACGATACCGAGATCAACGATGGAAAGCGTCGGTATTTCGGGATCCAATACCTCTTGCAATGCGTCCCATATTTCGGGATGCAGATGTCTGGTATCCCGTGTGCTTACCATTCTGCTGCCGGATCGATCCGGAAAACTTCGGTCATTTCATCCAGCAAAGGCTGGAGGTATTCGGTATGGCTGCCATAACGCCCACCATAGGCGCTGGTATCGTCGAACTGATCGGGCAAGCGAAGTCCGGCAGATTCAATCACCGGACGGATGGCTTCAATCCACTTGTTACGCAAGGCCAATTCACCCGGGAAGATGCCTGCTTCGATGAGCTCTGCTTCGTACGGGCCCGGTTCGAAAATGCCCAAGGCCATCGGGAAGCAACTGTTCAAGGTGTCCTGCATCCGGCCATGGCTTTCGGATCCGCCTTTGCCAAGCTGCTTCACCCATACATCGGCATGCATCACGTGGTACTTGATTTCCCCGCGGAACTTGCGCGCAACCTGTGCCAGGGGCTCAAAGCTGCTCTGGGCCAACATGTCGAAACGGATTTGCTCGGCGCGGTCGAATAGGAAATGGCGCAGCAGAGAGAAATCGTATTCGCCGATGGGAATTTCAACCAGATGGCAACAATGAAACTGTTCTGCATTGCGCATGAATGCCACAGTATCCGGCTCGCCTTCTCCCAGTTCGTGTAAGATTTCGTACAGGGCCTGTGCCTGACCTATCTTGTCTTGCGCCATGCTGCTGAATGCGATATCTTCTTCCAGGATCGGCCCCAGACCGGTCCATTCGCTGTTCCGGTGGCCAAGAATCAACTGGTCATCGGCCATTTTATACAACAGCTCCTTGAGCGCGAGTACGTGTTTTTCGGTGTATTCCATCGTTTATGCCTCCTGTCTTTCCTTGTAAGCCTGAATGCGGTCCATCACTTTATACGACTCTGCTTCGCGGTGCAGTTTCGCCGGAGTGGTTTCGAAAATGTCGGCATCTTCGTATTCCGTAACAAAGACATCGCGGGTGCGCACAACCCACAGGTTAACGCACTGACCGCGGCGGCTGTATTGCTCTTTGGCAAACACCATGGCCAGCTCTGCGTTTGGTGCGTGGACGATGCCGACATGGGAATGCTGTTGCCCGCGCTTCTTCTGGTGAAACACTTCATAGGTTTCGAACTGATCCAGTTGATCGAGCGGTTGGAATTCTTTTTCCTGATCGATGCGTGCGCGGGTGACACGGGGGTCGAGCGATTGTATAATCATGGTGTTATGATGAATCTCTGTGTAAATCGGCGGCCTGCCGTTTGCATGCCGAGGGTGTACATTCCGGCCGGTAAACCTTGCAGTTCCAGGCTTTCACGACCGCTAAAAGATGCCAGTTGCTTTTCCAATACGAGGCGCCCACTGAGGTCGTGCAATTGTAGTTGCGCCGCTTCATTCATCGGTGTACCGCTAATGAAAACGCGGTCGTGCGCCGGGTTCGGATAAACGCTCCAATGCTCGGGGGATGCAGTTTCTACTGAGGTTGCCCAAGGACTCAGATGCAATTCATCTACCACCCAGTAGTTACCCGGCTTTGAGGAAGAACCCTCTGCATTTCCCAGATAAAGGATAACCGTTGCGCTGTCGGGGATTCCACTGAAGAGCGGATCGTATTGCACATCCGCTGAAAACAGCCGGTAATCCGTATGATTGGCACCTCCTACCCAGATGGCGTTTCCCACCAGGTTGCCCTGGTAGAACAGGTTCAGTTCGGCGGTCGGGGTATCGCCCTGGCTTTGCAGGTAACTGTAGCCCCTGAACGAAGCGGGCCTGGTATTGACGGGGAAAGAAGGAATGAAGGCATCGCCAAATGCATCGGATGTTGAAGCGGTACTGATCAGCCAAGAAGCCAGGGTATCGGTCATTCCATTGTATTGCCAAAGGCCGGTTTCAAGGCGCAGTGCGTAATTGCCGTTGAAAGGCGCGGAATGAATCTTCACCAGATCCACGGAATTACCCGGCGAGCTGTACATGCGGTCGGTGCCTGAAAAGCGTTCGGGTTCGACGATTATCATGCTGTCCCAAACTTCCATTCTGTTATTCGGAAGCTGGGTCGACATGCTGTTTCCGGCGAGGAGGAGGGTGATATCATCCACTTCCAGCCAACCCATTCCGGCTCCCAATTTGCCTGTCAGGTTGCTGCTCAGCCAGATGAACCCTGAATCGCAGGGAGCGGAGGCAAAGCTTCCGTTGGGAATGGCAAGCGATTGAAAAGCCGGGGCACTTCCGCTGAAGGTATACTGCACCAGGTCTATGAGGAAGCCGTTGTCGGTGAAACCGACGAGCACCCTGCCGGTATCGCCGTTGATCAGATTCCAGCGCATGCGCAGACGGATGCTGTCAGGAACCATGTTGATGGCAAAAGCGGGACCGGGAGCGCCGGGACCGGCATTGATATTGAAATCGGCCAGTGCCAGCCAGGAAGGCAAGCTGCCGGCTGCATGTTCGATGCGGGCAGCGAAACCGGTTCCTGCGGCTTTGCGTGTCACGTTGCCTTCCGTCTGCCAGCCGCGCAAACTGAAAACCTCGTCGGTGCGCCAGTTTTCAAAACCAGAATTGGGGATCTGTGCTCCCAGAGCTGAAACCAGCAACAGGGCCGGAGCAAGTGCGATATTCCTTAAGTGCATGGCTATTGGTCTGTCCGCTTGCGCGGAGGTTGCCTGCTCAGGCGAGCGGGGTTACATATTCGACGCCCTGGCCGAGGATGGCACGGCGAACCCAACGGTGGCGTTCTTCAGCGGTGCGGCGCACGGCAAGGCGTTCAGCATTGCACGGACCATCGCCGTTGATTACGCGTTTGAACTCATTCCAGTCGGGTTCGGTGTATTCCCATTTGCCGGTTTGATCGTTCTTGCGCAGGTTGGGGTCAGGAATCTGCAGGCCGAGATCCCAGATCTTGGGCACATACATGTTCATGAATTGCTGGCGCATGTCGTCGTTGGAAGCCATTTTCACTTTCCAGCGCATCAGTATTTCGCCGTGAACAGAGGCTTTATCCGGCGGACCGAAGAAATGCATGATGGGCGGCCACCAGCGGGTCAGGGCTTCCTGTACCATCTGGCGCTGCACTTTGGTTCCCGTCGCGAGGAAAACCACATTGTCATGCCCGTATTTCAGGTGAAAAGACTCTTCAGCGCATATCCGGTCAAGTGCCCTGCAATAAGGGCCGTAGCTGCCTTTTGAGTTGGTTACCTGGTTGATAATAGCACCGGCATCGATGAGCCAGGCAATCACAGCGCTGTCGGCCCAGGTTGGTGCCGGGTAATTGAACACATTGGAATATTTCGATTTGCCGCTGATGAGGTCGTTGATCATCGCTTCGCGGCTCTTGCCGAGGGTTTCGGCTGCTGCATACAAGAGCTGGGCATGGCCCACTTCGTCTTGCACCTTGGCCATGAGCGCCAGTTTGCGGCGGAAGCCGGGCGCGCGTGTGATCCATGTTCCTTCGGGAAGTGAACCGATAATTTCAGAATGGGCATGCTGTTCGATCATGCGGATCAACTGCTTGCGGTATTCTTTGGGCATCCAGTCGTGGGGCTCGATTTTGTCGCCCTGCGCAATGCGCGCCTCGAATGCGGCAAGTTTTTCCGTATCCTCGCCTTCGAGGATGCTGTGCTGCTGGTTCGGGTCTATGTATGCGTTTCCGTACATGGTAGTATGTTTTTCGTTTGGGTGTTATGCTTGTGTGTCTTTGCGCAGTCCGCTCAGAATAAACTGGGTAAGTTTGTCTGCGATTTGTTCGGGTGTCATGTCGCCGTTGGGGCGGTACCATTCCACCACCCAGTTCAGGGAGGCGAGGATGGTAAGTACAGCGAATTTGTTGTCAACTTCATTGAAAAGCCCTTCCTCTTCTCCATTGCGGAGGATAAGTCGGAAATGGTTTTCGTAATCGTCACGTAATTTCTTGAAAGCTGCAAGTGAAGGCTCGCTCAAGTGCCGCCATTCGTGCACGAACACGTGGCTGGCATCCAGGTTCTCTGTCAGGATGCGGATGTGGGCACGGACGGCCATTCCGAGGCGTTCACCGGCATTGAAGTAGATATCGTTTACCTCGGCCATCGCATTTAAATAAGAGCGACCCATCCCAAAGCAGATTTCCTTCAGGATATCTTCCTTGCTATCCACGTAATGATAGAGGCTGGCTGCTTCGATGTCCATCGCTGTCGCCAGGTCGCGCATGGAGGTGCCGGGATAACCGTTTTCCCGCATCAGACGGGCGGCGGCACGCATGAGCGTCTCCCTTCGGTTAGTGTTCTCCATGGCGCTTAACTAACATTCGTTAGTGCAAGTATAAACGGGAGAAAACGAAAAAGCAAACGC
>JBKDBI010000025.1:0-2314 GCA_046314695.1 Bacteroidota bacterium | reverse complement strand
AAGAAAAAATGCGCGTTACTGTGGTTCTCTGGAAACAGGGCACCGACAACAAGCTGACTTGCGTAAACAGCTGGTCTGCTCCCGTTCAGTAATCTAAACGAAACCATTTTAAAAAGAGCCTCTATCAGGGGCTCTTTTTTTGCCTGCTTCGCAAATAGAGAAGCTGGATTGAGTGGAAATGACAGGTGTGGAAGCCTCTGTTCTATCCTTGATATCGCAGCGGCATGTCGATATGGCTTCACTGCGTTACACCTACTCTGTGACCGCCGCCCGGTCATTGAGCGCACGCAGCGTAGCACCGTGCCCCGACGAAGATGTCGGAGCACGGTGCTGTCGAACAGGCTGGCAATGTGGCGCTACAATTCGGAGGACTAAAGGCAGGACCGTGAGCAATGCCTCACAGCTCAACTACCGTAAAGCAACGTTTGAATCAGGGGTTTCGACAGGCTCAGCCACCGGCACTTCAGAAACTTTACAAGGGTTTCGACTGCTTTCCGCTTCGCTTCAAGCGCTCAACCACCGGGTCGTCAGTAGTTTGAAAGTGGGTTTCGACATGCTCAACCACCGGTAACTTCGAAACTTCAATTCGGGTTTCGACAGGCTCAACCACCGGCACTTCAGAAACTTCAATTTGGGTTTCGACTGCTTTCCGCTTCGCTTCAAGCGCTCAACCACCGGCGACTCACTCGAGTCTGAATCCCAGCGTGACCACAAAATTCCAGAAGCGGTAATTGTTGGTAACGGTATAGGCGGTGTAAGGGCTTCCTTCGTTGAAGCTGTAAGGTGTGTAATAATCGGCACGCTTGCCTCCTACCAGTGCCAGGTCGAGGAAATAGGCTTTTTCGCGGATCCCAAAGCCGCCTGTCACGGCCGAATAACCCAGGTCGCGGGTAAAAGGAATGCCGGCGTTGTTCGAGAAAGGATTCGGGAAGTTCATGTAGCCTGCCCTCAAGCGGTATTTGTCAATCACCCATTCCCCGCCGATGCGTGCATTCAGCACCTGGCGGTACAGCAGCCGGATATTGGCGTTCTCGGTCTGAAAACCGTAATCGGTAGCGGTGAGGCGCGAAGTGGTGTAATCCACCAGCTCCATATCGGCACCAATGAATCCGTTCTTACCAAACTGCATCGTCATGCCCAGGTTGGCTTTGAAGGGCGTTACAATTTTGAATGTGTACGAATTCGCCGGATCGGTTTCTGCCTCTGCCCGGCTGATTCCACCTGCTGCACCTGCGTCGTAACGCGTCACGATGCGGTAGGTATAGGTTTTGGTTAGACTGAAGGAGCGCGGCGTCTGGATACCCAGGCCAAAGCGCAGGTTGTCGTTCGCGCGCAGGATCATGCCGAGCCGCGCACCCACAGCACCGCCGCGGTCGTTATTGGTTTCGATGAATTCCACATCGCGCAGATCCTTCAACGTAGGATCGGTCTTCAGATCGCGTTCTTCCAACGAAAAATCTTCCTGGTAACGCAATGCGCTGTAAACCAAGCCCAAGCCGAGATATAGCCGATTCGAATAATTGGTTCCCAGCGAGAGATGCCAATCGTTGATGCTGCCGCGTATATCGCGGATTCCGCTCTGGCGCAGCATGCGCGTGCCGCCGAGCAAAGGACTTAGATAGGTTCCGTTGGTGCTGCCGGCGTCCATTGCATAAGCATCCCATGCGATACGTTCAAGGCTGCCTTCCTGCATATCGTCTACCAGCGTTCCATTGGCCCGGTCGGCGAAGTAATCAGTGACCGACGAGCTGTTATTCGTGTCGCGGAAAAAGGTGCGCGAATGGAAATCGTGGCTTCGATTTACGCCGAACCCGACCGCATAATTCACCCAACCTTCGGTGCGTGGCTTATTGCCGTCGTATTGCTGGTCTGCAATGATCAGGCTAAGGTTGGGGATGTTCATATTGAACCTTGCGTCGCGCGTCACCGAGTTGATATAAGAGGCCCGGTTGCTGATATTCTGAAAAGACAGGCTCGACGAAAACTCCGAACTTCTGTATTGCGCAAGGCCTGCCGGATTGAGTGTAATGGCGCTGGCATCGGCTCCGAGTGTACTCACGGCTCCGCCCACGCCCATGCTGCGCGCTGTACCATACCAGTAACCGGAAGAATAGCGGATTGCATCTGATTCATTCTGCGCGTGCACTGCGCCCATTGCGCCCAGCGTGCAGCCGGAAGCAAGCAAGAGCGTCTTGTAATGCTTGAAAACGATTGGCGTCAAAACAGCTTGTTAAAGTTTCAATAGGGTTTTGAAAAGGAAAATTGGTTGACTTTGGGATGCTTATCGACGGCGCGGTCCACTGCTGCTACCACC
>JBKDBI010000024.1:0-7287 GCA_046314695.1 Bacteroidota bacterium | reverse complement strand
AGGTGCTGAAGGAAGACGGCAGCCGGGTGAAAGTTCAAACCGGACTGATGGACTACCGCAAGGTGGAAATCGTTTCCGGACTGAAGGAAGGCGATAAACTGATCCGCCCCTGATGCTGCGGCGCGGGCTGATATCCGGAATCGCCGGTGCCATGCTGATGGCGCGCTGGCGGCAATCGCTGGTGGCGGCTGTCGGGGTGATGTTCAGCATTACGATGTTCGTGACTTTGCTGGGATTCATGACCGGTCTGAACGATCTGCTCGACGGCCTGATTCTCAACCGGAGTCCGCATGTGCGGCTCTACCGCGATATCCGCCCCAGCGCAGAACAGCCCCTTTCGAAAGACCCGCAGTACCGCGGCAGCTATGCCCTCGTGGAGTCGGTGAAACCCAACGGCAACCGCATGGCCTTGTACAACGGCGGCGCCATCCTCCAAAGCCTCCGCCAGGACCCGCGCGTACTCGGCGTTGCCCCGAAAATCACTGCCCAGGTATTCTACCAGACCGGCGCCATCGAACTTACCGGACTCATCAACGGCGTGGAACCTGAAGCCGAAAACCGCTTCTTCCACTTCGGCGATTATGTGCGCTCAGGAAAAGCCGAGGACCTTTCCCGGGTTCCCAACAGCATCATTCTCGGCAAAGGAGTAGCAGACAAGACCATGGCCCGGGTCGGCGATATCATCCAGGTGCTGACCGTCGCCGGCGACCGGGTGCCGCTCAAGGTGGTGGGCTTCTTCCAATCCGGACTGATGGACATCGACAAGGTTCAGAGCTATACCTCGATTGGAACGGCGCGGAAGCTGCTTGGTAAAGACAATCAATACGTAACCGACCTGCAGGTGAAACTGCACGATATCACCATCGCTCCGGCCCTGGCCAGGGAATATGCCAAGCGCTTTGAAACGGATGCCGAGGATATCCAGACCGCCAATTCACAGTTCGAAACCGGCAGCTCTGTGCGGTCGATCATCTCTTACGCTGTTGGTATCACACTGCTCGTTGTGGCCGGATTCGGCATCTACAATATCCTCAACATGATGATCTACGAAAAGATGGATTCCATCGCCATTCTCAAGGCCACCGGTTTTTCGGGCCGCGATGTGAACCGCATCTTCATCCTGATTGCCGTGCGGATTGGCGTGGCAGGCGGCGCTGCAGGCCTGCTTACCGGCTATCTGCTCAGCAGCGTCATCGACCAGATTCCCTTCAATACGGCAGCATTGCCGACCATCAGCACCTATCCCGTCAATTACAACCCCAAGTTTTACATCATCGCCCTCAGCTTTGCGCTCATCACGACCATTTTAGCCGGCTGGTTTCCGGCGCGCAAGGCCAGCAAGGTGGATCCGGTCAGCATCATCCGCGGAAAATGACACAGAACGAAAACCCCATCGTGCTCGAGGCCCGGAAAATCGCCAAGTATTTCCACGACCCGGCCACCATCAAGGTGCTCGACGGCGTGGATATGCAGGTGCGCCGCGGAGAATTCGTTTCCGTTACCGGCAAATCGGGCTGCGGCAAATCGACCTTGTTGTACATCCTCTCGACCATGGATACGGATTATGAAGGCGAGGTGCTGATCGGCGGCCGTTCTGTCAAAGGCATGAAGGAAGCGGATCTGGCGCTGATACGGAACGAGAAGATCGGATTCGTGTTTCAGTTTCACTACCTGTTGAATGAATTCTCGGTCCTGAAGAATGTGATGCTGCCGGCCCTGAAACTCGGCAAGCTGCCTGACAAGGAAATCGAAGCCAAGGCGATGGAAAAGCTGCGCATCCTCGGGATGGACGGGCAGGCGCTGAAGAAAGCCAATCAGCTGTCGGGCGGGCAGAAGCAGCGCGTGGCCATCGCCCGCGCCCTGATCAACGACCCGCTCATCATCATGGGCGACGAACCGACGGGCAACCTCGACAAGAAAAACAGCGATACCGTATTCGGCATTTTCCGCTCTCTGGCCAGCGATTTCAACCAGACCCTGCTCGTGGTAACGCACGACCCGGAATTCGCCGCCGGCACCGACCGGATTGTGGAGATGGAAGACGGCAGGATCCTCAACAGCTAAAGCCGGATCCTTACTCATCAACATCCCGGGAACACATTCGCCCTTGTGTGACCTGGGTTCCACAAAGCCCGCTTTGGGTATCTTTGTTTTGCAGCATGATTCTATTGGGTTATTTCCTGGCTGCCCTGGTGGGCATTTCACTGGGCCTGATCGGCAGCGGAGGTTCGATCCTCACCGTGCCGATTCTCGTGTACATCATGGGCGTGGATGCTGTCACCGCCACCGCCTATTCCCTGTTCATTGTCGGCGCCACGGCCCTGGTCGGCGGCGTGCAGAACGCTTTGCAGAAGCGGGTTGACTTCAAAACGGTGCTCATCTTTGGCATTCCTTCGATTGCCGCCGTGTACGCCACACGCAAATGGCTGGTCCCTGTGATTCCGGATGAACTCTTCAGCATCGGCAGCCTGGTAATCACCAAACCCATCGCGCTCATGCTCCTTTTTGCCGTCGTGATGATCATGGCCTCGGTTTCGATGATCCGCCCGTCGCGCAAACCTGAAAACGACGACAGCCAGCCCATGCGCTACAACTATCCGATGATCTTGCTCGAAGGCAGCGTGGTAGGCATCCTGACCGGACTGGTCGGGGCCGGCGGAGGCTTCCTCATCATCCCCGCCCTGGTATTGCTGGCGCGCATGCCGATGAAACTCGCTGTGGGAACTTCCCTCTTCATCATCGCTGCCAAATCGCTGCTCGGCTTTACGGGCGATTTGCAAGGCAACCTGGCGATCGATTGGAACCTGCTCGGAATTTTCACTGCCGCTTCGGTAGCCGGAATCTTTGCCGGCATCGCCTTGTCGAAACGCATCCCCGGCGCCAAACTCAAAACCGGATTCGGCTGGTTTGTACTGGTGATGGGCATTTACATCCTCATCAAGGAACTTTTTCTGTAATTCCTTCCATCGAATGTGACTCAGCACACAAACAATCCAAATCAACAACAACGAACTTTGCATCATGAACCAAACAGCATTTAACGTAGAACAGATTTACACCGGCTGCCTGGCACAGGGCGCCTATTACATCACTTCGGGTAAAGACGCCGTGATAATCGATCCGCTCCGCGAAATCCAACCCTATATCCAACGCCTGGAACGCGACGGCGTCATCCTGAAATACATTTTCGAAACCCATTTCCACGCCGACTTCGTATCGGGCCACCTCGACCTGAGCAAGGCGACCGGTGCACCGATCGTGTACGGGCCCAACGCTGCGCCCGAGTTTGAATGCATCGTGGCAAGCGACGGACAGGTTTTCGAATTCGGAAGCATAAAAATCAAGGTATTGCATACGCCCGGTCATACCATGGAAAGCACCACCTACCTGTTGATCGATGAAAACGGCAAAGACCATTGCATTTTCTCGGGCGATACGCTGTTCATCGGCGATGTGGGCCGCCCGGACCTGGCGCAGAAAGCCGCATCCATGACCCAGGAGCAACTCGCCGGAACGCTCTTCCACAGCCTCCGCAACAAGATTATGACCCTGGCCGACGATGTGATCGTGTATCCCGCCCACGGTGCCGGCAGCGCCTGCGGCAAGAACATGAGCAAGGAAACGGTTTCGACCATTGGTCAGCAAAAGGCTGAAAACTACGCTCTGCGCGCCAACATGACCGAACAGGAATTCATCCGGGAAGTTACGGATGGCCTGCTGCCTCCGCCTGCCTACTTCGGCATGAACGTGGCCATGAATAAGAAAGGTTATGCCAGCTTCAACGAAGTGCTCAACCAAGGCATGCGCGCCCTTACACCCGAAGCGTTTGAAGCCGCTGCTGAAGAAACCGGCGCGCTGATTCTCGACACACGCGCCGCCGCTGAATTCCACCGCGGCTTTGTACCCCAGAGCGTGAACATTGGCCTCAAAGGCGATTTTGCTCCCTGGGTAGGCGCCATGATCGGCGATGTAAACCAGCCCATCCTGCTCGTAACCGATGCCGGAAGCGAGGAAGAAGCCGTAACACGCCTCAGCCGCGTAGGCTTCGACAATGTACTGGGCCATCTGGCGGGCGGTTTCGCTGCCTGGATGCAGGCCGGCAAGGAAGTGGATACCGTTCACCGCATCACCGCCGATGAGTTTGCCGCGAAATTCGACAAGGCCAATAGCGTGGTAGTAGACGTGCGGAAGGAAAGCGAATATGCTGCCGAGCATGTGGAAGATGCGTACAGCAAGCCCCTGGCGTATATCAACCAATGGGTGCGCGATCTCGATCCGAAACAGCATTTCTTCCTGCACTGCGCCGGTGGCTACCGCAGCATGATTGCAGCTTCTATCCTGCAGGCACGCGGCTACCGCAACTTCAGCGAAGTGGAAGGCGGCTTCGGTGCGATCAGCAAAACCGAAGTACCCAAAACGGATTTCGTTTGCCAGAGCAAGGTGATGAAGGCCTGAGCGGCTGAAAATTTATATCAACACAAAAGGCCCGGTGTAAATCGGGCCTTTTGTGTTTTTTCGGGCCGCTGATACAATGTATGACCAGGCCCATTCCATTCTTATGTTATTTTCGTTGTGTATGTGCAAGCTATTCCCCCCGCACCAGCTGCTGCTGATTTCGGCATTGGTGCTGAACAGTCTGGCCCTTACCGCTCAAATCGACGCGAAAGTCAATTACAAACAGGCGCGCACCCTCGGGCCGAAATTCGCATTGTCGCGGTTTGGGGAAACATTCACCCACCTGGTCGGATTGAACGACGGTGAGCCCTATGCGCTGGCACCCGATTATACCTTTTGGGAACGCGAGGTGGATACCAGCGTTTGGATAACGGAAGGCATGAAAGCACGGTTCAAGGTTTGGCACCGCGATTCGGGCCTTACGCTGGACCGCGTTTATCACGTCTGGCGGCAAGGCGATACAGCGGTGGAACTGCGTTGCGATGGCCGGAAGCGCATCTATGAACCCTTCATGCGCAACGAATACGACTCGGCCAGTATGGTCCAACGCCGTAACACCCTGCAGGAACGGCTTCCGGATGGAAGTATGCGCATCAGCACCATCCAGCAGGATGCGAACGGAAAAAGATTCATCTGGAGGCCTTTGGAGCGGGAACTGGTCGTGCTCCAGGCCGCGCAGATCGACCAGATCCGCATTGTCAATCAGTCCAAACTGTTCCGCACCAAAGGAGGCAAATTCCTCTACGACTTCGCCTGGGGAACGGCCGGTATGCTGACACAGTTCGGCCTACTGGTGGGCGCGTTGCTGCTGGTGAGCGGGGCGTAGATGGTGATGTAGGATTGGGAAGAATGAAAGGACGACCGCTTGGGTCGCCGGTGCTATTTGAGCAAGGTGAGCGTTCCTGAGTTGCGGTGAAGTTTCCCAAATTCATCCACGGCATGCAGAAGATAAACATAGACGCCTTCAGGAGTCGGGTCTCCGTTTACATCCCCATGCCAGCCGCGTTCAGGGTCGGTAGATTCGAATAGCTTTTCACCCCAACGGCTGTAAACGGTGAGGCGGTATTTGCGGAAGCTACAGCCGGGATGCACCGGTCCGAAGACATCATTCCGACCGTCTCCGTTGGGGGTGAACGCATCGGGCATTTCGAGCAGGCAGGCGCAAAGCTTGGTAATAGCAACCACACTGTCTTCCAGAACACCGCAGGTATGCCCTACCTGCACGCGGTAAACACCGGGTTGTTGTATTTCACGACGCGGAAGCAGTGAGCCGTCGTCCCATCGGTAAGTAGCGCCAGGGATTTCTACATCCAGCATGACTGGATCGCTGTCGCACACGCTGACTGTATCGGGAAGATTCAGTTTTGGCTCGGGATGGTGCGAGATCCGAATAGTATCGCGGTTTTCGCAACTATGATCACTCACTGCAACATGGTAAGTTCCGGTATCGGCAACCCACAACCATTGCGCAGTGGAACCATTTTGCCAGCGGTAAGTTGCATAACCTGCGCCTGCATCGAGTTGCAGACTATCGCCGCGACAGATCGTGGTATCCCGGCCGAATGGGATTTGCGGCAAAGGCAATATCGCAACAGACCGGACAATGGTATCTGCGCTCCCGCCCGAATAAAACAAGGCGCGCAGTGTAAAGCTTCCGGGACGGCTGTAACGATGTGCAACACTAAGACCTGTCGCGCGGCCAGGTATGTTGTTTCCGTTATCCCCGAACAGCCAGACTACGGAATCAGCGCCATCGGTAAAGGCCTGGAATTGTGTGGTATCGCCGAGGCAAAAACGCGAAAATGCGACCCGGTTTGGTCTCTCGGGAATGAAGTTGGGAAGCCCAAGACGAACAATGCGACCTCCCATATCAAACGCGCAGGATTGAAAATCGCATAATGTTCCGGGTTTATCGGGTTCGCGGATGACGTGCAGGCAGGTATTGTAGATTGGTGCTACGTAAATACGGTTATCGGGGCCAAGCAGCAGGGCACCGGAAAAATGTTCATTACCGCCACTCACCTGAAAAGCGGCATTCATTATGGCTGCAGAATCACCAGCTTCCAGGTCGTACTGAATCAGCCTGCCAGGCGGGATATTCGGGATGATGCTTGTGTACAAAAAACGGCCGGAGGGCGAGAATTCGACTCCGTAGCCTGTCCGGTTTCCCGGCAGTGCCAGGGTATACCGCAAGCTGAGAACACCCTGATTGCGGTCAAAATTGAATACTTGCAGATTTAAAGTGGGATTGATACTCGCCAAGGTATTGCCATCCGGGGAAAATTTTATATATCCATATACAGCCATTACAGCACCTATCACAGACCCAACCTTCGATATTACCGGTGCAGGAGCAAGACCTGTTTCGGTTAGCAACCAGGCGTAAAAGTGGTTATTCCCATATCCATGGCTGACAATCCAATAATCGCGGCCGTTGGCGTGACGCACTGCCGCAAGCTTTTCCAACGCCGGTGTATGCAACGGGATGTTTTTTATCGTTACGTCGCCCATACCCCCATCAGCCCTCATATCCACGACAGAATATTGCACGCCGGAATCGGGGCGTTCAAAAGCTGCAACAGTGAATATATAATTCAGCGAATCATCGCCCGGATGCGGTACAACAATCGCCGACTGCGTGGTGCTGTAATCACCATTCAGGCCAATACCATTGGGCATGGGGTTATGGTCGCGGTTGAATACCACAACGCCCGTTGTACTGAAAAGCAGTTTTCCATCGTATGTGGTGGCAACTGCAGTGCCTTCCGGTGTGTGCAACACGCCATCCAGCAATACTTTGGGACCATCGGCATCAAAGCGCAGGCCGGCTTT
>JBKDBI010000023.1:0-4887 GCA_046314695.1 Bacteroidota bacterium | reverse complement strand
GAAGAACGCTGGGCTGAACTAGCAGATAGTAAAAATTTGCCAATAGAACCATCATTAAAAATGATTGAAGGTATTCACGAAAGGTGGACAGTTTTGTTAAACAATTTGTCAGAAAGTGACTATTCGAAAATATTTATTCATCCAGAACACGGAAAAGAATTTAGAATTGACGAAAATATTGGGATTTATGCTTGGCATTGCAATCACCATCTTGCGCATATAACTGAAACTAAGAAAAGTAACAATTGGAAATAAACATTGAAAACAATAAACAGATAAAAGCCCGAACCGCTAACAGCCGTTTTGCAAAAGAGGGGGTTTCGTGCTTTTATGACAGTGAAGTTCTAAATTCAAGTTTTGTGCATCTTATGAAGTTTAGTGCTGAAAATCCCCGCCTTCGCAAAGCTGCAAACCGTTAGCCACAACCTCAGATCATGCGAAATTATAGATAAAACAACCGCAATTTATTTACAAATATATCATAATAATATTTTTTTCAATTCATGTAACTTTTTCCCAAGTTGTTACACTTACTATTAAAATCTTGATTGGAATTGAGTAAGCAGGAGCAATTTATGCAATTATACACACCGGTTCATGAACGGTTTGAGCGTTATTGCAAAATTCATGCTTATGGTGAATTTCATTTCAAAGATATTATGCATGACGCCCTTTTGATAGCTTACGAAAAATTTGATAGCATTAAATCGAAAGAAGCTTTCTTCATTTTTTATTTGCTATAACTGTTCGAGTTTTATCTAATCAACGAAAAAAGAAACGCCCTGTATACTTTGATAATTTTACAAATAAATTTGAACACATTAGTATAGATGAAAATACTATAGAGCTAAAATTTGAAATTGAAAACTTGAATAAACAATTACAAAGTTTAGATCACATTACTCGTGAATGCATCATTCTATTTGAAATATCTGGTTTTTCAATCAAAGAAATCATGGACATTCTAAACTTGGGGGAATCTGCGGTAAAACAGCGATTAAGTAGAGGAAGAAAACAGTTAATTGATCTTATGAATTCACATGAAATTAAATAGTATGGTATGAAATCAGAAGAAAAATTAAACAAACTATTTGATGCACTAAGAAAGGAAAATACAAACACTAGTGTATCAGAGATTGCTTCTTGGGTGGGATCGAAAGCATCAAATGCAAAAACAAAAAAAGTAAATAAATACAATTATTTCAAACTAGTAATGACCAGCACCATAATATCAACCTTTATAGTTGCTATTATTTTGCTTCCAATAAAACGAGAATATAATTCGAACGATAAAAACGTACAATTAATAAATAATTATAAGATCACGAACCTTACAGATTCCATATATACCAGTGATTCATCAGAAAAAAAATTAAATGAAAACAACCAATATGAAATCCCATTTTCAAATTCAAAGGCTAATAGTATTACTCCAATTAACAAGATAAATACAGAATCCATTATAAATAATGAAACACAATATCCAATTGATTTGTCGAAGTATTCAAAAAATGACATCAATGAAAAATATCCTCAAACCAATATAGAAAAAGCCACTGGTGTTTGGAGGTCTCTAAATGATAGTCTAAAGGTAGATACGCTTTTTAAAGGGGTAAAATTAATAGTCTTTATAACCGATTTCAATCTTGACGTTATTGTGAATGGATGTAATCGCACAGATGTTGCTTTGAACTACAATCATCAACTGAAAGTAAAAGGAATTTACACAGCGCCAAAAGATCGATATTGTGAATTGAATTGTGTGCTTGCAGATTCAATTCTAACTGTGCATTGCAACCGGGAAAATTATATTTTTAATGGCATTAGCATTATTAGGGAAACCAATAATCTGAGAATTGATGCGCCAAAAAACATTTCAGTTCAGATACAACCAAGTTCTGGGGATATTGATTTAGAATTACTAAATCCTATATCAGAGTATTCTCTTGATTTAATAACCGAAGTTGGAGAAATAAAAGAAAGAAGAAAAGAACTAAAGCTCATAGATAAAACCCATTTAGTTACTGAGTCAGGCTTATTTAAAATATCAATAAAAGCCTATAGTGGTAATATAAATATCCGATAATATTCATTTTATGAACCAAACAATTAAAAATAAAGAAGTATGAAAAATCTAATTTTATCAATGGCCATTTTTGGGATTCCATATTTAACGCAGGCACAATGTAACTGTCAAGAAGAATTTTCAAAAATTAAAAACTATTTAGAATCAAATTATGCTGGTTTTAAAGACAAGGTAACGACAAGTAACATTAATAAATACAAAGACTTCACCGCGGTTAAAGAGCAAGTTGCGGCACAAGCTAAAAATAAGACGCAATGCTATTTTATTATTAACCAGTGGATGAGTTATTTTAATGATAATCACTTGTATACAGGGTTGAACGCAGAAGCATTTGAGAAAATAGAGCCCAAAAAACTTCAAAATGATTTTCCAATTGAAAAGCTGGCGTTAAGCGAGGCGCTAATAAAGAAATTAGAAAGCGCAAAAGGAATAGAGGGCATTTACACCAAAAAAGGCGAAGGCTTTTCAATTGCGGTTCTTAAAAACAAAAATCCTTTTAGAGATTATGTTGCTGTGGTAATAAAATCAAGCGATAGTAAATTTGAAAATGGTAGTGTTTTAGCCGAACTTAAAGAAAAATCAGCAAAAGAATATTTCTTATTGTATAACTCCTCCTATATGTTAGCTTTCGCCATTATAAAACCAAGGGACGGTGAATTGATAAGTGGTTTCGTTAAGAATGGAAAGAAAATAATTGACAATGAAAATTATAATTTCGAAGCCAAACTACTGAATGAAAAAACCTTGTATTTTAATATACCTAGTTTTAGTTGGGAGGCAAAACCTATAATTGATTCATTATTTGCTGCGCAAAAAGAAAATCTATCCAAAACTTCAAACCTAATTCTTGACCTAAGAAATAATGGAGGTGGTAGTGATGATGTTTACTATATCATTTCTCCTTATTTATATACACAACCAATAAAAGGTATAGGTGTGGATATGTATGCTTCCAATGACAATATAAAAGGCTGGGAATTAATGCTACAAGACCCTAATATCCCATCGGAAAACAAAGCAGAATATCAAAAAATAGTGGATAAACTTAAACTACAACTAAATGAAAATGTAAATATCGTTGACGACTACATAGATTCAAGCTATACACCGTTGCTATTCCCTAAGAATGTAGTAATTCTTATTAATGAAGAATGCGCTAGTTCCACTGAACAATTTTTACTTGAAGCTATTCAGAGTAAGAAGGTTACACTTATGGGACAAAATACATCTGGAACTTTAGATTATTCTAATTTACGTGAGTCTAATTTTTGTGAAATTCCCTATACACTTTGGACCCCAACTACTCGTAGTCGCAGAATAGACATCGGACAAGGTATAGATGGAATAGGAATTAAACCGACCATTTATCTCACTGACAAACAAAATTGGATTCAAGAAGTATTAAAATTCCTAAACAATAAGAATTAATGTCACTTGTTAAATGAGGCAGTGGCTAACACGGGTTTGGCAAAAGTGGCGGTTCAGTGCTTCGTATGACAGTTTTTGCTAAATTTGAACTTTGGTGCTTCGTATGAAATTGTAAGCTCCCCAGTTTTAGTGAAGTGGTCGACCACTGTTGGACAGAATTGAATAAAAGTTAAGGAAAATATTGCCCTTCGAGAGGGCTCATTTCCATGGTTAATAAACAGAATTACGTCAATCCAACCGCTTAGCTGGCAGCATCAGCATGCTGGAACGGATGTCAAGGTTTGCGCTGAAAAAGTTGCTCAAAAAACCCTTTTTTGGGGCGACTTTTTCAGCAGCAACCCGTAGGGCTTGACCTTTACGTCCGGGTAAGCATGCGATACTTTTGCGGTGGTGGTTGGAGGGTTCTTCAATATCCTCACTTGGTGTTCCTTCTGGGATTACAAAATACAAACTCGCTGGTGTCTTATAGTCAATGGATGAATGTTTTCTACTGTGGTTGTAGTAGTTTACAAACTTCCTAACGCTTTTATAAAGCGCTCCGCCGTCCTCGCTCGGATTCAAATACAGGTGTTCGTGCTTAATCGTTCTAAAAAAACGCTCAATCCAAACATTATCAATCGCTCGGCCTTTTCCATCCATGGAAATTTGAACTCCTTCCATCGACCGTATCGTTTTTACGTATTCATCCGAGGTAAATTGACTCCCTTGATCAGAATTAATAATCATCGGTTTACCATATTTCTTGACTGCCGATTTCAAGAGCCGGACTACCCAGCTGGCCTCCATGCTATTAGACAGCCCCCAAGATACCAAGTAGCGACTGTGAACATCTATGATCGCAAATAGGTACATAAAACCCCTATTCATCGGAATATAGCTTATATCTACGCTCCAAACCTCATTCGGCCGGCTTGTCTGATAATTGCGAAGTAGGTACGGAAACTTATATTTATCAGCATCAATTACGGTGGTCCTGGGCTTACGATACACCGCACAAATCCCCATCTTACGTAGAAGACTGCGTACTTTCTCGCGACCCAATTGGAACCCATAGTCTTTTAGCTCGGCAACATACCTTCTTGTCCCGAACGTGCAATCCTGATAATATATCCTATCTATGGCCTTCATAACCGCATCATCCGATTTACTAACCTGTACTCTTTTATAGTACAACGTACTCCGTGACACCATGGTAGCACGACACTGTTCCGAGATACTCAGCTCGCAATTCTCAGGCTCAATCCATTTACGACGCTCCTTGACGGGAATCATTTCAACTTTTTTTTTAGCCACTCATTCTCCATTTTCAGCCGACCTATTTGATTGAATAACGCATCCGTCAAGTCATCTTTAGATTCAGAACCCTTCCGCTT
>JBKDBI010000022.1:0-2699 GCA_046314695.1 Bacteroidota bacterium | reverse complement strand
ATCACTTTTGAAGGAGATGATCTGGAACCCGCTGAAGATGTACAACACCTTTTACCAAGGCCATGATGAACTTCCCGACCATACCGCCCAAGGTTATTTCGACCTTCACAGCAATGGCGGACTGAGCAATGTGAGCAATTTCACAACTGGCAGCGGCAATGGTTATGGTGGCGTGTTCAGCAATGTATTTGACTTGTATCGCTTCAGTAAAGCACTCTTCGACGACCGGAATCTACTCAATTCGGCTTCGATGCTTGAATTGCAGGACTGGGTGCAGGAAGACGATGATTTCTTCACCGGAGCCGGCGCGATCAAAAAATTTACACGCAAGGCAGACTACGGTGTTGGGCATACCGGCCGTGACCTGGGTTACAGTGCGAACCTGTTCTGGTTTCCCAATCGACGCAGCACCATGGTCTTCTTCGTCAACTACGGAACCAATGGAGACAGCAAGTTTCGCCAGGTATTCCGGGATTTCGAAAATGAAATAACCGATGCGATGTTGCGGTAGTAATTACACCGCGCGGTGGTTGAGCCGCCTGCCCCGACTCCTTCGTCGGGGAAACCTCTCCTTGACCCGTCCTAAAAAAAGTTTACATTTTCTGTTGATTAGTCCTGTTCGAGGTTTACAGTTGGATTTAGTCCTGATATGTGTTTACAAACGTAGGAGGTTTTCTGTAATAGTTTCTCCAAAGTCTCTTTGTAGAAATTGGTTCTGTTGACACATGTACTTCATTTGGAGTCAACATACCGATACTCAAGTGTGGTCGTTCAAGATTGTATCTGGCTATGGAGGTTGTCAGTAATATCATAGCTTCTTGCAGTGTTTCAACCTGATAGTTTTCAAGGTATTCGTCCTTGATGATGCCGTTGACACGTTCAGCAACTGAGTTTTCAATAGGGTCACTATTCTCTGTCATACTGATTCGTATTCCACTATTCTTCAGAAGCTTTACATATTCTCCACTGCAATATTGGACACCTCTGTCGCTGTGATGGATAAGTCTATTTTGGTTGCTGTTGCCAAGGGCTAAAAGTGCCATCTTTAACGCATCAATACATCCTTGTGCATCCAGAGTAGCAGCCACATTATAGCCAACGATTCGGTGTGAATACATGTCGGTAATCAAGCTGATATACAGGTATGCTCCAGTGTTTATCTTCCAATAGGTGATATCGCTCACCCATATCTGATTGGGTGTGTAGGGTTGGATTTCTTTAATCAAGTTCGGGTACTTCCTCAGCCAATGAAAAGACTGCGTTGTATGAACCTTTCTTTTTCTTCTTCTGACCAGAAGATGATGTCCGGACAAAAGGTCAAATAAGCCGTCTCTACCTAGTTTTATCTGGTTTTCCTGAAAGAAGGGCTGCAACATCCAGTGTAATTTCCTGGCACCTATCCGTGGGTGTTTTTTGCGTATTTCCTTCACTTGTTTCACTACCAGTTCTTCCTGACTTGTAACATTAACAGCCTGGCGATGGTACTTGTAATAAGCCTGTCGGGTGATACCAAACCATCCGCATAGTTGGGCTAGACCTACACGGGAAAATGCGCTTTTCATGGCGGTTATGGTTTGGTATTGAACTTTTTTCTGATAGGAATATTGAACTCCTTCTCTGCAATATCCACCATAGTCGAAAATGCAATGGCTTTTAGTTCGGCATCTTTAAGTTGCTTCTCCAACTCACTGATACGCTTTTTAAGCTGAAGTGTTTCAAAGTCCTGATCAACCGGCTCTTGGTGCGTCTCTTTCTTCGGCATCGCCTTAGCTCTGGGTACAACATTACGGTTTATTTCCTGCTCTGCCGGCACATAGCCGAGGTCACGCATCCATTCTAACAATACGCCGTGGTCCTTTTTTCCTGTGTACTTCTGCCATATCGCGTCTTTTGTCAGTCCGCTGCTTAAGTACTCGTTAATGATCAAATGGCGTTCTTCAATCGTGAAAAACTTCGGCAATTTGGGTATGATGATCTTCTTCATGTTTACACGTCTTGTTGTGTAAACTCATCCTAGGACAAGACACCTCTTCGAAACCCTGTCTTGCCCTGCAATGAACACCCGGTTCACAGTAAGAAAATGCACCGGAAACCTATCGTGGGACGGTTGCGACAACGTAGGACGCTGACGACCTGTATTACCCTGCAATGAACTTACTTTTTCAGGCTCAGGGGTCCACCCGGATGCGTTTTCCCGACCGAAAAAGTCGGGGAAACGGAGCGCGGTCACTGAGTAGCCGCCAGTACTCGGCATTTAATTTCAAAAAAAGTTCAAAAGCGGCGTATCGAAGTGAGAGCGCTGGAAATGTAAATGGCCTACCCGACAACCGTTTTCCAGGCATTTCCCCGACTGAAAAAGTCGGGGAAAGCGGAATTTAATGAGCGGATGGTGCGCAATCAGCATCGCAAAGGTTTCCGTGACTGAAGGAGTCGGGGAAACCTTTCCTATTCGATGTCTTTATTCTGTATTGCCCTGCAATAAGTTAACTTTTTTGGGCATACGAATCCACCCGGGCGCATTTCGACTTCGCTTCGCTCAATGACCGCGGGTGAGCGAGGCGCTCAACGACCGGTTGGGTGAAGCACTCGTGAGCTTAGGCGTCGATTTTGGCGTACTTGGCGTGGGTTTCGATGAACTCGCGGCGCGGTGGCACATCGTCGCCCATCAGCATGCTGAAAATGCGGTCGGCTTCGGCGGC
>JBKDBI010000021.1:0-11535 GCA_046314695.1 Bacteroidota bacterium | reverse complement strand
GAAGGACAGGGTTTGGAGATGATGCCTGTTGAGATAAAGGGACTGAATCTGCAATTACCTCATAGCCATCCGTGGTTCATCCACGCGCAGGGCGGGCGTTTGCGACTGATTTCGATGCTGCCGGAATCATTGAAAGACCTTCCTTACAACCACCACCATCCTGTTCCAAGGAAAACCACGCCGCTGACACCTGAAGAGCGTCCGGCCGGAATGAATATCCGCATCCGCAGCCTCGACAAGCGTCCGCGCCCCTGGTTCGAGGATGACCGCTACATGGGCAGATTGCGCTACACGGAAATCATGATAGTCAATGCCAGGCGGAACCTGGAAGGCATCCACCATTACGTGAGTTCACGCTATCTCCGGAATTACCTGGGAGAATTCTGTTACCTCACCAACCGCCGCTACAGCGGAAATCAGAAAGTTGAACACATGTTCGGTTTGTTTGTCAGCAAGCCATGGAACCTGCCGTACATAGTGGACGCTTCCGACTAATCTGGTTTTTCCGATTACCCAACGGAGAAATCACCTGCCAATTCCCGCCCTAAACCTTCCCAACCCAACGCACCACATTCCAATTTCACACCATTCCTATCGCAATTGGTGTCTCAATTCTCCTCCGTTCGCAAACCCTTATCAGCAAAGCGTTTGCACACAAAAAGCTTGACAAAGGCAGGCGATTTTTGTATCTTGTCAACGCAATGCCCGCTTCAGCGCGGCACCTTTCAGACTATTTCAACTTAACCTAAATAAACAGTGATCAGTGGAGAACGAAATCAACTTACCAAGCTTGGAGGAACTGCATTTGAGCGATTACCACAAGCAATCGGAAAAAGTCGCCTTGGAAGCCTGGGAGAAGCGGCCGCCGCTGTCGCCTGGCAGTTTCAGACATCCATCCCTGAATACCGCCACGGACCCGACGGTGCCATTATCCAGCAACAAAGCGCCGAGTCGCTAAGACAATGGGCCAAAGCCGCGAATGCCTATATCAGTGAAAAGCAACTGAAAAAAGCTATCGCGAAAAACCAACTGATCGAGCTGCCCCCCGGTACCGAGTCGGAAGTGTTTTTAGGGGTGGAAGGGAAGTACGTCTACAAAATCAGCAATGCCGGTAAAAACTTCTACCGCGCCGACCTGGCCAACCATTGGCGCAATTTTTTCTGCCGGATGATCGCCCACAATGCCATGTTCCCCAGCGTGCCCTACTATATCCTGGGCTTCACAGAGAAAGACGACGACCTGGGCGTGCTCTTGCGACAGCCGGCCATCGAATTCCAGTACGGTCTCAACAGCGACGAAGTGCATACCGACCTGAACCGGCGCGGTTTCTTTCAGGACGTAGCCAAAAAGTGGTCCAACTCAGGTTCGCATGAAGGGCACGGCATCCGCGTGGAAGACCTCCATCCGGGCAATGTGGTCTGGGATCTGCACACCGGTTTGCCGGTTTATATCGATCCGCTCATCACCTTTCAACCCGACAGCGTGTACAAGGAAGAAATTGTCCGTTGGATAAGGTCGCGCAGCAGCGTGGTTTCCTGATGAACGGTATGGCGCAGGACTGAACCTGTCTGCCCATTCCATATCCTTCCGGGTGCTGTTCGGAATTTGGCGGTTCAACCCCTAAGCCGCTATCTTCGGAAACATGAATCCGCCGCCTTTTGCTTGGGATGAATGGTACGAAGCCGTCGGCGGCAGAAGCATCCGCATTGAAGAAGCGCAGGATATTCTCAAAGCCATTCACGATGAACAATACCCGCGTTTCAACGGTCCGATAGCTGATGCGCAACAACATTTTGGCAGTCAGGAAGAAGCCGGTGCCGCCATACGCCGCGCCGCCCGCGATGCCGGTGCCGATATCGTCGGAATCTGCCGCATCGAGCCTTCCGATATCTATCAAGGGAAAACAGTCAATGAAAAATACGCCATCGCCGTTGGCCAGCGGATGCGTTGGCGTGAGTTCCAGGAAGTGCCTTCACGGGCTTCTGCCATTGAATGCCTCCGCGTGTATTTCACACTCGGCGAAACTGTTATCCGCCTCGCCGAAGCAATCCGCGCCCTGGGTTATCCCTGCCGCGTCGAACACCCCATTGGCGACAGCGACTTGCTTCATATTCCGATCGGACTGAAAGCGGGTTTTGGTGAACTGGGCCGCCATGGCTCCATCATCCATCCCGAACTGGGCCCGCTCTTCCGCATGGGCAGTGTGGTGACCGACCTCGAAATGGATATCGACCATCCTATCGATGCCGGTATTGCTGCCTTCTGCGACAAATGCCGCGCCTGTCGTCTCTATTGCCCCGCAAACGCCATTCCCGACCACCGCAGCCCCGAAGCAGGAAAAGACCATCTGGGCTTCGATCGCTATGTGGTGGATACCGGCCGATGCTTCCCTTACTTCGCCAAACACAACTATTGCAGCATCTGCCTGCCGGTCTGTGTCTACAACCACAAAGCCTGGGCAAAAGACTTCGAAGGCCACGATACACGCCTCTGGCCCAGAATTAACATGGAAACACCGCCCGTTCCGGTAGATGCAGAAACAGCCCATCCTTACCCACATTTAAAGCGTTCATAACGCTAATCTGCCGCCAAAGCCCTAATTTGCAGGTTTTTCCGGAAAGAATTTTGGCGCAGCAGGTCAGCAATACACAACCTTTTGAGGTAGTTTTTACCCTTGTTCAGCATCCGTACTTCGGTATGCTCATCGAAATGAATGCCGTACTGCTCAATCAGAGCGGCTCGTACAGCCTCACATTTCAACGCATTCACAAGCAAACAGCAGCTTATTTCGGACTCGCCGGTCCGGAGATGGAAATCATCCGGCTGCTCGATGAACTCGATGCCGATAACATCGTCAGAACCTTCCAGACCGGCAGCAAGCGCATCCGGCCAGATGATTTCTTCCTGAAACATTTCAATGCCGAACTGTTTCAGACCAAAATCAGGCCCTTCATTGAAAAACGCCTGGCACGGGTGATGGAAATCCTGAGCGACCGGCCGGTTTTCCTTGCCAGTGCCACCATGAATCCGACCGATCTGGCCATTGAAGTATGCCGCGATCACGCAACCGTACTCTTCCATTTCCGCCGCGATGAAGAAGGAATCAACTACTTCGCAACCATCAAACACCGGGATGAAAAGCTGGAGTTTTCATGCAATGGAAGTCAACTTTTTACCATCAACCCGCCCTGGATGCTGGTTGGTAACAAGCTGGTGCGCTTCCGCAAAGGTTTCGATGGAAAGAAAATCAAACCCTTCCTCGACCGGAAATTCATCCACATTGAGAAAAGGCAGGAACTCGATTACATGCGCAAATTCGTTCAGCCGCTGCTGGAACGCTACGATGTGCATTCCACCGGTTTCAATATCCTGACCGAACAGCACGAGCCATCGGCCGTCCTGAAACTGGAGAATTACCTCGGCGGTGATCTTTGCGTTGCCTTGTACCTGCGCTATGGGCAATGGACTTTCCCTTACCACAGCGAAAAACAGGTGCATGTGTCTATGCTCGAAGAGAACGGCGAACCTGAATTCCACCGCATTCGCCGCTCGCGAGGCTGGGAAGAAGGCGTCGTGCAATGGCTGCGTGATAACGGACTCCAGGCTGTTCAGGGCAGTATCTTCTGCCTGCCTGCTCCCGATGGGCAGGAACCAGACTCCCTGCAACTGATCGAATGGCTCAGCGAACACTACAGCGAACTGAAACGCAAAGGTTTCGTAATCGACCAGAATGCGCTTTCCCGCAAGATTTTTATCGGCGAAGTTTCCCTGCAACTGCAGGTAGACACGCGCGACGATTGGTTTGATCTCAAGGCCCGTGTACAATTCGGCGACTTTACGTTCCCGTTCATCTCGCTGCGCAAATACATCCTCAAAAACCAACGCGAATTTCCGCTTCCCGATGGCAGCATCGCCATTATCCCGATGGAATGGATGAGCCGCCTGGCCAAGGTATTCCATTTTGGCGAAGAGGAAGGCGATCTGCTCCGACTCAGGCGCATGCACTATACGCTGCTCGATGAGTTGCAAGATTATACCGGGGAAGAGCTCCGTCTGCCCGAAGTATTGCCCGATCCGGCTGCAGCGCCCGATATGCCTTTGCCCGCATCGTTTAAGGCAGAGTTGCGCGAATACCAGAAAACAGGATACAATTGGCTCCGCTACCTGGGGTCACAACAACTCGGGGCTTGCTTAGCAGACGATATGGGCTTGGGTAAAACCGTGCAAACCCTGGCTTATGTGCAATGGATGGCCGATGAAATGCGGCCATTGAAAAGCCAGGCTCCTGTTTTCGAAACCGACCCTGAATCAGCCGAACAGCTTTCGCTTTTTGAAACAGCAGCAACGCCCGAATCTGCTCCTCCCGATAACGAGAACGCAGTCAGAACGCCAAAACGGAACGGTGTACCCGCACTGATCATCGCGCCGACTTCCCTCATCTACAACTGGCAACAAGAAGCTGCCCGCTTTACGCCTGGACTTTCAACCATCGTATACGCAGGTCCGCAACGCGAAAAACAATGGTACCGCGCCCAACATTGCGATGTGCTGATTACAAGCTACGGCACGCTCCGCAACGATATCCAGCGCTTTGCCGGACTGCGTTTCGGTGTGGTGGTGCTCGACGAAAGCCAGGCCATCAAAAACCCGATGTCGCAAACGGCCCGAGCACTGATTCAGCTCGACGCCGGTCACCGCATTGCCCTTACCGGTACACCCGTCGAAAACACCCTGCTCGATCTCTGGAGCCAGATGAATTTCCTCAACCGCGGCTTGCTCGGTTCGTACCGTTATTTCAACGACCATTACATCAAACCGGTTGAAAAAGCCGGCGACAAAAAGCGCGGAGCTGAACTCGCGCGGCTTATCCGGCCTTTCGTACTCCGCCGCACCAAGCAGCAGGTTACGCCCGAGCTGCCGGAAAAAATCGAGAAAACCGAGTTCTGCGAAATGACGCCCGCTCAGCGCGAGTTGTACGAAGAAACCAAGAGCCAGTACCGGAACGAAATCATGGATGCCATTACCCAAATGGGTGCCCAGCGCAGCCGCTTCAAGGTAATCGCCGGCCTGACGCGCCTGAGGCAAATGGCCATCAATCCGCAATTGGTGCATGAAGACTACGAAGGCGGCAGCGGTAAAGACGAACATATCCTCCATTCCATGCAGCGCGCTTTGGCCAATGGACACAAGACCCTCGTCTTTTCACAGTTTGTTCAACATTTGCAGATTTTGGAGAACTGGTTGATAGACAACGATATCCCATATTGTAAGCTGGTAGGGGAGATGAGTGGCAAGGAACGTTCACAGCAGATAGACCGTTTCCAGGAAGACCCCAACATTGGCATCTTCCTCCTTTCGCTCAAGGCGGGCAATGCCGGTATCAACCTCACTTCGGCAGATTACGTGCTGCTCTGCGACCCCTGGTGGAATCCGTTTGTGATGAAACAGGCCGAAAGCCGTGCCCATCGCATCGGACAGAAGAAAACCGTTTTCTCCTACAAGTTCATTACCCGCGATACGATCGAAGAAAAAATTATGCGCATGCAGGAAAGGAAAACCGAACTCGCCGGCGCCGTCATTGAAGGAGATGAAAGTTGGTTAGGCAATCTGAATGAAGAGGAAATCAGGGAGCTTTTTGCTTGAAACCGGAGAAAAAAACCTTTACCAGACGCACTATCCCGCTTCGTTTTTGGGGTTCTTTTAATCCTTATTTTCAAATTGCCACGAACCCAGTCAAGAATCATTTTGTTGTATTGTTGACATTGGTTACGTTTGCGCACCGTTCGCACAAAAAAACACTAAAAGTATCATTGCAATAGCCTTATGCAAACTGTAGTTGAGCAAAGCGTAAGAATCGACCCCAGCTGGTACGAGATTCTCCGCGACGAGTTTGAGAAGCCGTACTTCCAGGAGTTACGCCGCTTCCTCCATGAAGAAAAATCACAGGGACACCGTGTATACCCGCCCGGTAACCGGATTTTCGCCGCCTTTGACCACACGCCTTTCTACAACGTGAAAGCGGTAATCCTCGGCCAGGATCCCTATCATGGTGCAGGGCAGGCCAACGGCCTCTGCTTCTCCGTGAACCGCGGTATCCGCAAGCCACCTTCACTTTACAATATCTTCCGCGAACTGCGCGACGATATGGGCTTTCCGATTGCTTATTCAGGCGATCTTACCCGCTGGGCCGACAACGGCGTGCTGCTTCTCAACGCCACCCTGACGGTGCGCGCCAATGAGCCGCGATCGCACCACGGCCATGGCTGGGAACAGTTTACTTCAGCCGCCATCGCCAAACTGAGCGATATGCGCGAGAACCTCGTGTTCATGCTGTGGGGCCGCGATGCACAAGAAAAGGAACACCTGATCGATGAAGACAAGCACCTCGTGCTCCGCGCTGCACATCCATCGCCCTACGCAGCTGAAAAAGGTTTCTTCGGAAGCCGCCCCTTTTCAGAGTGTAACGATTACCTGGAATCGTGTGGATTGGATCCGGTTGACTGGAACCTCGAGCCGGACCGCGAATATTAATCACGCTTCCATCGCCTGCCGGTGGATTCTGCTCCGTCCGTTTTTTGCCACACCGGTATTTCCAGGCGGATAAGACCCGGAACGCGGGCTGTAGCTTTGCCGCATGACAACGCCTTCCATATACCTCCAGCATGCCGATATCCTGCAATCCGGGGTGCCAGTGCTGCATCAGGTAGACATGCAAGTCGATAAAGGCCAATTCGCTTACCTCATCGGGCGCACCGGCTCCGGAAAATCTTCACTCCTCAAAACACTGTACGGCGAATTGCTGCTGCAAGAAGGGGAAGGATCCGTAGCCGGTTTTGACCTGCGGAAGCTCAAACGCCGCCAGGTGCCCTACCTCAGACGTAAATTGGGCATCGTTTTCCAGGATTTTCAATTGCTCGGCGACCGCAATGCATTCGATAACCTCCTCTTTGTGATGAAGGCCACCGGCTGGAAAAACAACAACGATATGCGCAACCGCGCCCTCGAAGTGATGGAACGTGTGGGATTGGTAAATAAGGAATACAAAATGCCCGGCGAACTCAGCGGTGGTGAACAACAACGCCTAGTGATTGCCCGCGCCATGCTCAATAAGCCCGAAGTAATCCTCGCCGACGAACCCACGGGTAACCTGGACCCAGATGTAAGCGACGATATCGTGACCCTCTTGCGCGAAATCTGCCGCGAAGGCGCCGCTGTCCTCATGGCAACCCACGATTACCGCGTCATCGGGAAATTCTCCGCCGATGTGTACCGCACCAATAACGGGCGCATCGAAAAAGTAGCCTATCCGCATTGATTTTATTGTCCTTTTCGCTCTCCGATTGTTCATGATTTAAGACCCTTAACATTATGCCAGAAAAGAAGTACTTGGACGCACTGAGCTATCATGCCGAAGGCCGTCCCGGAAAAATTGAAGTAGTTTCTACCAAGCCCACCCGCACCCAGCGCGACCTGGCGCTGGCTTATTCACCAGGTGTGGCCGAGCCTTGCCTGCGCATCGCCGAAACCCCCGATGATGTTTACAAATACACCGCCAAAGGCAACCTGGTGGCGGTTATCAGCAACGGCACCGCCGTACTCGGACTCGGCGATATCGGCGCGGCTGCCAGCAAACCGGTAATGGAAGGGAAAGGCATTCTCTTCAAACTCTTCGCCGATATCGATGTCTTTGATCTCGAAATCGATTGCACCGATGTGGACGAATTCGTGCGCATCGTGAAAGCACTCGAGCCCACATTCGGAGGGGTAAACCTGGAAGACATCAAAGCGCCCGAAAGCTTCGAAATCGAACGCCGCCTGAAGGAAGAACTGAATATCCCCATCATGCACGACGATCAGCACGGTACCGCCATCATCTCCGGTGCCGCCCTGATCAATGCACTGCGCATCGTCAACAAAGACATCGCAGCCGTGAAAATGGTTATCAATGGCGCCGGTGCCTCGGCCATCGCCTGCGGTAAATTGTTCGTGAGCCTGGGTGTAAAACGCGAAAACCTGCTGATGTTCGATTCCAAGGGCCTCTTGCATGAAGACCGGGCAGACCTCGACCAATACAAGCGGTTCTTCGCGACCAAATCGGAGGCCGATTCGCTGGCCGAAGCGCTGAAAGGCGCCGATGTGTTTGTTGGGCTTTCCCGCGGAAACATCCTGTCTCCTGAGATGATCGCATCCATGGCAGCCGATCCGATCGTGTTCGCCATGGCCAATCCCGACCCGGAAATCGATTACAACCTGGCCGTTTCCGTTCGTCAGGATCTGATCATGGCCACAGGGCGCTCCGATCATCCCAACCAGGTGAATAACGTGCTGGGCTTTCCCTTCATCTTCCGCGGAGCACTCGATGTGCGCGCCACGGCAATCAACGAAGAAATGAAGCTGGCTGCCGTGCACGCCATTGCCGACCTGGCCCTCCAACCCGTTCCCGAGGTGGTTGCCATGGCCTACAACGACCGCAACCTGAGCTTCGGCCGCAACTATATCATTCCCAAGCCTATGGACACGCGCTTGCTCACCACCGTGGCACCCGCTGTGGCCAAGGCAGCGATGGACAGCGGTGTGGCCCGCTTGCCGATTACAGACTGGGATGCCTACCGATTATCACTGCAGCGTCGCCTTGGACTAGACAACGATTTCGTTAACCGCATCATCACCCGTGCCCGGAAAAATCCGAAGAAGGTGGTTTTTGCCGATGCCGATAGCTACCGCATCCTGAAAGCCGCGCAGATTTGTGTGGAAGAAGGATTCGCCGAACCGATCCTTCTCGGCGATCCGATAGTGATTCATCGCCTCGCGGAAGAACACCGTATCAATAACCTGAACCGCATGCAAATCATCGATACGCGCAGTGCAGAATCAGAACCAGCCCGCAAGCGCTACGGTGAACTCATGTATGCCAAACGGCAACGCCGCGGACTGACGCTCTACGAAGCCACCAAACAGATGCGCGAACGCACCTACTTCGGCGCCATGATGGTTGAAAACGGTGAAGCCGATGCCTTCATCTCCGGTCTGACGCGGAACTATCCCCTGGCACTGAAGCCGGCCATGGAAGTGATCGGAAGCATTGCATCCTCAGGCCGTGTTGCCGGTATGCACATCATCCTCACCAAATCGGGTCCGCTCTTTTTCGCAGATACCACCGTCAATATCGATCATACCTGGCAGGAATTGGTGGAGCTGACGCTGCTGGTGAACGAACAGGTAAAAAAGTACCAGATTGAACCGCGGATTGCCTTGGTGAGTTATTCCAACTTCGGTTCTTCGCGCGGTGCCGGTCCGGAAAAAATACAGAAAGCAGTCGATTACCTGCACAAGCACCATCCGGAAATCATCGTAGATGGCGAAATGCAGGTGAGTTATGCGCTCGACGGAGAAAACCGCGCGAAGACGGCTCCTTTCTCCACGCTCGGCGAAGCCCAGGCCAATGTGCTGATTTTCCCGAACCTGGAAAGCGGCAACATCGCCTACCAGCTCATGCGCAGCGTAGGCCCGATGGAAGCCATAGGTCCGGTTTTGCTGGGCTTCGACAAGGCCGTCCACATCCTGCACCATACCTCGAGTGTGCGCGAGATCGCCAATATGGCTGCCATTGCCGTGGTCGATGCGCAGGGCAAACAGCAATCCTGATCCTGCGAAACCATGCTGCAAACAGTCTGTGCGGTATTGCATTTCGGAAGCAAGCAACAATTGGCTTCCATCGCATTGCGCGACCGTATCCTGCGGAAACCGCTGGGTCTTCAATACGATCCGGCAGATTTGGCCGCAGAATCGGATGAAGTGCATATCGCTGCGCTGGAAGGTGAACGGGTATTGGGTGTGCTCCTCCTGCGTTCCAAAGATGCCACGACGATGAAGATGCGGCAGGTTGCTGTAGATGCCGATCAGCAAGGCAAGGGCATCGGCAAGGCCATGGTGCTTTTTGCTGAAAACTGGTGCCTTGAAAACGGATACCGGCGCATGGAATTGCATGCCCGCGATACCGCCATCCCATTTTATCTGGCGCTCGGTTACAGTGCAGAAGGAGTGGGTTTTGAGGAAGTGGGCATCCCGCACCATTTCATGTTCCGCGACCTGGCCTGATTTCGTCGCCCTGTGCAGGCATCCGACGAGTGCCGTTCTGCCAGCCTGCAGGATTGACTAACTTTGCCACTTTCATGGGAACATTGATTATGGTTGGCCAGCTCATTCTGGCCCTGGCGATTCTGGTTACCGTTCACGAGTTCGGACATTACATCACCGCGCGGATGTTCGGTATGCGGGTGGAAAAATTCTACCTCTTCTTCGATGCGTTCAACATCAAACTTTTCAAGTGGAAACGCGGTGAAACCGAATACGGTATCGGTTGGTTGCCCCTTGGTGGCTACGTGAAAATTGCCGGTATGGTCGACGAATCGCTCGACAAGGGCCAGCTCAAATCGGCTCCCGAACCCTGGGAATTCCGCGCCAAACCAGCCTGGCAGCGCCTCATTGTGATGCTCGGCGGTATCATCATGAACCTGATCCTCGGCCTGATCATCGCATCAGCAGCCTTGATGTATTACGGCGATCAGTTCCTGCCGAACCGCGTGGTAAACGAAGGTTATGGTCTGTATGCCGGTCCCGCCGGCCGCGACATGGGCTTCCGCAACGGCGACAAAATCATCCAAATCAACGGGAAAGCCCCGGAAGACTGGCAGGAAATATTCGACCCTGAATTCCTGCTCGCAGACCGCAAGGTAATGGTACTGCGCCGCGATGGAAAAGATACGACCCTCATCCTCCCCAAAGATTTTGGTGAACAATTGGTGCAGGCTTCCCGCAAAGGCCCGGTGCTCGATCTGCTTACGCCATTCAGCGTTACCGGTGTGCAATCGGGCATGGGCGCTGAACAAGCCGGTATGAAAGACGGCGACAGCATCCTCACCGTCAACGGAGAAGACGTGCGCTTCTACCAGGTCTTCCGCGAAAAGGTTCAGGCTGCCGGTGGCAAAACCATCGCCTTGGGTGTGCTGCGCGGCAAGGATACCCTGTCGCTCAATGCAGCTGTGAGCGCTTCCGGACTGCTTGGAATCCAGGTGCAGATGACGGGCTACGAAGGCAAAATGGAAGTGCGGAATTACGGTTTCGGTAAAGCGGTGGCACTCGGCGTTTCCCGTTCTTTCAACGCCTTGTACCAGAATGCACGCGGCTTGGCCAAGGTGGTGAGCGGAGAAGTGAAAGCGAAGAATGCATTGCAAGGCCCTGTCGGAATTGCCACCATGTTCGGCGCGCATTGGAACTGGCAGCGCTTCTGGAGCCTGACCGGCCTGCTCTCCCTCGTGCTGGCCATGATGAACCTGCTCCCGATTCCGGCCCTCGATGGCGGACATGTGGTTTTCGTGCTCTGGGAAATGATCACCGGTCGTCCGGTCAACGAAAAAGTGTTGATGGTGATGCAGGTAATCGGCATGGCCCTCGTTGGCGCGCTGATCATCTTCATCTTCTGGAATGATATCTCGCGATTGCTGAGCCGATGAGCGCAGATCTGCCTTTCAATCC
>JBKDBI010000020.1:0-5804 GCA_046314695.1 Bacteroidota bacterium | reverse complement strand
TTCCGGCGGCGGAGAGCAGGCTGAAAAGCAGGAGGCCGGCGGCGCTGAGCGCTCGTTTTTTCATGTTGTCCACAGGTTACAAAGAAAAAAAACATTTGTTAAGTGTCCTTTTTACACTTTGAAAGTTAAATTTGCCTTCACTAAAGGAGAAAACAGGATGAAAAACCTCTTTACTACAAGCATGGTGCTGTTGAGCTTCGCGGCTCTCCAGGCCCAAACCGACGTAGTGTTGACGGTGGATGACACCAACAACAAGACGAAGACCGGTATCAAGTTCAAAGGCCAGTTCAACAGCTGGACTGAAGTAAGTGCCTTCGACGACGGCACCAACGGCGACGCAACCGCAGGCGACAAAATCTGGTCGCTCAAAGTATCGGCTGCCGACGGCACCTACGAGTGGGGCGCAGTAGACCAGGACGGCGCATGGCTTACCCCCGGCGTTCCCAACTCTACTTTCACCGTGAGCGGTTCTTCCGTTACCGGAACCACCAGCATCGTGATCCCCAAGCTGAAGCCCATGCACTCGGTAGTATTTACCGTGCGCGACCTGCCCGGCAAGGAAACCATGATCAAGCTGAAGGGTTCCATGTTCGGCTGGAGCACCAAAGACATGTTCGATGACGGTACCAACGGCGACACCACTGCCAACGACAAGGTTTTCACCCTGAAAACCGATATCGAAGAAGGCAACTGGGAATGGGGTATTGAAAACCAGTGCGGCTGGAAACTCCAGGGTTCCAACCGTCAGTTCACGGTAGCCGTGGGCGGCGCTGTGAGCGGTTCTACTTCCTACAGCATCCCCGCAGGCGGAACTCCGATCAACGTAACGTTCCGTGTGTACATGGGCGACGTTATTGTAAATTCTAACGGCCTGTATGTGGGCGGTGACTTCATGGACCAGATCAGCGGCAAATCGCTCTGCAACTGGACCAAAGACACCCTGCGCCTTGCCGACGCCAACAGCGACGACGTATTTGAAATGACCCTCAGCATCCCCGCTGCGAAATACTCCTACAAATACTTCAACGGCCGCGGTGGTGACCCGGACGGTGAAAAAGGTGACTTCAAAACCGGTGGCTGCGGTACCGACAACGGTCTCGGCGGCTTCAACCGCGTACTCGACCTCACCGGCATTACCCGCGACACCGTGCTGCACATCTACAAGTATGACAGCTGCTCGGTTTACACCCCGATGGCTTCAGGCCTGAACAAGGGCAACAGCGTGGTAAAAGGCATTTTCCCGAACCCCGCTTCTGCTACCGCTACCGTGATGTTCCATGAAAGCGGTGTAGCCCACGTGGTTACCCTGTTCGACATGGCTGGTAAAGCTGTTTCCGTGCAGACACTGAGCGCCGGCAAAGGCTTCGCCACCATCAGCCGTCCCGGCAGTGGCATGTATCTCGTGCAGGTAGCCGACCAGCGTGGCGGCACTGCATACGGACGCATCATCTTCGAATAATCCACAATCAAAAAAACCGACAAAAAGGCGACCTATCCATCCGGTAGGTTGCCTTTTTTTTGAAAGCATAACCCATGAAACGCAACATTCTGCATGGCTTGATTTTCGCGCTGATGCCGGCCGCTTCAGCCCAGGTATGGCTCGATCCTTATTTCGCGCGTCAAGACGATTCTGTCACCGTGTATTTCGATGCGGCCGCAGGCAATAAAGCCTTGGTCAATCTCGGTCCGCCGGATGTGTACATGCATACCGGCGCCATCACCGACCGCAGCACTTCTGCCGGCGACTGGCGCTATGTGCAGGGCACCTGGGGAACAGACGACCAGCCCAGGAAGATGCAATACCTCGGCAGGAACATCTACAGCAAGCGCATCCATGTCCGAAATTTCTATGGGGTTCCTTCCAATGAAAACATCCTCCGCCTCGCCTTTGTATTCCGCAACCGCGCGGGCGACAAGGTAGGCCGTGCCAGCGACGGCAGCGATATCTTCGTCACCATCTGGCCGGCAGGGCTCCGGGCAGCATTCCTGCAGCCCGATGCAGCGGCGCAGATCGGCAAGGCCGGCGATTCGCTCCGGCTCCGTTGCGCAGCCTCCGAATCATCCCAGCTTGAACTCTACCTGAACCAGACGCGGATAAAATCAGGTCAGGGCAAAAGCCTCGACACCCTCTTCACTTCCCTCCCGGCCGGGCAATACCGCTTCATCTTCAAGGCCACGACCGGCACCGGCAGCGTGGCGGATACGCTCGTTTATCTCTCCAGCGGCCAGGCCATCACGGCTGCGCTCCCGTCCAATTCCCGGGACGGCGCCACCTATCTGAGCGACAACAGCGTGCGCCTCACCCTTTACGCCCCGGGCAAGCAATCGGTCTTCGTTACCGGCGACTTCAACAACTGGCTGCCCGATACCGCTTACGCCATGAAACGCACACCCGATGGGCTGCGCTGGTGGCTGGATATCCAAGGGCTGCAAAAAGGAAAACAATACGGATACCAATATTTCGTGGACGGCGCGCTGAAGGTCGCCGATCCGCTCAGCGAACTCATCCTCGACCCCTGGAACGACGCCTGGATCGACAAGGCCGACTTCCCGAAACTGCCGGCTTATCCATCCGGTAAAACGAACGGACTGGTTTCGGTGCTTCGGCCCGGGCATACCGTTTACAACTGGCAACACGACAGCTTCCGCCTGCGCAATCCGGCGAAGCTGAACATCTACGAACTGCATATCCGCGATTTCGTGGGCAGCCATCATTTTAATACCATCCGCGACACCCTCGCCTATTTGCGCCGCCTGGGCATCAACGCCATCGAATTCATGCCGCTCAGCGAGTTTGAAGGCAATTCCAGCTGGGGTTACAACAGCTCTTACCACATGGCGCTCGATAAATATTACGGCAACAGCGAGCAGCTCAAGGCGCTGGTGGATGAATGCCACAAACACGGCATGGCGGTGATCCTCGACATCGTGCTGAACCACGCTTTCGGGCAGAGCAGCCTCTGCCATTTGTATTGGGATGCGGATCGCAACCAGCCCGCGCCCGACAATCCGTGGCTGAATATTACCGCCAAACACGACTTCAATGTCGGATACGACCTCAACCATGAATCGCAGGCCACAAAAGATTATGTGGACCGGGTGATCGAATACTGGCTGAAGGACTTCGATATGGACGGATTCCGTTTCGACCTCAGCAAGGGCTTCACGCAGGTGAACACCCTCGGCAATGTAGCTGCCTGGGGCCGTTACGACGCCAGCCGCATTGCGATCTGGAACCGCATCAAAGACCGCATCCGCACCTACGATCCGGATGCCATGCTCATACTCGAACATTTCGCCGACAACGACGAGGAAACGGCCCTTTCCAATGCCGGCTTCTACCTCTGGGGCAATGCCAACCACGTGTATACCGAAGCCAGCATGGGCTTCAGTTCCGACCTCAACTGGAGCGATTACAAGCGCCGCGGCTGGAGCAAGCCCGCCCTGGTAGCCTATATGGAAAGCCACGACGAAGAGCGCATGATGTACAAGAACATCTCCTTCGGCAACAGCAACGGCAACTACAATGTAAAGAACCTGAACACGGCCCTGCAGCGCGGTGCCATGGCGGCCGTGCCTTTCTTCAGCCTGCCCGGACCGAAAATGATCTGGCAGTTTGGGGAACTCGGCTACGAAGTGCCGATCAATTTCAACGGCCGCACGGGCGAGAAGCCCATCCGCTGGGAATACTTCAGCCAGGATACGCGCCGCAGCCTGTATTCGGTGTACGCCACCCTAATGCAACTCCGCAATACCTGGCCGGTATTCCATACCAACGATTACGGACACGAGTTGAACGGCATCGTCAAGAAGGTATGGCTGCAGCAAAACGGGCACTATGTGCTCAGCATGGCCAATACCGATGTGCGCAACCAAAGCTTCAACATCGACTTCCAGTCGACCGGCAAATGGTACGAGATCTTCAGCGGCGACAGCCTGAACATCAGCAACCGCACGCAAAGCATCACGCTCCGTCCGGGTGAATACCGCCTCTATTCGAATGTCCGCATGCAGGAAACCAATCTGCCACTGGGCACGGAAAAGATCAGCGGCATGAAGGTCAGCCTCTATCCCAATCCGGCTTCCGGCCAACTCTTCTGGCACACAGCGTCTGAGCAAATCGGACACTGGCAGGTTTCAGACCTCAAGGGCAGGCTGGTGATGCAGGGAACAGCAGGAACAGAACAAGGTGTGTTGGATATCCGCGGCCTGCAGGCGGGCGTGTATATCCTCTCGCTGGAAGGAAACCAGAACGCGGTGCAATTGCGTTTCGTGGTTGAATAAACCGGAAAGGCAATAGGGTTATTCCGCCGGATTCGCCATGGCGGCGGTATCGGGTGCCATCAGGACCAGCAGGTTTTCCTGCAAAAGCTCTATTTTCCGAATAGTCTTAACCGCCGGTTGCCAAAAATGGCGCACCTCGTTATGCGTTGTAACTATATTCTGAGTTGGTTCATTGAGATAAGCATATAATGCTCTCATTGGTAAACGCGCACTGAAACGCGAAACGAAAACATCATTTTGCTTCTCATTATAGAGCAGTTTCACTTGATTCAGGCGTGTTCTCTGAGCAAATGATTGTAAGCTAACAGAATCTAAACTTCTATAGAGACGTGTATCTCTAATGGTAAAATTCACGAGCGCATCGCCGCTGCTGTCGGGGCGGTAATGGAAGGTATAATCCATCCAGAGGCGCGCATCGCCCGATCTGAATTCGAGGGGTTTGATGAAGTACAGCGTGCCTTTATCGCCCGCATAGAACACTTCAAACAATTTGCCGGCCCTGCCTCCACCGCCCGGCTTGAGCATGCCGCAGGAGGCCAGGGAAACGGCTGCCAGCAGGAAAAGAACGCCCTTGCGGAAGGCGGAAAAACTTACAGGGGTTAAACGGCTCAAGGCTGATGGATTTTGTTTTTGAGGATGCCGGAGCGAAAGGCTTTCGCTGCCGCGGAATCGGAACCGGTGAGGAAGAGGGCTATTTCTGAACCTCCGGCTTCGGTTACGTATTCGAGGAAATCGGTCGTGCCGCTGCGTTGCAGGCGGTGGACATAGGTAGTGGAATCGGTCTCCGAACGCAGGGCGGTATCGCCGGAAAGGTAGCGGCTCATGCGCGCGATGCTGGTGCGCACGGGCAGGCCGATGTACAGGCGGTAGTTGTTTCCTTCCACTACCCGGAAAAGCGGTATTTTCTCCGCTTCAGCCCGGAAGAGCGCCGAAAACTGCTGGTCGATGGTGGTATCGATGGCCGGCAACACTTTTTCACCCGAATCCAGTTGCAGCCAGGCACCGTTGAAAAGCGGGAGCTGGTTCGGCGGGACGGATTTGCTTCCGCAGGAAAACAACAGCGTTCCGAGCAGGATGGCGGAAAAAGTACGGCCGATACCAATAGAAAAGGGAAGACCGTTGGGCCTTCCCTTCTCCGGACAGGTGAGATTATTCTCCTGTAACAATGGTTTCGTAGGTAACGATGATATTCAGCAGGCTGGTGTGCTTGATGTCTACCGTCGAGATTTTGGTGATACCGCCGTTTTTGGCTGCGGTGCGGATGCTCGCGTCGGCATCGAAGAAGAGGATACCGAGGAATCCTGTTGCCTTAGCGGTTCCTACCTTGCTGCCAACGGGGTTGCTGGTGGCGTTCACGGGCAGCGTGATGGCGCAGCCGGTTGCTACTACGGCGAGGGCCAGTGCAGCGAAAGCGATTTTGATTTTCTTGAACATGGTTATGTAGTTTAATGAGGTTTTGAGGGTTCCAGGATGGCCGGATTGCTCAGCCATCGTTGCGCAAGTAAAGGGAAGAATTGGAT
>JBKDBI010000019.1:0-39672 GCA_046314695.1 Bacteroidota bacterium | reverse complement strand
TCTTCGGTGTTGTACGTTTGGATAAAAGTAAAAAAGTCCATCATTAAAAACAGTTAGAATGCGGGTGCAATATAGGCACAAAACCAGTCACCACAAAGGCCTATGGACGGCTTGAGCCTAATCTGGGTAGAAATTACACGCATATAAACGTTTAACTAATACTTTTATAACCCCACAAACCCCTCGCCCACACTCCTTCCGCGCCTCCGTTCTCCCATCATCCCTGATTACTTCAGAAATCCAGCAGCGAATCCACCCTTTCCGAAAGCTACTTGAACCAGTGATTCCCAAATGAACTTAATACTTTCCAGTAACAGCAAGAACACCCATACGTAACAAGGTTCCTGGTGTCTCCAAAGCAGAATGACGATTCTAAACTGTCACTTGGGCCATAAAGCGTACCCGTTCACAGACCCTAATTAAGTTCTGACTTCTCTAAAAAGCTACGAAGCAGACGCTACCAGACGAATGTCTCGTTGGTTAGCTGAAATCAAATACTGATAATCTTCATCTCCGTCCGGCGATTCTGAGCCCGGCCTTCGGGAGTGGCATTATCGGCAACCGGACGCGTGTCGCCATACCCCTTGGCTTCGATCCGGGTGGCTATTACACCCTTGCTACTGAGATACGCTTTCACCGATTCGGCTCGGCCAAGCGATAGCTTCTGGTTGTAATCGGGCTTACCTGTATTATCCGTATGTCCGCTGATTTCAATCCGCATGGTCGGGTTCTGCTGCAGCATTTCCACCACACGATCCAGCTCGAGCACAGACTCTGGCTTCAGATCTGTTTTATCGGTGTCAAAGAAAGTATTCCGCAGCACGGCTATTTCACCTGCCTTATATTTCTTCAGCCTGGCCAAAACTTCGAAGGGTTGATCGACGGTACCTGAATCTGGCTGAAAATTCTCTGAATAGAAAACATAACCCTGAGCTTTCACGGCCAAACCGTAGTTGCCAGAGACGCGCAGCGGGGTGATGAACCGGGTTGACTTGGAAGCAAACACACGGCGTGAAGTTGCCAATTCAGTGATTTCGATGTCACCTGTTACTTCGATGCCGGTTTCCGCATCGATTACCCGACCGGCCACATAGGTGGTTTGAACCGGTTTAGCAGCCGGTGGAAGTGCAAAGCTGTAGATATCCAGTCCGCCGTAACCTTCCGGACGGTTGGAAGCGAAGTAAGCGAGATTACCAAGACGATCCACATACAAACCCATTTCATCACCGGCTGTATTTACCGGTGAACCTAGATTGACGGGTTGACTCCATTTCCCATCCGAACCCAGTCTGCTCATGAACAGATCGTGATTACCGAGCCCCGGATGACCTGTGGAAGCAAAATACAGCGTCTGGCCATCGTAATGCAGGAAAGGAGCTTCTTCGTCTCCGGATGTATTGATGGGTGATCCGAGGTTCATAGCCGGAGTCCAGGTGCCATCAGCCATACGCGACGACATCCAGAGATCGCGGCCACCTTTCCCGCCCGGACGATTGGATGCAAAGATGAGGCTGTTGCCGTCTGCAGAAATGGCCGGACCTGATTCCCAGTGCTCAGAGTTCGGTCCCGGGCCAAGGTTGCGGCGCTGCGACCAAAGTCCGTTGCGCAGTTGGCTCACTACGATATCGCAACTTCCAATGTTACCTGGACCGCAATACGTGTGAAAAACCATTGAACCGTCCGCCGGAATCGCTACCGTGCCTTCGTTGTCAGGTGTATTGATGTTGCCTTTCAGGGCTTCCGCCTTTTGCCAACTCGTATCTTTCCGTTCGCTCAAATAGAAATCCTCCTGCCGGTCGACCAGACGCGTAAATACCAGCGTCTTCCCATCGATGGTCATTCCCGGCCAGTACTCGTTCAACTTACTGTTGACAGCCGGGCCCATATTGCGGATACCTGAAATCTGTGTCTGGTTGATGGCATCGGCGGCGAATTTGGCAGAAGCAAGCAGCCTTTCCGCCTTTTCGCGCAACCGCTTGAAGTCGCCTGGAAATGAAAGAAATTTCTCCAGATGGGCGACGGCATCTGCGTACAAAGCGTTCTTGAATTCCAGTTCAGCCAGGTAATAATAAACCTGACGGTATTGCGGATCGAGGGAAATGACCTTACTATACATTTCCATAGCCTTCACTTCCCGGTTGCTGCTTTCGTATACAGTTGCCTTGAGTTCGTAGGCATCGAAATAGTACATATCGCGTTTGATGGCCTTGTCGCAGAGTGACAGCGCCTTCTCAAACTCACCGCGGGTATAGGCGGTATAGGCAAGGTCGAAGCTGGCTTTGGCTTTTTTGTTTTTGGTATCGCCATCGTGCTGGGCAGCCAGTTGACCGATTGTGAGGAAGGCGAAGAGCAGGAGGAGAATGCGGTTCATGCGAATTTGCTTGGACAGGCGATCAGCGCCAGCGGAATGAATGGATAAGGTGTTCAAGGTCTTTGCGTATAAATTGCAAAACAGGTGCCACGCTGTCTGCATCGGTTTTCTGGTTGAAATACAGCGCTCCGCGGAAGAAATGATGACTGCTGTCGGTTAGGAAGAAACTAAAACTGGTGGCCGTGTTTCCAGTGATATCATAAGCGAAACCGGTTGCTGACTTGTCTTCGTTTTGCAACGGGCGCTGGATGATGTCTTCTGCTTTCACAGTATGCTTGAAGGCAAACCGACGGCTGTCGGCGAAGAGTGAATCGTACTGAATAAGATTTTCAAAACGGTGATAGGTGATGTGTAAGGTGGCATCAAAGGGTGCAAAACGCAGGTTGAACCAGCAAGGTTCGGTAGTGTAGGCCGGATCGCTTTCCATCTGCGCGTAAGCAGGTATGCTGAACCGATAGGCACAACCTGAATCCCAGTCACGGTACTGTTTTTCCGGCATACTCAGGCGCGGATAGCCATGCGGCCGGGGAATGTCTTCTACTCCATCGCCTGAACAGGCCGCGAGCAATATCAAAACAGGCAATATTCGGCTAAGCTTCGGTTGGAGCATCATGCTTTTCTTCTGGTTTTGTTTCCACTTTCACACTGATAACCCTTCGGCCATCGCTGGCTTCAACGGTAAAACGCAAACCCTGCAGTTCGTATTGGCTTCCGGCGGCTGGAACACAGCCGGCTGTTTCAGTGAGCAAACCACCGAGGCTGGTGTTTTCCATGTCCAGGCTGTCGAATACATCGAGTGGCAGTCCTGCTATCCGCACGAAGTCGTTAATCAGGGTTTTGCCGTCAAATATAAAGGTATCCGGCCCGGGCCTGCTGTATATCCAAACATCTTCGTCTTGTTCGTCGTTGATTTCCCCCAATACTTCTTCAAGCACATCTTCGAGTGTCACCAAACCGGAAACGGAGCCATATTCATCGGCCACCAGCGCCAGATGGGTACGCCGCTCCCTGAATTCATCGAGCAGCGCATCGATGGGTTTCATTCCCGGCACAAAAAAGGGTCGCTGTATCTGATGCTGCCAGGCAAAATCACCGGCATGATCGAGGTGCGGTATCAGGTCTTTGATATACAACACGCCCTTGATCCGATCGAGCTGCTTCTGGTACACCGGTAATCGGCTGTAACGCTGGCTGCGGATGCGGATTTTCAGTTCGTCGAACCCAATCGATGCCTCTACGCCGGCTATATCCGTTCTTGGTTTCATGATATCCCAAACCTCGGTGCTGCCCAGGCGAATAATCCCGCTGATGAGCGCTTTTTCCTCTGCATCGGTTTGTTTTTCAGTTACCTCTTTCACCGCCTGTTCCCAATCACTCCGCTGCCTGCGCGGCTCGAATGCCTTACCCGAACAACGCAATATGAAGGTGGAAAGCGGATTTTTAAGGAAACCCATTGCGATGACATGTTGGCGATTTTGCAAAACCAACCTGAATACAACGGGAACCACTAAGGCAACCACGGCTATGAAAACACAGCCGCCAATGGTACCGGAGAGCTGATTGCAGCCAAAGGTAAAAAGCAACGCTCCGGCTACAGTAAGCAACCAGAGCGCCACAGGATGGAATGGTTTAATGCCTGAATCCTGCCCTGCTTTGCCTGCAATCAATACGAGCAGACCGTAAACAGGAAGCAGAAAAGAAACCAGAATCAACAATGCTGTCATATGAAGCTGGTTCCGGTAGATATTGCCTGAAACTCAGGACTACCCGAGGTTTCGGAGCGACTCAGAATGGCAGTTCGTCGTTATCCGGCGATTCGCTTGTCGAAGGATCACCTGTCTGCGGTTGGCCGAAGTCGTTGCCGAACGCACCTCCATTATCGCCACCGGAAGCACCACTGAAGCCGGTTCCGAGCATTTGCATATTCATCACACGGATTTTGGTGCGCTGCTTTTCCTCCCCGGTCTGCAAATCTTTGAACTTATCCGTGCGGATCCGCCCCTCTACGTATAGAACAGATCCTTTCCGCAAATACTGACGCGCGGTCTCTGCATGCTTGTCCCACATTTCCAGATTATGCCATTCGGTATTTTCCTTGCGTTCACCGGTGACGCGGTCGTTATAGACTTCGCTGGTAGCAAGAGAAACATTGGCCACGAGTTTGCCGTTGGGCAATTCCCTGATTTCGGGGTCTCGGCCAAGGCGCCCCAGCAGGATAACTTTGTTAATCATCTGTTTATGTATTCAATTGGCTTTCAAGTACTTATCCATCAACCGGTGCAAGGCTGGCAATTCTTCCTGCACGAGCGGAAATTCAAATATAGGTTGCTGAACTCTGAGATTTTCGGGCGATGTGGATAATTTCCAGAAGCTGGCATGAATGCGCTGATGCGTCAACAGATGCGTAAACTGCCGTTGCAGGCTGATTTCCACCTGCACTGGATGAACAACAACCACTGGCAACCAGTCTGATGGAGCCTCCTTCTCCGTCGCTGCTTCGTACATCGGAAACTCCCAAAGCCCTTCCCATATATCGCCTGCCTTGCGCTGTACCAGCCAGAGCGCATCATCATTTTCCAGGTGAAGGTAGTGGAACCAGCGTTCTCTCGCTTTCGCTTTAGCTTTCTTTACTGGTAAGTCTTCAGCCGTACCGCGTTGCCTGGCCACACACCAGTTGGCAATCGGGCACGAATCACATAAAGGGCGCGCCGGGAGGCAAACCAAAGCACCCAGCTCCATCCAGGCCTGGTTGAACGTTCCGGGTTCAGCATATCCTATTTGACTCCTCAGCCAGTCTGTCATTCCTCTTTTTACCGAAGGAAGATCAACCGCATCATGGATATCGAGCATTCTCGACACCACCCTTGCCACATTGCCATCAAGCACCGGCTCGGGATAATTGAATGCGATGCTGGCAATGGCAGCGGCCGTATATGGGCCCAATCCAGGCAATTTCTGCAAGCCTTCGGGCGTTTGCGGAAAATTGCCTTGTAAACTTTCCGCCACAATACGCGCCGTCTTGTGCAGGTTTCTGGCACGGGAATAGTACCCGAGACCTTGCCAAGTTTTCAACACCTCATCCTCTGAAGCCTGCGCCAGATGGTGGATTGTGGGAAAATGGGCGATAAATTTTTCGTAGTACGGAAGTCCCTGATTCACACGAGTTTGCTGTAGCAAAACCTCCGAAAGCCAAACCGAATAAGGGTTTCGGGTGTTACGCCATGGTAGGTCTCGTGCATTTTTGAGATACCACGCAACGATATTTGAGACGATTTCTTGCATGAAGTGGCAAAAAAATCATCTCGCGAATCAAAAAATTACCCATTTTTGAAAAAAAGGAATCTGAAATGACAAAAGCTGACCTCGTAAATGAAATCGCCGTGAAGACGGGATTGGACAAAGTAATGGTCCAGGAGACCATTGAGTCGTTCTTTAAGGTAGTGAAGAGCTCCGTAGCCAGTGGAAACAACATCTATCTGCGCGGCTTCGGCACCTTTGAAGTAAAAAAACGCGCTCCCAAAGTTGCCCGCAACATCCGGAGCAATACCTCCATCCTGGTTGCTGAGCATTATATCCCAAAGTTCAAGCCATCCAAGGAGTTTGTCGATAAGGTGAAAAACGCCCGCAAAGACAAATAATCCTTCCCGAGCCCATTGCCAAAGCGGATACCATGCATCGCGGCTCGCTGCATGCATAGTATCTTTGTGCCGTCTTGAACACACGAATTCTTTACATCACCGCCAGCCTGCTTTTCGCGGGTCTTTTTACCCTGCTCTTTCTTCCCAAATACAAGAAAGCCGAACAGCTGGTTAGCGCCGCACCTGCAGCAGGTGGCAAGGTGATTGAGCAAGCCACCCCTTTCCGTCCAGACGAGTATTTCAGGTACGTTATCGGAACTTTCACCGGCGATTTTGCCAGGACAGCAGCCGGCCTGGCTATGCGCAACAAGCTCGCTCCGCTCGATTCACTCGATCTGGGTGTGAAGCTGGCAAGAGAAAACAACTTCTACGGACTTAGCGGCTACTATCTTTTCTGGAAAGCGCGCCGCAGCGGCAAGGCTGAAGATTACTACCTGGCCGCTGTCGATTTTGTGCGCGCAGCCAACAGCGGCGAAAAAGACCGCGATGCACAAGCATTGGCCACGGAGTGGACTATGGGCGAAAGCTGCGCCGATTCAGCCATCCGCATACAACCCGATAACATCGCAGCCCGCAATGTAAAAGCGGTAGTGCTATCCGAATACCGGATACAGCCAATGGAGGCTGTTGCCCTGCTTCGCGAAAACGAAAAACGCGACAGCACCAATATCGAAACCCATTATATCTACCTCTCCCTGCTTAAAAAGGCAGGAGAACTCGATAAAGCCATCCGTCGTTGCGAAAAATTAATATCTTTGCAACCCCAAAATCCGGAGTTCCTCTATGAAATGAGCGGACTTTACGGCATGAAAGGAGATTCACTGAATGCGCGTGTTTTCCTCGACCTGGCCGTAAAAGTGCAGCGTAACGCCGGTTTAGGAATTAAGTAAACAAAACATATGCCCAGCGGAAAGAAAAGAAAGCGTCATAAGATCGCGACCCACAAACGGAAGAAAAGACTTCGGAAGAATCGTCACAAGAAGAAGTAAGCCGTCATAGGGCCCGTTTATGACGAACGAACTCATTGTTTCTAAACATGGGGCGGGAGTCGACATTGCCCTGCTTTGCGATAAAAAGTTAACGGAGTTACACCGTGAAACCGGCGCCGCTGGTTTCAGCGTTGGTGACTTCTATCTCGGCAGGATCAAAAAGATTTCTCCTTCTCTCAATGCGGCTTTCGTTGATATCGGAAGCGAGAGGGATGCTTTTCTTCACTACTACGACCTCGGTCCCAATGTGCGCTCCGTCAAAAAATTGACGCGCAACCTGCTCGCCGGTGTGAACAGCGCCGCCGATATGGACAATTTTGATCTGGAAGAACAGACCGTTAAAACCGGTAAAATTTCCCAGATTTTCAAGCGCGGAGACATCGTACTGGTGCAGGTGCTGAAAGAACCGATCAGCAATAAAGGCCCCAAAGTAGGCTGCGATATCTCCTTTGCCGGTCGCTATTTTGTGCTCGTTCCTTTCTCCAACCATATTTCCCTTTCAAAAAAAATCGGGAACCCGGAAGAAAAGAAGCGACTTAAAAAGCTGGCCCAGAGCCTCAAACCTTCTAACTTCGGTGTGATTATCCGCACCGTCGCAGAGGGTGTCGACATTGCTGAACTGGACCAGGACTTGCGGAGCCTCGCCGGTAAGTGGGAACAGCTGGCCGAGAACATGCGTAAGGCTCAGCCTGGCCGATTGGTGCTGGGCGAAGGTTCACGCCTCGACACCCTCCTGCGCGATATCCTGAACGAAAGTTTCACCCAGATAGTGGTGAACGACAAAGAGCTTTTTGAGGAAGTGCGCGAATACGTAACGCGCATCGCGCCGCAACTCGACAAGATTGTTCGCCTTCACCAGGGCAAAGCCGACATATTCGACCATTTCAACGTCAACCGACAGATCCGTTCTTCGTTCGGTAAAACAGTGCCTGTTTCAGGAGGCGCTTATCTTGTGGTGGAACATACCGAAGCCCTGCACGTTTTTGATGTGAATAGTGGTAGCATGGTGCTCGATGCCGAAAGCAGGGAGGAAAACGTGCTGCGCATCAATACCGAAGCAGTTGCAGAAGTAGCCAGACAAATTCGCTTGCGCGACATGGGCGGGATCATTGTGATCGACTTCATTGATATGCGCGATCCCACGCACAAAAAAGATTTGGTGCAGACGCTGCGCACAGCAATGAAATCAGACCGTGCAAGGCATACCATTCTGCCCATGAGCCGCTTTGGCCTGGTGGAAATTACCCGCGAACGCGTCCGACCTCAGACTGTTATCACCAATACCGAGGCATGCCCTTCCTGCAACGGCACAGGTGTGGTGGAAAGCAGTATTCAGCTCTTTGAGAAGATAGAAAGTACCCTCGTCTATCTCTGGCAAAACCTCAACCATAAGAAGATTACGCTGAAAGCACACCCCTTCATTGCCGCGTACATCACACAGGGCTGGCCTTCCATAAGGATGCGCTGGCTGTTCGAACATAAACGCTGGCTAAAAGTGCAATCCGCTCCAAATTATCATATCGGAGAATATGTGATCGAAGACCACAACGGTCGCGAAATCTCGAAGTTGTAAATCTGACCTTGCCAGTGCACAAAGCATGCGAATTGCAGGGTAATTCAGGAATAATTTCGCAACAATGAAACAATTTAGATGGCTGTTACTGGCCGGCCTCCCCATGCTATTTGGCGCTTGCATGAGCAAGAAGCAGGTTCAGGCCCTGCAAGATCAACACCGCCAGGAAACAAGCAGAATGAGCGAACGCATTTCCGGATTGTCTGCGCGGGTGGATGAACAGGCGGCTGAAGCTGAGATCAGGAACCGGCAAATTGCCGCTTTAAAGCAGGATACTGCTGTGAAAGCCTTGATCATCGCCAACCTGGAAACAGAAAAAGCGGAACAAGCGCGCAAACTGGCCGAATGCGAAGTACAGTTGGAGCAAGAGCGCCGCTCCCTGGGCCAGGAACTGAGCACCAAAAACAATACCCTGCAACAAAAAGAAATAGCCCTTAACCGTGCTCTGGCCGATGCGGAAGCGGAAAAAGCCCGCGCAGGCCGGCTTACAGAAACCCTGTCTGGTACCTTGGAACGTGTAAGGCTTCTGGAAAAAGAACTGCGCATGAAAGACTCTGCCGTGCGTGCCCTGCGCGAGTCTGTCGCTCGTGCCCTTACCGGATTCACCGGCAAAGACCTGCAAGTGGAGGTGAAGAACGGCAAAGTATATGTGTCGATGCAAGAGAAACTGCTCTTCGCAACCGGCAGCACCGCCGTCGACCAGCGCGGACGTGAAGCCTTGCTCAGCCTCGCTGAAGCACTCCGCAACCAAAAAGATATCCTGGTTCAGGTCGAAGGCCATACCGACGACCAGCCTATCAAAGGCGGAACCATTCGCGACAACTGGGACCTCAGTGTGTTGCGCGCTACTTCCATCGTGCGCATTCTTACCGCAGAAGGGAAACTTGAGCCCACGCGCGTCTATGCCGGTGGCCGGGGTGAATTTATGCCTGTCGATGCGGCCAAAACCAGCGAGGCCCGCGCCCGCAACCGCCGCACCGAAATCATCCTAACGCCAAGGCTCGATAAAATCCTTGAGATCATCGACCCCTGATCCACATTGGAAATCCTCTTTATTGCCATCGACAAAACCCGGGATGCCTGGGTGAACGAAGCACTCGACATCTACCTCAGCCGGCTGAAGAAATATGCCCGCGTGCGGATGGAATGCATCACCGCCACCCGCACACTGCTCGAACCTGCAGAACAAATGCGCAGAGAAGCCGAAGCACTCCAAAAACAGCTGAAAACCGGAGACAGCATCTGGTTGCTGGATGAAAACGGTAAAACCTTTGATTCAGTTGGCTTCGCCCGCATGTTGGAGCAAGAAATGCTCCATGCCCGCGGCCGGTTGGTTTTTGTGGTAGGCGGGCCCTTCGGTTTCGATACGGAGTTCGCACAAGGGAAGAACAAAATCTCCCTCAGCCGCATGACCTTTTCACATCAAATGGTACGGATTTTCTTCGTCGAGCAGCTTTACCGCGCTTTTACCATCCTGCGCGGTGAACCCTATCATCACGCCTGAGCCGCAATGCTCAACGCAGCACCCGCCTGATTTGCACCAGCCGGTTGCGGTAATATTCTGAGCTCAGCTTGTCTACCGTAATCCCTTTGTTCACTGAGGCGTGGATGAAGTAAATCTCTCTCGCATTGGCTTCGGTGATGATTCCCACATGCCCAATGCTCGAAGCATACATATTCCTTCCCTTGAAACAAATCACATCGCCGGGCTGCGCTGCGCGCTTCGGAACAGCTGTGCCGAACTGATTGTAAAGACTGGAGCTGGCGGGCATTTTGTACCCCAACTGTCCATACACGTAACAAACAAATCCGGAACAATCAAAGCCGCCCGGCTGCTTGCCGCCGTAACGGTAAGGTGTACCAATAAACTTCTCTGAGAAATTGATGATGTAATCGATTTTACCAATCTGTCCTGCCGGCATTACAGAGTCAACCTGTATCCAGTCTTGCAGGGTGTCGGAAACTGGTGGAAAGGAATCCTGTCCTTTCAGCAAACCCGATGCTGCGAGCAGCGTAAATAAAAAGAAAAACTTGAGGGCATACTTCATGGGAGGGAGTTTTTAAATGCGGTGTATTCAGAAATATTGCGCTTGGTTCCGGTGCAGCTCAGTGTGCTTTTCTGGCTTCTGATATTCTCCACACGGTTATCTGGGCTGGGGTGTGTGCTAAGGAATTCAGGCACATCGGAACCGCTGCCCATGGCAAGGAGTTTTTCGAAGAAACCTGCAGCGCCGGCAGCATCGTAATCTGTCGGGCAGAGGTATTTTACCGAATAGTTATCGGCTTCCGTCTCGGCGGTACGGCTGTATTTCAGTTCACGCAGGCCGGCCGCTATGCGCACCAACTGGCCTTTGTTCTGTCCAAAAACGATATCAAACAATACCGAAAGCCCATATTGGCGTGTGAGGGCATCGGTGCTGTGTCGCTTGTCGGCATGGGCCATTTCATGCCCGAGAACTCCGGCAAGGTGATCTTCACTTTCCAGAAATTTCAGGATTCCGGTATAGAAGTACATGTAGCCGCCGGGTGTACAAAATGCATTGAGCACCGTATCGTTTTTGATGATGCGGATACGCCAGGGGAACACATCTTTGTACATCACCTGTCCGGAATTCAGGATTTTGTTCCGGATCTGATAGATATAGGCGTATTGCGCGGCATACCGGGCCGAATCGAGAATGATGGTAGCCGGATCATTCTCGATTTCCTGAGACACTTGTGCACCAAAGGCTTTATCGTCTTCGATGCTGAAGATGTTGATATTGCCATCCTGATCCCGGCAGGAAACCGTCCAGGTGAGCAATGTTCCTGCGCAAAGCAGGATGAGGGTACGCAAGGGAAATCGCATCATCATTTCAATCGCAAAAATAATACCGCAATCAAGCAAGACGCTTAAAGCGGCATTGCCTGTTCAGAAAGGATAACCGATTCCGAGGGTCAGCGCGGTGTAATTCCGGATAAATCCGGGTGCTGTAATTTTGCCGATTACCCAGCGCGAAGCCAGCGGCTCTGCCGGGTCGCGCAAGGGTATGCCCCAATCAAAGCGCATAAGGAAGAACTGAAAGTCAAACCTGAAACCGAGACCGGTATTGACGGCCATTTCGGAAAACATGGAACGGCCACTGAACACGCCGGGCAACAACTGGCTACTGCGGTTGATGTTCCAGACGTTTCCTGCATCCAGAAAAATGGCCCCTTCAAGCAACTTTTTCAAGACCTGAAAGCGGTATTCAACATTGGCCAGCAACAGCAGTTCTCCGGAGCGGTCGAACAGCAAGCCGGTACTTGTATCAGAAAATGTACCCGGCCCGACGCGGCGCGGCCTCCAGGCGCGAAGGCTGTTGCTTCCTCCGGCAAAAAAGCGCTTGTCGAAAGGCAACACGGAAGTATTCCCATACGGAAGGCCGATGCCGGAAGAAAGCCGGAATACAGCCGAATTGTTCTCATCAAATTCAATGTTATAGCGCACGTCGAGCTCGCTGCGCAGGTATTGGAAATAGTTTACGCCCAGCAGCCTGTAGGCAGTGTCGCGGTTGCGCCCCGGATCTAGCGCCGTGCGCACCAGGCGGTGCAGATTCCCGCTGGTTTCGAACAGGTTGGCACGCACAAACCACCAATGGTCGCCTTTGCGGGTATTGCGGTTGTTGTAAACGAAGCCAAAGCGACTGGCGGTGAGCAGATGGTCGGTGAAAATCCGCGCTACGAGCAATGAATCCACCGTGCCCAAACGCAGCCTGAATTCCGGGTCGAGCCGGTTGCGGTTGAAACTGATCTCCAGCGGTGTGTAGTACCAGTTCAGATTCTTCCGGATCGTTTGATACGTGATGCTTGCGGGCAGCGATTTGCGCACAAAACTGGGGTTGTTCTCGTACTGATACGCCAGGTTCAGAAGGGTATTCACTTTATACAGGTTGCGGTTGCTGATGTAGCGATCTACAAAAACCGCCCTGGGCAGCAGGAGACTGGCGTTCCCGCCCGCCTGAAATCCGTATAGCACAGACGGCGTCGCAGGGTCGCTGTTGATGATCGCCTCGACCGAACCCAATAGGTTGACATTGAATTTTTCACCGCGCTGCATCAGGTTGCGGTTCATGAAGTTAAGATTCCCGGCAAGTCCGTACGAACTGACGTTACCGGCATTTACGTTGGTACCTGAACTTCCCTGAGGGGAATAAATGCCTTGCGGTTCGATGGCATAGGCCTGGCGGGTGGAGGTGCGCATCACAATGCGTATGTCCATGGAATCGCGCAATTCACCTGTAACAGGCTGACCGAATGAAATCTCAACCAAACGGAATAAATCCGTTTCAACTAGGCTGCTGTAAGTGCGCTCGTGAAGGTCCTGACTGTATAATTCACCCGGTTTGAGGAAGTTGTTTCTGTCGAGTATCGTTGGCTTCAGCGGGTACCCATGCAACAGATAAAAACTAGTCCCGGCCGGTGAAACGAGGGTATCGCTGCCCGCGTACATTTCGCTGGTAACCATTTCATAGAACACGGAACGAATAACGCGTGCCTTGTGCGGGCTGCCGTCGGCCATATTGCTGATCAGCACCTTGACATCTGCCCGCGCTTCTGCTGTATCCAGTTCAAACCGGATATTGTCACGGGTGAAACTGAAATAACCCTGGTTGCGCAACGCCTTGGCAATCCGGTTGCGCTCGGCATCCAGTGCCTCGAAAATCATGGGTTTCCCGGTACGGAAGTGCGGACTTTCGAGTTCCGGCAACAATATGCGCTGCAACTGGGTATCCTTGCAATCCAACTCTATGCGTCCCAATAGGAATCGCCGTCCCGGTTCGACGGTGTAGCGCACTTCTGCCTTGCGGCGTTTTCCACTCCATTCGTACGTTACCTGGTTGTTGAAATACCCTTGATTGAAAAGGAATTTCGAAAGGTTGCGCGCGCTCAGTGCCGAGAGCGATGTATCAAGGATTACCGGTGCCTCTCCTATATCCTCCCGCAACTTCTTGCGCCAGCGCACAGATTCGTTCTTTTCAGGCTTGCGGAAATGGGTGCCTTTCTTATGCAACCACAGGTAAAAAGGGAAAATGCCAAACACAATCCGCTTGTTGGGCCGATGCAATACCTGGCTGTTTACATCCGGGAAATCCCGCGGCTTGTTCTTCACTTCCACCCGATTGCGCACCAGCAAGTATTCTTTATCAGGAACCAGGCGTTTCAGATTGCAACCTTGCACGATGCATACCATAGGCAATAGCCATAAAAGGCAATTCCGGATGAAACCGGGATATTTGCAGGCTATCCATGCCATCACGCGCTGAAATCAAATATTATTCCAGTCTGAAACTGAAAAAGTTCAGACAAAAATACGGGCTCTTCACCGTTGAGGGCGAAAAATCAGTGCGCGAACTGCTGGATGCAGGCATCGACACTGAAATCATCTTCAGTACAGCTGAACATGCATTCCCAAATTCAGCTATCGTCAGCGAATCGGAAATGCGCCAACTCAGCAGCCTCGATCATCCCCCCGGCATACTGGCCGTTGCGCGCATGCCCGAACACGGCCCGTTCACAACACCCGAAAAAGGTATTGTATTGGTGCTGGACGGCATCCGCGATCCGGGCAATCTGGGCACCATCCTGCGCAGCGCCGACTGGTTCGGCTTTGAAACGGTATGGCTGAGTTCAGACTGCGCCGAAGTAACCAATCCGAAATGCATACAAGCCACCATGGGCGCTTTCACCCGGGTACGTTGGCATAGCGGTGAACTGGAACCTGCCCTCCGCGCGGCAGCCTTACCCGTTTACGGTTGCTTGCTTGAAGGGCAGCCATTGGGCGCAACTGCTGTTGAAAGCCCGGCCTTTTTAATGATTGGAAGCGAATCGCATGGTATCCGCGAAAACCTGATTCCCCTGGTTACGCATCCTGTAACCATTCCGCGCTACGGAGCCGGAGAAAGCTTGAATGCCGGCGTGGCAGCTGCCATTGCCATGTACCACTTCGTTTCAGTCGGGCACTGAGCCTCGTCGCCCGGAACGCCTCGCCTTACCGAAACTGAAATCGGACAGCAGCGGATAAAAAACCCAATAGCCTTTCTTGTCTTGCGCGAAATAATGGTAATCGCCTGAGGGAACACGGAAAGAGGCTTCATCCGGAGAATCTTCAAAAGCCCTGTGCAATTCGCTGAGCACCACGATGCCGGGGTCGGGTTCAAACCGGAAAGTAATAACGGCCTGGTCGGCACAATCTACCACCCAACGGTACTGAGGCTCGTAATCTTTGGGGTTCCGGCGGAAGAGCGGGGCGCCAAATACCGGACCTGCTATCGGATCGAAACGCACCACATCCATAATCTTGCGGTTGTAACGCGCCGTGCCGCCATCGTAACCGAGCAGCAGATAGTATTGCTGGCGTTTGGAGCGGAAGGGTTGAATCTGATAGTACAGGGCTCCGGGCCAGCGTTCCGGATCGAATTCCGAATCCAGCAAGTCTTTGGGTTGCAGGCGCATGGTGTCGAGCAAGGAGCTCAGGATCCATTCCTTGCGCTGCCGGTATTGCACATAACCATAATATTTGTGTTCGCCGCTTTTCAGTATCAGGTTCCAGGTAAAAAAGCGGCATTGGCCATCGGACGCACTGAGCACCGATACTGTGGAAAGGCGAAGGCTGTCAAAGGGATAATTCCAGGAATTGGGTTCAGCCAACACCTTCCCGAGTTGTTCATAAACCAGGTTGGCGGCCTGACGCCTTTGTGCATCGCTGCGGGCGTTAATGAAGCTCCGGGCTACCGGAATCAATTCGCGTTCAGCCTGAGCGAAGGCAGCAAAGCCTGTTGTGTCGGTTTTGGCTGCAGACAGCTGAACCGGCAGTAGTGAAACAAGAAGCAGGAAGGCTAATACACGGAGCATCACCTCAGCATAACTGAAAAAAACGTACCGGAATTGTGCGGCAGACCGAGTTGGACTATCAGGAGATGGCCGCTTCGAGTACCATTGCGCTGGCTCCGCCGCCGCCGTTGCATATACCGGCTGCGCCGAAACGTTCTTTTTTGTCGTGCAGGATATGGATGAGTGTCACCAGAATACGGGCCCCTGAAGCTCCGAGGGGATGGCCGAGTGAAACCGCGCCTCCATGCACATTCACGCGGGCCGGGTCGAGATCCAGCAGCCTGTTGTTGGCGATTCCCACCACAGAGAAAGCCTCATTGAGTTCCCAATACGCGATGTCTTGCTTGCTCAGACCGGCGCGCTGGATAGCCAACGGCAGGGCTTTGGCAGGTGAAGTAGTGAACCATTCCGGCGCCTGTTCAGCGTCGGCAAAACCGCGGATATAGGCCAGTGGCTTCAGCCCGAGCTGTTCAGCGCGGGTGCGGCTCATCAGTACGAGCGCGGCAGCGCCGTCGTTCATCGTGCTTGCGTTGGCAGCCGTGATTGTTCCGTCTTTCTGAAACACCGGTTTCAGACCAGGGATCTTATCGAATTTTACGTTGCGGTACTCCTCGTCTTCTGCGAAAATCCTGGGTTCTCCGCTGCGCTGGGGAATTTCAACCGGTACAACTTCAGCCGCAAACTTGCCTTCGGCCCAGGCTTTGGCGCTGCGCTGGTAGCTTTCAATGGCAAAAGCATCCTGTTCTTCGCGGGTGATGCTGTATTCACGGGCGCAGATTTCAGCGCAATTGCCCATCATGGAATTTGAATACACATCGGTGAGGCCGTCGAACTGCAGACCGTCAACCATGGTAACAGCACCGTATTTGAATCCATTGCGGGAGCCGGGCAGATAATGTGGTACCTGGCTCATGTTTTCCATGCCCCCCGCAACTACCACATCGTTATGGCCGAGCATAATACTCTGGGCACCCAATGCCACAGCTTTCATACCCGAAGCGCATACCTTATTAATGGTGGTACAAGGCACGTTATCGGGAACACCGGCAAACTTCGCAGCCTGGCGGGCGGGAGCCTGACCCAGACCTGCCTGAAGTACAGAACCCATGAACACTTCTCCTACTTCGGCCGGATTCAGACCGGCTTTTTCCAGGGCACCTTTGATGGCAGCGGCACCAAGGCGCGTTGCAGGTACGGAAGAAAGAGAACCGTTAAAGCTCCCCATCGGGGTGCGCACGGCGGCTACAATGACAACTTCGTTCATAGGTTATACGGTGCTTATTTGCGTCCGCAAAGTTACCCAAAAGAAGCGGAAGGCCGAGCCTGAAAAATGATCGAAGGAGCCGGCCCTCCCTTCCCTATTTTTGCTGCATGCCCGAAATGGAAACGGTTATGTCGCCGGCGCTGTTCCACCTGCACACGGCCGACCTGCACCGCAAGAACGTGGTTGTGATAGACATCCTGCGCGCCACATCGACCATCTGCACTGCATTACATCATGGTGCCGTTGAAATTGCCACCACCGCCACTCCGGCCGAAGCCTTGCATTTCCGCAGCCAGGGCTATCTCTGCGCTGCCGAACGGGACGGACAGACCGTTGAAGGTTTTGAACTCGGCAATTCACCACAAGACTACACAGCCGAGAAGGTGAGAGGAAAAGGCATTGCCCTAACCACCACCAATGGCACCCGCTGCCTGCGGATGGCGCGCGGCGCGGCCCACGTTTTTGCCGGCAGCTTCCTGAACATCGACGCATTGGCCACCTTTCTGTTACGCGATGGCAAAGATGTGATGTTGTTCTGCGCCGGATGGAAAGACCGGTTCAACCTGGAAGATACGCTCTTTGCCGGAGCCCTGGCCGCCAGGCTGAATGGTTTTGAAAGCCATTGCGACGCTACCCTCGCTGCCATCACATTATGGGAAAAGGCCGAACCGGATCCGGAGTATTTCCTCGGACAGGCTTCGCATGCCAAGCGTTTCCAGACCCTGCACCGCGAATCTGACATTGCCGTGTGCATGCGCATGAACAACGCACCTGTCCTGCCCCTGATGAAGGAAGGCGTATTGCGCTGCATGTCCGCCGGCACAACGGCCTGAGCGATTCCGCAGACAAGTTCCCGAAACCTCCTGTTTTTTTTCAGTTTACATGGCGGTTTGTTCAGACGGCCGTATAAATTTGCAGCCGGTAAAAAAGCCTCTAAATCAAACACTGCGTGATGAAGAAACTGTTGTACGGACTGGTGAAAAACGCGAATCTGCGCGCTACGTCGCTGCTCATGCTGTCGCTTACGGCCCTCGCGGCCGGTGCTTATGCACAGGCCTCGGGCGATGTGATTGAACCTCCCAAGGAATTCAGCCTCAGCACTTCCGACCTGGTAACCTATGCCTATTGGGTGCTTGCTGCTCTGGTGCTCGGCGTCATCATTTACATTTTCGATATCGGATCGCTGAGCGAAAAGCTTACAGGAAAAAAAGTAATCTCCTGGGATAATGTGAACGGTTGGGTTGCCATCATCTTTATGGTGGCAGGTCTGGCCGGTGTAACCTATGAGATGATCTATCACGGTGAGCGCCTCCTGCCCGAATCCGCCAGCGAACACGGCAGCAGCATTGACAGCATGTTTAACTGGACTTTTGGTTTCACTTTCGTGGTGTTCCTCATTACCGAAATTCTGCTGTTCTGGTTCATGTTCCGCTACCGTTACCGCAAGGGCCAAAAGGCCGCCTATTATTACCACAATAACCAGCTGGAAATTGCCTGGACCATCGTACCGGCAATCGTATTGACATTCCTGGTATTGCGCGGTTACAGCACCTGGGACAAGATCACACAGAACGCTGACCCCAAAGCACAGCAAATCGAAGTTTTCGGCTACCAGTTTGGCTGGAAGGCACGCTATGCCGGCACAGATAACAAATTTGGAGAGAGCAACTACAACTTCATCGACCCCAGCGGAAACGAACTCGGTCTCGCCTTGAAACCCAATGTAGTGGCACTCCGCGATACCCTTTCTGCCGACACCAGCCGTCTGGGCAACCAACTCCGCAATCTCTCTGCCATGCAGCAGGAAGTTGCCGGTAAACTCGCCAAGCTCGACCGGGATATCGATGGCAAAGCTTACACCGATACTGAAAACGAACTGGAAGATATCCGCAATGGAAACATGGCCGCGAAACTCCGCAAAGAAATGAAGCGCAAAGGCGTTCAGATTCAGCGTATCAACAATATGTTGGCCAACGAAACCATCTTCAACGGTGCAGCCAACGATGATAAAGTTACTACCGAGATTCACCTCATAAAGGGCAAGGCATACAACTTCCGCTTCCGTGCCCGCGATGTCATCCACAGTGCTTACATGCCATATTTCCGCGCTCAGATGAACGTGGTTCCCGGCATGATGACCCAATTTACCCTCACGCCTACCAAAACGACAGAGGAAATGCGCAGCGAAATCAACAACAAGGAGTTTGATTACTACCTCTTCTGCGCCAAAATATGCGGTGGCGCTCACTACAACATGAAAATCAAGATCGTAGTGGAAAGCGAAGCAGAGTACAACGCATGGATGAACAAGCAGAAGCAGGTTGTTGAACCGGCTATCCCTGCAGCTCCCGCTGAAAAGACCGACAGCACCGTAGTGAAAAATGTGACAATGAAGTCCCAAACACTTGCCTACATCGGCCGTTAATTTCAATTAAAAGACCAGGAAAAAGCATAAACGAGATGAGTACAGCAGCAGCACACGGCGTTCACGTGGATGCCCACGAGCATCACCACGAAGGCTTCATCCGTAAGTATATCTTCAGCACCGATCACAAAATGATCAGCCGCCAGTTCCTTATCACAGGTATTGTGATGGGCGTGATTGGCATGGTGATGTCGATACTCTTCCGCTTGCAGCTCGCATGGCCCGACAAGCCTTTCGCAATTCTGGAATTCCTTCTGGGAAGCAAATGGGCTAAAGACGGTATCCTCGACGCAAACTTCTATATGGCATTGGTTACCATTCACGGTACCATCATGGTGTTTTACGTGCTCACAGCCGGTCTGTCGGGCACTTTCTCCAACCTGCTCATTCCATTGCAATGCGGCGCGCGCGACATGGCGTCACCGTTCATGAACATGCTGAGCTATTGGTTCTTCTTCCTTTCTTCAGCCGTTCTGGTTTGGAGTTTCTTTGTGGAATCAGGCCCGGCAGGTGCAGGCTGGACCGTTTATCCGCCGCTTTCGGCACTGGATAAAGCCATGCCCGGAAGCGGGTTCGGGATGACACTCTGGCTCGTTGCCATCGCATTGTTCATTGTTTCAGCACTGCTCGGTGGTATCAACTATATCAGCACTGTATTGAACATGCGTACCAAAGGTATGAGCATGAACCGTCTGCCCCTTACCATTTGGGCATTCTTCTTCACTGCCATCCTGGGTCTGCTTTCGTTCCCTGTATTGCTCGGTGCTGCGCTCTTCCTCATTTTCGACCGCAGCTTTGGCACATCCTTCTACCTCAGCGATATCTGGCTGAATGGTGTGGGCGCATTGGAAAACGTAGGCGGCAGCCCGATTCTGTACCAGCACCTTTTCTGGTTCCTCGGTCACCCCGAAGTATACATCATCCTGATGCCGGCGCTTGGTATCACTTCTGAAGTAATCGCCACCAATGCCCGCAAGCCGATCTTCGGTTACACCGCGATGGTGATTTCACTGATGGGGATCTCCTTCCTTTCGTTTATCGTATGGGGTCACCACATGTTTGTGACCGGTATGAATCCTTTCCTCGGATCGGTGTTCATGTTCCTTACCCTCGTAATTGCGGTGCCATCGGCGGTAAAGGTGTTTAACTATCTCACTACCCTTTGGCGCGGCAATATCCGCTTCACCCCTGCGATGTTGTTCGCCATCGGTCTGGTTTCCTTCTTCATCTCAGGCGGTCTTACCGGTATTTATCTCGGTAACGCTGCCCTAGACATCAACCTGCACGACACCTATTTCGTAGTGGCGCACTTCCACCTTGTAATGGGTTCAGCGGCCATCTTCGGTATGTTCAGCGGTATCTACCACTGGTTCCCCAAGATGTTCGGTCGCATGTTGAACGATACACTCGGCTACTTCCATTTCTGGCTGACATTCATTGCTGCGTATCTGGTGTTCTTCCCGATGCACTTCATGGGTCTGGCCGGTGTTCCCCGCCGCTACTATTCCTTCACCGTTCTGCCCGAATTCAATGTATGGGTTGAAGTGAACCAACTGATTACTGTCGCTGCTATCCTCGCAGGTCTGGCCCAGGTGCTGTTCCTCTGGAACTTCTTCTACAGCATATACCGCGGACGCAAAGCCAACGAAAACCCCTGGCAGGCGAATACCCTCGAATGGAGCACACCGGTAGAACATATCCACGGCAACTGGCCGGGCGAGATTCCTACTGTGTATCGCGGTCCATACGAATACAGCCGCGAAGACCGTGAGGAAGACTACTTCCCTCAGCATATCCCTGATGAAGGTGACTTGGAGCATGGCGAAACGCAGAAGCAGAAAACTGCTCCTTCACACGCTGATGCAGTGGCCGAAACTCCGGCAAACAACGTATTCTTTGCTGCATTGAAAAGAGTGTTCGGCTTCAGCCCCCGCTGATCTTAACACCTAAAGCCTTGTTTAACACAACATTCTTCAGAAAGGTAGGAGTCCTCTCCTACCTTTCTGTTTTTATACTGATTCTCCTCGGGGGAATTGTACGCTCTACCGGTTCCGGCATGGGCTGTCCGGATTGGCCGAAATGCTTCGATATGCTGGTGCCGCCAACTTGTGCCTGCCAGCTACCTCCCGATGCTGAAACCCGGCTCAATGCCAAGCGGGAAGAGAAACTGGAAAAATTCGCCTTACTCCTGGAAAAACTGGGTATGGGCGATAAAGCCATAGAAATCCGCAAAGACACCCGCCTCCGCGAACACGAACCTTTCAGTCCTGTGAAAGCCTGGATTGAATACGTGAACCGCCTCTACGGTGCGCTCACGGGCATTTTCACCCTGTTGATGTTTGTTTCGGCTTTTCAGTTCAGACGCAGCAAACCGCTGGTATTCTGGCTTACCGTGGCCGGTACATTCCTGATTTTCTTCAATGCCTGGCTAGGTTCTAAGGTTGTGGTTACCAACCTCCTACCCGGACTGGTAAGCATGCATTTCATGATCAGCTTTGCTGCCGTGGTGTTGATCATGGCGGCCTTGCGCTTCCAGAAAGCGGTCAACCCGAGGCTGTTGCCGGGCGAAACACTGCCGATGTGGACGAGCCTGGCGCTACTTTCCTTGTTGCAAATCAGCCTGGGCGCATTGGTGCGTGAACGGGTGGATTTATTGGAAAATGTCGGTCAGCTCACCCAGGAAAACGGATGGCTGAATATGGCCGCTATGGGCAATCTTTTCCTTCTGCACCGCGCGCTGAGCATGCTTGTACTCGGTATCCACGCCTGGATTTGGTGGAAGGCCTTTCGCAACAAAGAAAGCAACCGGGTTTACATGAACCTTCTGCATGTGATTATGGTTCTCTTTATAGTGCAAATCAGCACCGGCGCTTTGAACACCATGTATCCATTCCCTGTTGTGGCGCGCACGCTGCATATCCTGGCCGGCAGTATCTGTTTCGGTATACAGGTGCATTTCGCGCTGCAATGGCTGCGCATAGGCAAAAATGACCCAGCAGTCAGCGCATGAACATCGGCCAATACATACGTGATTACTTCCTGCTTGTAAAGTTCAAGCTGACTATAACTGTAGTTGGCAGTGCTGTCTTTGGCTACTTCATTGGCGCCAAACTGGCTGAAACCGGTTTCGATTGGAAGGTTTTTCTGGGCGTTGCGCTGGGTGGATTTTTCACTGTAGCGGCTTCCAATGGCATCAATCAGTTGATTGAAAAAGACAGCGATGCCCTGATGAACCGCACGAACGACCGGCCCATTGCCCGCGGCAGGATCACAGACAATGAAGCCCGAATCTTCTGTTTGCTCAGCGGTATAGCCGGGTTCGCCTTGTTGTGGTTCCTCTGCAATCCACTCTCCGCCTGGTTGGGACTGATATCGTTGGTTTTGTACGCCTTCATCTATACACCGTTGAAGAAAACCACACCGCTTGCTGTGATGATCGGCGCCTTTCCCGGCGCATTGCCACCACTCATTGGCTGGACTGCCGTGCACAACCAAATAGACGAATTCGGATTGATCTTGTTCGGTATTCAGTTTTTTTGGCAATTCCCGCATTTCTGGGCCCTGGCCTGGATGCTACACGACGATTACCAAAAAGCAGGATACTGGTTGCTGCCTACGCTCCAAGGTCGCAGCCGGCCCGGAGCTATCCAGATCCTCATTTACACATTCATCACGCTGGCCATCAGCATAGTACCTGTTTTCAACGGTATGAGTGGAATGGGTGCCTTGTACTTCATACTGCCTGCCGGATTGTATTTCCTGTACCGGGCTATCCGCCTTACCGGAAGCCTGGACATGGCCGATGCCCGCCAGCTCTTCTTTGCCTCACTTGCTTACAACCCGCTGGTTTTCACCGGCTTATTGATATTCTGACCATGGAACAAAACACACCCGCCAGTCCGAACCTGCGCTTCCAAAAGAGCGAAGGTTTCCGTATGAACCCAAAGAAATTCAATCTTTGGTTGCTCATGCTTGCCTCGGTGATGCTCTTTATGGCATTCACCAGCGCGTATATCGTTCACCGTTCTGACAGTTTGCCGAACGGCCAATGGCTCCAATTCGATCTGCCCGTGCAGTTTACATACAGCGCCATTGCCGTGCTCATCAGCTCAGTTTTCATGCAACTTTCGTGGCGCGCGGCTTACCGCGATGAAATTCCGCAGAACCGCCTTTTCCTGATAGGAACCCTTATGCTTTCGCTCGTGTTCTGTGCCTATCAGTACAGCGGCTGGAAAGAAATGACCATGAACGGCTTGCCTTTGGTGCCGGCTGAAGACATGATCGGCGGGGTAAGTGCATCTTTTGTGTACGTGATCACTGTGTTTCACCTTTTGCACGTATTGGGCGGAGTTGTGCTCTTGGCGCTCACTCTGGCCCGCAGCTATGCCTTTAAAGTGCACCGTAAGAACATGCTTCTGATTGGAATCACAAATACCTATTGGCACTTCGTGGGTCTGCTTTGGATTTATTTGTTTTTATTCCTTTATTTCGCACGGTAAATCAGACCAATGGCCAACCATAATACTGCAGCGTTCGAAGAAAAGCCGATGTGGGCAGGAGGGCGTTCACCCTTCAATGTGAGTTACGGTAAACTGATGATGTGGATCTTCCTCCTCTCAGATGCCTTTACCTTTAGTTCGCTTCTCGTAGGATACGGTGCGATCCGTTTCTCCTTTAGCACTGCCGACGTTAAATGGCCTGATCCTGCTGCAATCTTCAACCACTTCCCCTTCATGCACGGATACTTCCTGCCGTTGCTGTTTGTGAGCGTGATGACTTTCATCCTCATCTTCTCCAGCGTTACAATGGTACTCGCTGTAGAAGCAGGGCACCGCAACAGCAAGAAGGAAGTGTCGAAATACATGTTCTACACCATCCTCGGCGGTCTGGCCTTCCTTGGCTGCCAGGCTTGGGAATGGTCACAGTTCATTGGAGACGGCGGTCGACTCGACTCAAACTTCTTCGGGATTACCGAGCAAGGCTATAAGCACCTTTCAACTGTTGGCTTTGGCGACCATTTCCATTGGAATGAAGGCGACCGCACCTGGGGCCCCGTTCCTTTTGCGTCGCTGTTCTTCATTGTAACAGGGTTCCACGGCTTCCACGTATTCAGCGGGGTAGTCATCAATGTGATCATCTGGATCAACACCATCCGCGGAACCTATGAAAAACGCGGACACTACGAAATGGTTGAAAAAACCGGCCTCTACTGGCACTTTGTAGACCTCGTGTGGGTTTTCGTTTTCACTTTCTATTACCTCATCTGACCTGACAGCCATTCGCGATATGGGAAACTTTCATCATACACCCGGTGAGTACGATCCGATTACGTACGTACCGCATACCGAAAGCCACGGAACCAAAGAACTCTGGAGAACCTTCTGGATTCTGCTGGGTATAACCATCCTAGACTTCATCCTTTACTTCACCATGCCCGCCGGCATCTTCCGGAACGTGGTGTTCATCTTCTTCGGTGTTGTAAAAGCCTACTACATCGTAGGTGCCTTCATGCACATGAAGAATGAAAAGGTGAATCTCGCTATGTGCATCCTTGTGCCTACCGTGTTTATTATCGGCCTGGTAGCAGGATTGCTCTACGAAGGAAATGCGCTGAGCACATACTGATATGGCTTCCAAAGCCACGCGCCGCTGGTTTATTGCCGGCGGAATCTTTCTGGTACTCGGCCTGCCGGTGCTCTGGATTGTATTCCTGGGCAAACTGGAATTTCACGCAAAATCACTCCCCTATTACGGCCCTAAAGTTCCAATGGGCGGTAAAGACACGCAATACCATCAGGTTGGTCCGTTCGTGTTCACCGATCACAACGGCAAGCTGATCACGGAAGCTGATTTTGATTCCTGCGTGTACATTGCCAACATCTTTTTCAGCACCTGCCCCGATGTTTGCCCGGCCATGAACAGTAACCTTCGGATTATTGCCAATGCGTTCCGCGACAACCCAAGGGTGAAATTCATCTCGCATACCGTAGATCCGGAAACCGATAGCCTGCCGGTGCTGAAAGAATACGCGCGACGCCTGGATGCAGATCGCCTCAAATGGCATTTTGTTACCGGAAGCAAAGCAGAAATCTACTCCACAGCGGTAGACGATTATCTGCTGGGTGTGAAAGACGACAAAGCCAGCAACTTCATGCACAGCGACCGGCTGGTGTTGGTAGACCCGGATAAACATATACGCGGTGTCTTCAACGGATTGGCCGGGCAGAAAGAGAACAATCAGGCCATCGACGCTGTTAAAGCATTGTTATTCGAGATACGTGAAAAAGCCCATCGTAAGTGACCGCAGCTTTTTCTGGATCGTAGTCGGCGTTTCGCTGGCCGTTCCGGTGCTGGTGACCATCCTCAAATACCTCCCGGATGCCTATCGCCCAAATGCCAATTTTGCGCGTTTCCTCCCAGGACTGAACGCCTTATTCAATAGTGGCGTGACCCTGTGCCTGTTGCTGGGCTTCTGGTTTATCCGGGTGAAAAAGAACAAAGCCGCCCACCAGGCCAGTATGTTTACAGCCTTCGTATTATCGGCCCTGTTTCTGATTAGTTATGTGGTCTATCATACCACGATGCCTTCCACACCCTACGGAGGTGAAGGTTTCATGAAGGGATTGTATTTCTTCATCCTGATCACCCACATTATCCTTGCAGCGCTCATCCTTCCAATGGTGCTATACACCATGTATTACAGTACGACGGGCAACTTTGCGAAGCACAAGAAAATCGCACGGATCACCTGGCCTTTGTGGCTTTACGTAGCCATCACCGGCGTGGTGGTATACCTGATGATTTCTCCTTACTATACCTTTGCATCATGAAACGCCTTTTAGCTACCGCCTTACTCGCCCTCTTTCTGAGTTTGCATGCAGTACCGCTGCAGGCGCAGTGCCCCATGTGCAAAACCAGCCTGGAAAGCAACCGGAAACAGGCAGGCCTGAATAAGACCTATGGCCGCGGTATCAACAATGGCATCCTGTATCTGCTCGCAGCACCTTATCTGCTGGTAGGAACAGTGGGCTATTTCTGGTGGAAAAACCAGAAAGCTAAAAAAGCCCGTGCCTGAACGCAGCAAGTTGAGTGCCTTCGTACAAGGTCGTTGCCCTGTTTGTAAAGAAGGCCGTGTATTTCTTTTCCCTTGGTACAACTACCGCCGTTTCGCTGTCACATCACAGGAATGCCTGATCTGTGGCTGCCGTCACGAGCCTGAAACCGGATTTTACTTTGGGGCCATGTATTTCAGTTATGCCCTTGCCGCAGGAACGGGCGCTGTTGGCGGCATGATGCTCGTTGGGGCCGGTTACGATGTGAATCTTGTAACCCTGGCTATCCCGTTGCTGATTGCCCTGATGCTGCCCATCGCCTTGCGCACCAGCCGCATGCTTATGTTATACTGGATCAAACCTACGATGTACAAGGATATCGTAGCCCGCGAGCGCCGGGCTTGGGAAGAAATTAAAAACAAAAGAAAGTAAGTGTTGCCGCTACTGCCGCAGGGGCTGCAGTCCATCCCGCAGCCCCCGGGCAAGTAAGCATTATTCGCCGGCCTGAATGGGCAAACCTTCGCCTCCAGCCAGCTTGTGTTTAATGGCTTTTTCTATCTCCTCGGAAAGTTCGTGGTTGTCTTCAAGCAATTCCTTCACCGCATCGCGGCCCTGACCCAACTTGGTATTGCCATAACTGAACCATGAACCGCTTTTCTGTACGATTCCTCCCTCCACTGCCAGGTCGAGGATTTCGCCGCAACGGCTGATTCCTTTGCCATACATGATGTCAAATTCAACGACGCGAAAAGGAGGAGCTACCTTGTTCTTAACCACTTTGACCTTGGTGCGGTTGCCCATTATTGCGTCGCCGTCCTTAATCTGACCAATGCGCCGGATATCCAGGCGTATAGACGCATAGAACTTCAAGGCATTACCACCGGTTGTGGTTTCAGGATTCCCGAACATCACCCCGATCTTCTCGCGCAACTGGTTGATGAAGATACAGATGCAACCGGTTTTGCTGATGGTACCAGTCAGCTTACGCAAGGCTTGGCTCATCAGGCGCGCCTGGAGTCCTACTTTGCTGTCGCCCATATCGCCTTCGATTTCAGCGCGCGGAACCAGTGCAGCCACCGAGTCGATCACCACCACATCGATGGCACCGGAACGAATCAAGTTATCGGCGATTTCAAGGGCTTGTTCTCCGTCGTCAGGCTGAGAGATGAGCAGGTTGGTGGTGTCTATACCCAACTTTTCGGCATAGAACTTATCAAATGCGTGTTCTGCGTCTATGAAAGCACAAATGCCGCCTTTCTTCTGTGCTTCGGCAATAGTATGCAGGGCGACGGTGGTTTTACCCGACGATTCCGGACCGTAAATCTCAATGATTCTTCCACGCGGAAAACCGCCTACACCCAGCGCCAGGTCCAGACCAAGAGAACCGGTAGAGACCGTATCCACCTGGACGGTGCGGGTTTCATCCATCTTCATTACCACGCCCTTGCCGTAGGTCTTCTCCAGACGGTCTATCGTGAGCTTGAGGGCTTTCAGTTTTTCTTGTGCGTCACTCATTTTGGTTAATTTTTTATCAATACGTTTTTGCCAAATTTAACAAAGTCAGATTTACGCGCAACTTTCAAAGGTTCAACTTATGCACATTTTCAAGTCGCGTAAAAATTTCAGCAACAAATCTACTGCCCTGCACTAATATTGAGGCGTTTTTAGTTAAAGATACACATTTATACACGTTTAATACACTTTTATGGAAAACAAACAACCTATTCATGTATGGGCTGAAGACGATCGCCCCAGGGAAAAGCTGATGCTCAAAGGCCGTGCAGCCCTGAGCGATGCTGAATTGATTGCCATTCTCATCGGTCATGGTACAAGAAGGTACAGCGCGGTGGATGTTGGCCGCAACCTGCTGGCCAGCGCCGGGAACGACTTGCAACGCCTGGGCAGGATGAGCATTTCGGAGATGTGCAAAATCGAAGGCATCGGCAAAGCCAAAGCAGTGAGCATTGCCGCAGCCATTGAATTGGGCATGCGCAAAAAGGCATCCGGAATTTCAGAAGTGCGCATCAGCAACAGCCAAACGGCTTACCAGCGCTTGCTGCCGGTATTCGAAGACCTGGTGTACGAACAATTCTGGATCCTCACCCTCAGCAACAGCAACCAGGTGATTGCGGCTCATCGGGTCGGCGAAGGCGGTTTAACCGGCACTGTGGCCGACCCACGGCGCATTTTCAAGCAGGTGCTCGACGACAGGGCGGCCGGCTTCATTGCCGCACACAACCATCCATCCGGAAATCTGAAGCCCAGCGATGCAGACATCCGCCTAACCAAAAGACTACGCGAATCTGCGGCCATTATGGATGTGTCGATGCTTGACCACCTGATCATTGCCCATACCGGTTATTTCAGCTTTGCCGATGAAGGCCTCCTCGGCGCAGATTGACCCGTGATCAGTACAAATGAGAAAAGCCCCCTTTCGGAGGCTTTTCTTTTATCCGCTTTACGCGAATGCCTTATGACAGGCTTGCAACGTGGCGCTGCAGGCTGCTCTTCAGGTTTGATGCCTTGTTCTTGTGGATGACACTCCGCTTGGCCAGCTTATCGAGCAGGCTGAAAGCCTGTGACAACATGCCTTGTGCTTCTGTTTTGGAAGCAGATTTGCGGATATTTTTCACCACTGTGCGGGTGCTCTTGTGCTGGTAACGGTTCAGATCGCGACGGGCTTCGTTCGCGCGGATTCGTTTGATGGCTGAAGGATGATTGGCCATGGTCTTTTCTAAAAGGACTGCAAAGATAAGGCTATTTCCTACCAAGGCAAGCCCTTGTACGAAAAATGCTGTAAAAGTGTTCCCTTACATCCTGCAGGCCCCTGCCCTGCTGCTATCTTTGCAGCGTTCCATGCAAAACGAAGAACTGTTCCGCAAAGTGGTATCCCATGCCAAAGAGTATGGTTTTGTATTCCCATCCAGTGAAATATACGATGGCCTGAGCGCCGTATACGACTATGGCCAGAACGGCATTGAACTGAAACGCAATATCCGCGAGTACTGGTGGAAAAGCATGGTGCAGCTTCACCAGAATATCGCCGGTATTGATTCGGCTATCTTCATGCACCCGAAAATCTGGAAAGCCAGCGGGCATGTGGATGGCTTCAACGATCCGATGATCGACAACAAAGACAGCAAGAAACGCTACCGCGCCGATGTATTGCTTGAAGACCATCAGGAAAAGCTGCGCGAAAAAATCCAGAAAGAAGTAGACAAGGCAGCCAAACGTTTTGGCGATTCGTTCGACGAAACCATGTTCCGCCAAACCAATCCGAAGTTGGCCGAAATGAGCGCTGCCATCGATCATATAGATCAAACCCTCAAAGGCGCTCTTGAAAGCGGTGAACTCGACCGTATACGCCAGCTCATCGAAGAACTCGGCATCGTGTGCCCGATCAGCGGCACCCGCAACTGGACTGAAGTGCGTCAGTTCAATCTGATGTATTCCACTCAGATGAGCGCCATCGAAAACGGTGAAGACAACCTCTACCTGCGCCCGGAAACAGCCCAGGGCATTTTTGTAAACTTCCTGAATGTGCAGAAAACCGGCCGGATGAAAATCCCCTTCGGCATCGCGCAAACCGGCAAAGCCTTCCGCAATGAAATCGTTGCCCGGCAGTTCATCATCCGCATGAAGGAGTTTGAGCAAATGGAAATGCAGTATTTCTGCCGCCCGGGCACTGAGCTCGAATGGTATAGCTATTGGAAGGAAAGCCGCATGCGCTGGCACCTGGCACTTGGCACCGACGAAGCTAAATACCGTTTCCATGATCACCTCAAGCTTGCGCACTACGCGAATGCAGCAGTGGATATCGAGTTCGAATTTCCCTTTGGTTTCAAGGAGGTGGAAGGAATCCACAGCCGGACGGATTTCGACTTGGGCCGTCACGAACAGTTCAGCGGTAAAAAACTGCGCTATTTCGACCCGGAAACCAACGAAAGCTATGTGCCTTATGTAGTGGAAACGAGCATCGGTCTCGACCGCATGTTCCTGCTCACCCTCTGCAATGCATACCGCGAAGAACAGTTGGAAGGCGATGTGCGCACGGTGCTGAACTTCCATCCTGCCCTGGCTCCTGTCAAAGCAGCCATCCTTCCCCTCACCAAAAAAGACGGCTTACCTGAACTGGCGGAAAAAATCTTCGAAGAACTCAAGTGGGAACACAATGTGTACTACGAAGAGAAAGACACCATCGGCAAGCGTTACCGCCGCATGGATGCCATCGGAACACCGTTCTGCATTACTGTCGACCATGAAAGCCTGGAAAACGGTGATGTAACCCTGCGCCACCGCGATACGATGCTGCAGGAGCGCGTTAAAATTGCCGCGTTGCCCGAACTGATCGGCAAAGCATGCTCAATGCGTTCCCTGCTCGAGGCCGCTAAAGCCTGAGGATCCTGAATTACTTCGGTGCTTCTACCGTCCGCACCCAGATATCGTCGATTCCGGGCACGCCTTCCAGCTTGATGCGGTTGGCTTCCTCCTGATTCTGGGTATAACGGATATAGACGTAGTAATACTTGTTGGGCGGGAAATACATGCGCCTGGAGCTGATTCCCTTACCCGCTAATTCGCGGATGTGGCGATCTGCATTCTCAGGTGTGCTGAAGGTTCCAACGACCACATAATACCCTGGCTTTGGCCAACCTTCGGGAACAGTGCCCGGCTTGGCAGCAGGCGGTGCAGGAGGTGGAACAGGTGTTGGCGCAACACGGGTAGTATCGCGGCTGCGCTGCGGAACAGGTGCAGGCTTCACCGGGCCGCTCAGGGTTTCAGGTTTTGCAGGTTCAGGTTCCGGCACCACGGGCTTTATCACCGGCTCCACTTTTGCTACTTCCGGCTGCTGCGCCGGTGTCTGACTAACAAAACTGAAAGAGGTGAACACTTCGTGGCTCGCACCAAGCTGCGTATTCAAGCGCGCCAAAGGCGTAGCAAAAGCATATCCCAAACGCACCGAATTGTGCAGATTAACACCCAGATTGAATCCGCCCAGGCGATTGTCAGTATACGTAATACCAGCCCAGAGAGATTCGTCAACCATTACACTGGCATTGGCCTGCAGCCGCAGATGATCCAGATCGTAAAGCGAAGCCACCACAGAGGGCATAAGCACAATACGGCCATCGCCGCTGAGCGGAATGCTGTGACGCGCCATAAAATTGGTAACAGTTTGGAGATTGTAATCAGCGCGATACCGGAAATAGTTGTAATCGAAGCGTGGATTCACCAGGCGGCTTCCGGCCAATCCTGCCATGAAAGCGCCGCGTTGGTAGAGTACTGCTCCACGCAAGTCAATCCGGTTGGAACGGGTACCCAGCTGCAGGGCATCGATAAGCGGGTCATCTGGGTCGGTGTAAATGGCATTGAGCAGGTCGAAACGCTGGTTCAGGAGCCCGAGGCCGGCCGCGAAATGTAAACGGGCTTTATCCGTGAGCCTGGCCGTGTAAGCATAGCCCACGTTCCAGGTTTGCAGCTGCGAAAAACCTACCTTCTCCTGGGCAAACTGCACCGCAAAGCCGATGTTTTTACCGGCTACGGGCAAAGCCAGGTTGATGGCCAGGTTTTCAGGCGAGCCGGGTACCGCTGTATACATGCGGTTGTAGAACAAACTCAGGCTGCTGCGTTGCTGGGTATTGATGGCAGCGAGGTTCACGATGGAAGGATCGTTGAAGTATTGGTCGTACCGAAAGGTTGACTGTGCCGCGATTTCACCCGCCAGCAGGCAAGCCATCGCAAGTGCGGGAAGCGTGAAGCGCATGGATGTTTTCATCGGATGATTTGCAGATAGCCTTTAAAGGGTTCGTTTTCGTTCGGACAGGAAATATGGTAGAGGTAAACACCTTCGGCCAACGGGGCTCCGGCGAAAGTGCCGGCCCAGTCGTTGGCGTAGCTGTCACTGCTGAAAACCACTCGCCCACGGTTGTCGAAAACACGAATGGAACAAGTTTCAAAAAACGGGATTTCAGAAAGGTCCCAGGTTTCATTCTTGCGGTCGCCATTGGGTGTGATGATATTCGGAATCTTTACCAGGGTGGGTTCGAAAACTTCAATGCGGATGCGGTCGGAATCGTGGCATCCGTTCGAATCAACACCCGTTACCGTGTATTCTGTAGTTTCCAGCGGCCGGGCCACCGGGTTGGGAATATTCGGATTGCTGAGCCCTGTAGCGGGCGACCAGCTGTAAGTCTTGGCCCCTGTTGCGAGTAGCGGAACGAAACGACCTCGTCTTACTGCCGTGTCTTCGCCCGTCAATACCTGGGGCTGGTTGTACATGGTACCAATGTACACATCCTGTACAAAACAGTCAGGTCCGTTGAAAACCTGCACTGCCTGCGGGCCCATGCGGGTAATGGGCTTTACGCGGTTCACAGATCCGTTCTGCACCCAACGCACCGAGGTTCCACCGTCGGCCCTTACCCAAAGTGTATCTCCAGGGCAGAAGGGATTGGTTCCTTTTTCAATCACAAAAGTCACGCTTGGCGTAGCCGCCAGCACAACCTGCTTTCGCGACGAATCGGCACAACCGTCTGTATTGACAATCAGGTAGCGCACACTGTACGTGCCAGGACCAGTGTATTGGTGGGAAATTGAATCGCCGTTGGCAAAGGTGCCGTCGCCAAAACTCCATTCCCTGCGGGTAAGCGGGGTGGCAGAAACACTGCCGGAGTCGCGGAAGATGGTTTTGGCCGGATGGCAAGGTGCATCAAAGCGGAATGCCGCTGTAATGGGCTCGTAGACAGTGTAAAAATGGGTAATGCTGTCCTTACAACCTTGGTTGGTTTCGAGGTACAACTTCACAGCCTTGATACCACCGCTGCTATACTGCTTGTTCAGGTTAGTGAAATAGGAACGGGTTCCGTCGCCCCAGCTGAACCAGCCGTCGAGCCGCTGCCCCTGAAAATTCAGGCTGTTGTTGATAAAGCGGAAGCTGTTGCCTCGGAAACACTGCATGCTGTCGTTGCCGGCCACCGAAGGATTCAGGTAGAAGCGTGCCCTGGGTGGTGCGTAGGATACCACAGGCTTACGCACCGAGTCGCGGCAGCCGTGGATAGTCTGCTGCTCATATTTCACGGAATAATTTCCCGAGAGGCTGAAAAGGTGTGTGAAGTTGCGGGTACTTGCGAAGAGGGTATTGCCGATAGACCAGCTGTAGGAAACAATAGAGTCGCCGCCCGGAGCTGAGAGACCGGTAAATTGTGCTGTATCACCCAGGCACATGCGACTGAATGTAAAGTCGGGTTTGGGAAGCGCCCAGACTGTTACCTGTCTGGATTGTGTATCCGTGCAACCCGCAGCTGAGGTAACGGTGAGTAACACGGTATAGATACCTTCTGATGCAAAGGTGTAATTGAAATTCTTGCGGCTGTCTGTTGCGCCATTGCCGAGATCCCAGCTGCGGGTGCGAACGGTATCGCCGCCGGTTACAGTTGTCTGATCTGTTAATCTGATTGCACGGCCTAAGCAGGCATTGGGCGCTGTAAAGGCAGCTGTAGGTGCATTGAGCAGACTGTGCAGAATGGTCAGGGTATCCGATAATCCGTTGCTGTTGCTTACGATCAGGCGCACGTCGAAAGGTCCGGACCCTGAATAAATACAGCTCGGATTCTGCTGCCGGGAGCTGTCTGCTGTGCTCGACGGATCACCGAAATCCCAACGATACCCGGTGATGGAACCTGTATAGGAGAAAGAAGAATCGAGCATCTGGACCGGATTGCCGGCGCAGCGGCCGCGAATACCAAATCGGGCAATGGGTTTGCGCGAACCGAGTGTATTGAAGCCTCCTGTGCTGTTGGCCAGGCAAAAGAAACCCATGGAATCGGCCGTGATGCTTGCTGTAATTCTTCCCACCCGGTTGGCTGTTCCAACGCCGCCGCAGTTTTTCCAGCCATAGCCTGGCTTGAGAAAAGCTACACGCAAACGCGCAGGTTCGAATACTTCGTCGTCGGTCTTGTCGGTATCGTAACTCAATACGGCGCGCAGATTCGAAGCTACAGCCGGCCCTGATTTCCGCAGTTCCCAATAATGGATATCGCTGATATTCCTGATTCCCGCGGGCAAGGATGCAACCGGCGGAGTAACGCCGAACAGCCTGACACCATAAGCCGTTACAGCCGATGTGCTCTGATCGAATTGCAGGGTAAATGGGCGGTAATCGCTTTTATTTCCGATCGGATAAAAAAGCAATGCCGCGCTGGTATTGGTATTCTGGCGGAACAAACGGCCGTCTACATAACTGCTCTTGCTGCCGCCGACAACGGTGCAGCCATCGAGCAAGGTGAAGGTAACCATCGGACTGCTGGCATCGATGCGGCCATTGTCCAGTTGCAGGGAATCCGAAATCTGCAAGCGCGTGCCAATAAGGTTCAGGGAAACGCCTGTGGCATTCATGTGCAGGCTGCGGATCTGGGCAGCGCCGAATTGAAAATTCAGCGTCATGCCGATGCGCACGGTTTCGTTGTATACGCCGTCGGCCAGGAAAATATTGTCATTGGCGATGGCAACCGACAAAGCCCCGGCAATACTGCGTTTGGGACCAGTGCTGCCGGAGATAAAACTCGCCTGCTGACCGTTCCAGGCATCGTTGCCATTGACCGGATCAACAAAAAAAGTGGCTGCGCGGGTTTCTGTAAAGCCGAAACTCCACAGCGCCAGTAGGGAAATTATGGCGGCTATAAACCTTTTCCCACTGCCGAAATTGCTTCTCCTCATGTGCTTGGATATGCACAATAATAGCGCATTCACGGGCAAAGCGCCAAGTTTAACGCTGCCTGATGCAGGTCATGAATTGCACACATTGTGAGTAATACGCCCTTAAAAGCGCGCTTTGAAAGGCAAATCGTTGGATTTTTAGTACGACTCCGGATCCTATTCAGCCGGCAACCACGCGATTCAACCCGCCTCGGCTTCTACGGCAATCACCTCAGGCACCATCCGCTTGAGCAGGTTTTCGATGCCCGCCTTTAGGGTCATGGTACTGCTCGGACAGCCGCTGCAGCTACCCTTGAGTGTTACCGTAACAACGCCTTCGTTGAAGCTCTTGAAGTCGATCGCACCGCCATCCATCTCAACTGCAGGACGCACATGATCTTCAAGCAGCTGGCGGATACGGCGTTCAATTTCAGTTTCTTCTTCTGGAGTAAGTTCCTTGCGCGCATCCACAATCTCCTTGCCTGATTCCAGCCATTCCTGGAAAAAGTTGCGCAAATCCGGCACCAGATCGAACCATTCATAATCCCCGTTCTTCGTGATGCTCACAAAATTGTTCATAATGAACACCCCTTTCACAAAAGGCAATGCGAAGAGGGCTGTGGCCAGGGGCGAATTGCCAGTGGTTTCCACTGTGCGGTAATCGGCACTGTCGTTGGGCAGCAGCATCCGGTTGGCCACAAACTTCATGCTTTCGGGGTTCGGTGTGGCTTCGGCGTATATGGTAATGACTTCGTTGAGGGACTTTTCGCTCATATCGGCTCCTATTTAGAATCAGTCTACAAATTAACAGAAAAAATCGTGGATGGTTTGCTGCAATAGCTGCAAGTGGGTAAATCGGCAGGCGCTTTTACTGCGCCAGTTCCCGCACCTTTTCGATATCCGCCTGCCGTCCGCTCAGGAAAAGGATATCGCCGGGACGCAGCACCTCGGCCGGATCGGGCTTCTCAATCATCGCATCACCGCGCGAAATACCCAGGATACGCACACCGTACTTTTCATTGAAGGGTATGGTATTCAACGAACGTCCGCACCAGCGACAGCCCCCCCCGCCCAGGCGCACACAACCAATGTTTGGATTGGCCTGCTGCCCCGCAACCCGGTGCACGCGCATCTTTTCAGACTGAAAAAGCTCGTAGTTATCCGATCTTATCCTTCCTATCAATTGATCGACCTCGTGTTCAGGCACCAGGAAATTATCCAGCACCTTGGAAAAAATTTCAATCGACGTTTCAAACTCCTCGGGTATCACTTCATCGGCACCGAGGGCCTTCAGTTCGGGGATCTCTTTCACATAGCGCGTGCGGACAATCAAATACGCTGAAGGGGCCAGATCGCGCACTTCCCGAACAATATTGGCCGTCGAACGCGGGTCTGAAATGGCGATTACCACAGAGCGTGCTTCATGAATCTGCACACCTTCGAGAATATGGGTATGCGTCGCATCGCCATAGACAATAGGCACCTTCTGGCTCCTTGCCTTTTTCACCAGTTCAGCATCGAGTTCAATCACCACATAGGGTATGCCACTGTAACGCGCCGCCCGCGAGAGGTTTTTGCCATTCATACCATAACCTACAATCACCAGATGACCATGCAAAGCCTCTGGTGGCGCAGCTTTCTGTTCAAGCGCCGTCCACACTTCCCTGTGCCAGCCCATTCGGCCCAGACGCCCAAGAAGCTTGCGGGTAAGCGGTTCTGCTCCCATGATCATAAAGGGCGTGAGCACCATGGAAAGAATGGAAACCGAAAGAAAGTACTGGTTGGTTGCTTCACTCAGCAAGCCATGAGCAATGCCTGTTTTGGAAAGGATGAAGGCAAATTCTCCCACCTGAAACAAGACCATACCGGTGAGCATGACGGTGCGGGCCGGATAGCCGAGAATGGCCATGGCCGCGCCAGCGATAAAGCTTTTGATTAAAACCACCGCCAACAAAAGCAGCAGGATATCGTCAAGGTGGGTAAGGAAAAATCCCATATCCAGCAGCATTCCAACCGATACAAAGAAGAAACTGGTGAACAACTCGCGGAAGGGCAGGATGATACTGGTAGCCTGATGGCTGTATTCGGATTCGGAGATAATGAGTCCGGCAAGAAACGCGCCCAATGCCAGTGAGAGCCCGGCTTCTGAAGTAAGCGCAGCTACGGCAAAGCAGAGGGTGAAGGTTACAAGGAGGAAGAGTTCCTTGCTGCGGGTTTTGGCTACAGCATGGAATAGGCGCGGCACAAGGTAACGGGCGCTCAGCAGTGTGACAAGCAGTACGAGTGCCGTCTTCAGCACCAAACCGCCTGCAGCACTCCAGACGCTGCCTCCATCACCTGCCATGATGGGCGTAAAAAGCATCATGGGCACCACGATGATATCCTGGAAAATCAGCACCGACAGGGTGTTCCGACCGTGCGGCATGTTGAGCTCATTCCGGTCTTGCAGCATTTTCAACACGATCGCGGTGCTGGAAAGTGAAAAAAGGAACCCGGCAAAAACAGCTTCGTTCCAATGTGTATCGCCGAGGGCATGGTAGATGGCAGCTGCAACGGCAACGGTGAGGCCAACTTGCATTCCGCCACCGATCAGAACGGTGCGCTTCATATCGGCTATCTGCCGGAGCGACAATTCCATGCCAATCACAAACAACAAGAGAATTACCCCGACTTCAGACAGCAACTCCACTTGCTCGACCGCCTTAACCAGACTCAGTCCGTATGGACCGATGATCGCGCCGGTCACCAGAAACCCGATGATGGAAGGAAGCCGGAGCCTTTGCAGGGCCAAAACAATAAAAACTGAAAAACTGAGCAGGATCAGGATATCGTTCAGCAGCGGCAGGTGCATGGCCAGTAGAGTAAACATTGGGTTATTCAGCATAAAAAAGTGATTGAATCGGATGGATCCTGATACATCCGGATATTGCAAAGAAAAGGCCTGCACAGCAGCTTCCCCAATAACAAAGCGCAATTCTGACCGCTACCGGATATCCGATTACAACGAGCATGGCATGATTTTGGCGGCTAATTTTGTTCTTTATGCGTTGGTTCAAAGGGATACTTGCAAGCTTCGCGCTGGTTGCATTTGCACCGGCACCGCAAGAAGGCGTGCATCTGATTACCGGCACCTGGGAAATCACCAAAGCCGAACCCAACGCCGAATTTTTTACCCGCGGCCTGATGCTGCAGCAGGTGTATTTCGGCAGTCTCGGAGCAGGTAGCTTTTCGCTCAAAAAGAAAAATGCCGATGCCGAATCAAAATTTGTCTTTCACATGGTGCGCGCTGCCGATTCGATTTCTGAGCTGTGCATCGTTCACAGTGCCGGAAACGGCGGCTTCGGGCAAATCGTTTTCCGCGTTGCAGCGCTCACAAAACGCATCCTCACGCTGAAATTTGAGTTTAAAGACTCCGCACGAATGTTCCCCGTACCAGCGCTCATGCACTTCGAACGTATTGCAGGGCCACCGGAAAACATGGAATAATGTGCATTCCGAAACGATTACGTCCGCCTCAAATTTGTCCGGGCGCCGCTACCTGACTATTTTGCGGGCATGCGAAACGGTTTTCTCAAACTATCAGTTCTGTCTCTTTCCCTTACCCTGCTGCTGGCTATTCCTGCCTGCAAAAAGGAAAAAGACTGTTGTGGTCCGCCAAATGGTGAGGCCACCGAAACCGTTGCCATCATTCAAACTTCCTTCGGAGACATGTATGTTTGGCTGAACCGCCAGACGCCGCAACACCGCGATAATTTCCTCAAACTGGCAAGGGATGGCTTCTTCAACGGCAGCACCTTTCACCGTGTGGTTCCCGGCTTTGTAATCCAGGGCGGAGACCCGAATTCAAAAGACAGCATTGCGACGAACGACGGCAGCGGCGGACCGGGCTATACCATTCCGGCGGAGTTTGTTGACAGTCTCAAGCATGTGTACGGTGCTGTAGGTGCGGCCCGCGACAACAATCCGCAGAAAGCGTCGAACGGTTCCCAGTATTATATCGTCGTAGATCCGAATGGTGAGCCCGGATTGAATACCCAATACACCGTATTCGGGCGTGTTTTTTCCGGAATGGATGTGGCAGTGAACATTTCCAAACAGCCGCGCGATGCGCGCGACCGGCCACGCACGAATATCCCGATGCAGGTGAAGGTGGAGGAAATGAGCGTAAGCAGGCTGAAGGCAGACTTTGGCTTTACGCCCGACCCTTATCGCTGAGCATTCGGCGGAAAGGCCCGGCTGTTGCCGCCGATTTACCTAATTTTGCCAACCATGCAGCCCGATACCAAGCCCGAATACTACGCCCATCCAACCGCAGTTGTAGACGAAGGTTGCGAAATAGGCGCAGGCACCAAAATCTGGCATTTCACCCATATCATGCCCAATTGCCGCATCGGCCGCAACTGCAATTTCGGCCAGAATGTGGTTGTAAGCCCCGGTGTTGTACTCGGCAACAATGTTAAAGTGCAGAACAATGTCAGCATCTATACCGGCGTAACCTGCGACGACGATGTATTCCTCGGGCCGAGCTGCGTTTTCACCAATGTTACCAATCCGCGCAGCGCGGTAAACCGCCGCGACCAGTATGCGAAGACACATGTAGGTCAGGGGGCCAGCATCGGTGCCAATGCCACCATCGTATGCGGTCACGATATCGGCCAATTCGCCTTTATCGGTGCCGGAGCGGTAGTAACTAAAAACGTACCCGATTACGCCCTGGTGATCGGCAACCCCGCACGCCAGGCCGGTTGGATGAGCGAATACGGGCATAAACTGAGCTTCGACGCCAACGGCATGGCCCATTGCCCCGAAAGCGG
>JBKDBI010000018.1:0-15064 GCA_046314695.1 Bacteroidota bacterium | reverse complement strand
AGGCTGCCGCTCAGCATGCTCAACGGAGCGGGTTCGCTTTCGCGGAATGCGATGCGGCCTTGTGCATCGAGTGCAGTGAATCTTCCGCCCAGCAAGGCCAGCAAACTGCCGTTGCTTGTGGGAATGAAGTGTTCGGCCTGCTCGGTGCTGCTGTTGTAAAACCGTTGCTCCTTGGTTTGTAACAGTTGGTAAATGCTGCCATCGTTCCGGCTATACCAAATGGCTTCGTTGGAGGGCTGCAGGGTGGCATGCAGCAGACGGGCATGAGCAGATTCGGAAAGGAGTGTGGTCTTGCCGTCGGGACTTACAGCACAAATGGCACCCGCGCTGACACAGATCCAGTTGCCTCCATTGCGCCTGAAGGCAAACATAGGAGTGAAGCGACGGCGTTCGGCTTCGGAAACCGGGAGTTGGATGAGCGACGCTTCGTCTTCATACTGTCCGTTCCGGTAGGGGAGGATGGCAGTCCGGGCATCGCGTGTGCACAGGAAGAGTGTGCCATCAGCTGCGACTTCCAACAGTGCTGTTTGGGCCGGCAAATTTCCGCTGTGTTGCAGTTGTAATTGCTGTTTGTCAATTGTCCAGACTTTCCAGCCATCCTGGGCGGAAGCCGAGAAAATGCGTCCGTCGGGCAGGGCATGCAAGGCGAGCAATGCACCTTGATGCGCTTGCAGGTTTTGCAGGCGTTTGCCGTTGGCGGTATCCCAGGAAATGATCAGGCCGCTTTCGTCGCTGCTAAGCAGGATTTTTTGAAAGGGAAGCACCCGTGTTACCGGACTCCGATGGGCTTCCAGGCTGTGGCGCAGCGGCTGCAGATGGTTGCGGCAAGACCAGATTTTCAGTGTGCCGTCGCTTGACCAGGACAGGAGCCTGTCGTTGGAAAGGAATTGCAGTCCGCTTATGGCAGCCTGATGGCCATTGAAGCGCTGCAAGGCTTTACCCGTTTCGGTTTCCCGCAACAGGATGCTGTGATCAGGCGAACCGCTGGCAGCTTTTGTGCCATCGTCGGATACAGCCAGTCGCGTAGGCGCGATGGCATGGCTGAGGGGAATGCCCAGGCGCAGCTCCTGAGCCGGCAACAGCCCGGCGCAGCCCATGCAAATCCACATCAACAAGCCTCGGATCATTCTTTCAAATGTATTGGAATCAAAGTAGAGATGGAAATCTAACGTCAGCCCTCGTGGCCGACCTCACATAGCAATCCTTTACATCGCCTCGACCGTGGTGGCCGACCTCCGGCTTTCTAAATCCAATCTTCCATTTCTGGAAAAGACATCTGGAATGTGCCTTCTCTGCGGTCTTTGCGTGATTTTCCCTTTGCGGTCTCTGCGTGAACTTTAGCATGGGATGGTTTCACGCAAAGCGCGCAAAGAAGGCCTGGCAATAGCGAGCCGCATGGTGAGGGTACAATCCAAATACTTCGATTGAATTCATCCAACACACAAAGTGCGCAGAGACATCCGGAATCTGTCCTCTCTGCGGTCTTTGCGAGAACCTTTTCACGGGATTATTTCACGCAAAGACAACCTTCATTTCGTTTTACCGCCCCGATTTTCGCATTCCTGGATTTCATGGACCCGGCCTTCCCGGGCCGAATTTCCTAGCTCCACGGTGAAAACGCGAACCCGACCCGGCCTTCCCGGGTCGCATATTGACATGTGTCATCTGTACAACAACCCAAGGCACGGAAGATTTTTATTTCTTAATGGAAGAACTCCATTCTGTAGCGATCATACCGATTTAACCCCTATCAGGCTTAGATTCATCATGTTACAAATCGCCGCATAACGCAATCGTAACAAAAAAATGACATAACCAATTTAAACCATGTTAAACATATGCCCACTGCGGCATTCGCAGCCAAATTCAGCAGAAAATATTCGGGCAAACCAAGCTTTTCGATTAACGATAACTTTCAAAAGTGAAACATAGTCCTATCTTCGTTATGCCGTTTGCGCATCAACCAACAAGATTGCCCGGGATGTTTTGAGGGATTTTGTACAAGCAGCACTAACCTCAAATCAACTTTAAAAACAAAAACATGAAAAACTTCATGAAAACACAACGAAACCCACACAGTAGTGCATTGGCGCGCTTCTTGCCGGGGTGGGTACAGATCCTTGCTTTGCTAATTTTTAGCTTTGTGCAATCCGTTTCAGCTCAAATTCTTGGCTATCCGAACAACACACACGGAACTAAGACGGTCACCAGCGACGAAACATGGTGCTCAGACCGCGCCAGGGTGACGAGTGCAACATCCAGCGGCTCCAACTATGATCTCACCCTTACCGATTTCGATGGCAGCTTCACCCAAGACGATTGGCTCATGATCATACAAATGTATGGCACCGGTATTGGAAACTACAGCATGGTCAATGTAGTTACCTCTGGCACCACTTCAGGCCCTACTGCCAATTTAACCGTGAATTTACCCTTGTCGAACTCCTGGCCTACGCTCAATTTTGCTTCTACCGATCGCGTACAGGTGGTTAAAATCAGCCGGTTTTGGAATCTTACGGTAACGGGTGGACGTGTAACCTGCCCTGCATATGATGTAAATTCGGGAACCGGTGGTATCTTAGCTGTTATGGTCGGCAATCAATTCACCATGAGCGGCGGATATTTCGATGTTAGCGCGAAGGGCTTTTACCCGCACTTTCCGAGTGGAGGTTTGGGCACAGGTGGCGCAGGCGCATCGGGCGGAACAAGCGTCACACCCCCGGGTGCAACGGCGGGTTCAAACTCGGCCAGCGTGGATGTGAATCAAGAACCTGCATACAATGTGGCGTTTACTCCGAACTCCGGCTCAGCTGCATTGTATAGTGAAACCAATGGCGCATTGTGGGCTAATACGACTACTACCACACTAAATACCAGCTTTAACGGGCAAAATGGTGGGCAACCGAATGATGCAGGTTCACCGGGCAGTGCCACATCTGGTGAGGTGAACTATAATTCAGTTACTACTTCCAGTTACCCGGGCACCTTGATTTTGGGTGGCAGCGGAGTAGCAGGCGCCAATGGCGGTGCCGGAGGCGGAGGCGGTGGAAAAGGAGGAACCGGTGGCTCTACTAATAGTACATCACCGGTTCCGCTTGCTTCACCCTTAGCCGGCTCCAATGGCAATACCGGCGAAAACGGTGGAATTGCCGGGGCCGGTGGTGCAGGCGGTGGTATATTGTATCTAAAAGTGTACAACTCTGACCTAACGGGCATCCCCAATAACCAGAAGCGCTTTGTAGCCGTCGGTGGCCAGGGTGCCAACGGCGGCAATGGCGGCGATGGCGGCATGGGCGGGGCCGGCGGTTTAGGGGCGGAAGGTAATTGCGTAGGTTCGCCTGGTATCATTACTACACCAGGCGGGGTTGGCGGTTATGGCGATGGCGGTAAGGGTGGCAATGGCGGCGATGCAGGTAGCGGCGGTCTTGGCGGCACCATTTGGATACTCAAAGGGGTCGGCACCCATACCACTGCATTTTCTTCATTCGCCGACAACCTCGGTGGACAGGGTGGACGTGGCGGAGCCCCCGGTTACAAGTCGATGCACACCAATACACGACGACCCAGAAATTATGCCTCCGGTGGCCTTTCTAACTTACCCTGCAATTCACTCGGTGTGTTCGACCATGCACCGGCCATTAACTATTGCCCTCCGGTGTCTTGCGATTGCGATGAGGTTTTTGATTACCTCGGCAGCATGGCAGGCAGTGTTAGCTATAGCGCGAGCGGCGGGTTCGGGAACATCAGCCCTGCAGGGGGCGGAGGCGGAGCACCCGTGGTTTGGGATTTCACCAACCATGTATTGTACTATGAAGTAAGCAATACATGTGGCGGAAATACCCGTTTCGAATGCAGAATGAAAAAGCAGGCTACTTTTGGGGAGTTTATGGATAAGGTGTTTGCTATTGCTGACCTGGAAACTTACGGCGGTATGTCATTGAACCCGGGTATAGACGCCGTAGCTGTGAGCGGGGGCAATACCCAGTTACTGGCACCCGGTGGCCATCTGATGTTGGAATACTTCCCATTACAGGATAAACTCTATGATTTTGATGCCATCGCCCAACCGTATGTAGATGTAGATGTTTGCCCCTTTGATTATGAAGTCGAAGCCGGAAACAGTGGAGGTGGCGGCGGTCAGACCGTACCTGAAGATGATATACTGATAGAGCGCACTCCCGATGGTAATTACGGTGCCGATGCCGGTGCAACACCAACCAATGGCGATTTTGAAGAGCAAGGTTCTGTTTCAGCCCCTGCGCCACTGGAAGGCCAAAAAGACCAGTTGCCTGAAATACGTACCCTTGTTAAACCAAATGGATTGAACATAGAATACGCAGGACAAAAGCCGGTACAATACGAACTCTATGGCATCAACGGACAACTGCTGGGTCGCTACGAATCGCACACTTCCATGCAGATTCCGCTTACGGCTCCGGGAATGTATTTATTGAAAATACAAAGCGAGAACCGTTTAGCAGTGCGTAAGTTGTATATACCCTAAGCACTATGCCATCGTTTCACACCAGCATTAAAAGCACAGGCCTCCTCATGGGCCTGTGCTTTTGGCTTATGCCTCAACTGATACAGGCCCAACAATTTATCAATGGCAAATTGAAGTATAGGTCTGAATACATATCCAAACAGGATTTGGAATATTTTATGCCAAATGAAAATAGAACATATCCAACGGTTAAATTTTTTACTCAAGAAGTGTGTCCAAGGAGGTTTATAGATGCAATAAAACGAGAAAGCGGGTTTGATATCGAAACAGACCCTGTATATGTAGGCGAACAGAGGTTTATTGATAATAGTCGAATGGGTAATTATAAAAGTGGCATGTTCCCAGGTATGGATACTATTGCATCTGATGGGAATGTCAGATATTCACATATATACTTAGCACACAGACGGACTTATGATGCCAGAAATAAAAACTACTTGCACCGGGACTCCCTGCAGGCCATCGCCTACATGCATCCGTCTTTGGATACCTTGTTTTCTGAAGGTTGGAGTTTTGAATTAAACAATAAGTTGATAAAGGATAGTAACTATCGTCTGAATTTTCTTTTGAGTCAAAATTACATGCCAAATGAAAATTTACCTAACTGGGTTCTTTACAATTTTTCCAATAATCCGGCCTTCAATACCCCTATTACACTAAATTTTGCAATCACCGTTTCGATATCCGGTTCGCCGCAGCGGCATGGCGATACGATATATTCTATATCCAGAAAAGATTTGGTTCATCTGGTGGAGTTTGAAGGGGGTAAGGAACAATGGACGATTTTCAATACTCTGAATGCGAATTACGCCTGGTGGAAGATGGTTATTCCATTTAAGGCTACCGATACAGCCAAATATATTGTCTTCACGGCCCATGTAACCAATATTGATTCACCGGCAGTGTATAATCATTTTACAAATATAATTTGGGGTCCAACCCGAGATCAATTAAAATCAATAAAGAGTCCAAGAGATGTTAGCGCTTATCTTTATGCCAGAACCGATCATTTAGGTCCCATCATGCTGACCGATTTATCATTGGCCTGTCCGGGTGTACACATACAAGGCGATACCTTGTTGTGTGCAAACAACAAAGCGCCACAATTGCATGCTACGGGCATACACCCCAGCGATCGCTTCTTGTGGTCAACCGGCGATACCACGGCATCCATACCTATACATGCGCCGGGTGTGTATTGGGTAGCGCGCGACCGCATGGGTTGCATGGGTTATGATACCGTAAGGGTGGAGCTGTACGCAGGGTTCAAGCCCGCCGGCAGCAGCGATACCCTGGCATGTCAGGGTGAGGGTATTACGTTGGGCGCTAACCGCACACAGCCTGGTTTATCGTATAGTTGGAGTACCGGTGATACCGGCTGCTGCCTGTACGGTACCGGCGCCGGGGTATATGTGCGCAGGCAAGGTGCCGGCCCTTGCCAGTCGTTCGATACCTTCCGGGTGCAATACCATGCCAAGCCAATAGCAGTTAACCCGCACGTGTACACCCCCTGTGAAGACAGTATTTTTGATATCAACAGCCGTATTACACCAGCGGCCTGGTTCAACCGGTATGGTGATTTATTGGGTGAAACCAACACTTTGTACCACCGCAGCAATCAAGCGGAGCCGCTCTACCTGCGCACCCAAACCCCGCATTGTACCTATTACGATACCTTGCAAATCCGCCCGATATTCTGCGGGCAGCCTAAACCCATTTGGGTGCCCAATGCCTTCACCCCTGAGGGCAATAACCTGAACGAGCTGTTCACCTTCACTGCAGCGGGCTGGGAGCTGGAAGATATGCAGGTATACAACCGCTGGGGTGAATTATTATACCGTGGCAACAGCGGCTGGGATGGGCTGAATCGCGGCAAACCCGCACCTGAAGGCGTATACATCTACTACCTCAAGCTATACCATCCGGCCACCAATACCCGCACCTACCGCAACGGCAGTTTTCATTTGCTGCGGTGAGGCTGAAGATGGAATGACGGCCCTGGTGGCCGATTTCCTGTTCTATGCATCTTCGACTTGCAGCTCGTGGAAAGATGACTTCCCTTCTCTCTCAAAGTGCGCAAAGACAACTTGCCTGTGGCGAGCTGCTTCCTGGTTTCTAAATCCACACACATCGGATTGATGCGGTATTCAACACGCAAAGCGCGCAAAGACATCCGGAACCTGTCTTCTCTGCGGTCTTTGCGTGATTTCCCCTTTGCGGTCTTTGCGAGGACTTTTCATGGGATTGTTTCACGTAAAGCGCGCAAAGACAGCCTGGTAATAGCGAGCCGCATCATGAGGTCAAAATCCAAATACTTCGACTGAATTCATTCAACACGCAAAGGGCGCGAAGACATTCGAAATCTGCCATCTCTGCGGTCTTTGCGTGTTTTCTTCTTTGCGGTCTCTGCGTGAACTTTTCATGGGATTATTTCACGCAAAGCGCGCAAAGACAGCCTGATCATAGCCCTATGATGCATACGCGAACCCCGCCCCTGATTTCCCGGGTTGCGTGTCCGATCCTTTCCGATTCCCAGCGCTGAAACGCCCGCCCTTGTGGCCGACTTCCATGCGGATGGGTGCTGCGGGAGATCGACCACAAGGGTCGACCTTACATCGTCAGCGACTTGTTTGAAGCCCGCTTGCGTTCGTTTTCGTCGAGCAGGATCTTGCGGAGACGGATGTTCTGGGGCGTTACTTCCACGTATTCGTCCTCCTCGATATACTCCATCGCCTCTTCCAGGGTGAATTCGATCGGCGGAGCGAGAACGGCATTGTCGTCTTTGCCCGCAGCGCGGAAGTTGGTGAGCTGCTTGGCTGCTACCACGTTCACCACCAAATCGCCGGGTTTGATCTGTTCACCGATGATTTGTCCGGTATACACTTCCTCACCCGGATGGATGAAGAACTGACCGCGGTCTTTCAGCTTGTCCATGGAATAGGCTGTAGCTGCGCCTTTTTCCTTGCTGATGAGCACCCCGTTGATGCGACCGGGCATGGCACCTTTCCAGGGTGCGTATTCCTTGAAGCGATGCGCCATGATGGCTTCGCCCTGTGTGGCAGTGAGCATTTGGTTGCGGAGGCCCATTAGACCGCGCGAAGGAATTTCGAATTCGATGCGCACGAAATCGCCCTTGGGCATCATACTCAGCATCTCGCCCTTGCGCTGGCTCACGGCTTCAATCACTTTGCCGCTGTGGTGCTCCGGAACGTCAACCGTCAGCACTTCGATCGGTTCGTGTGTTACGCCGTCGATTTCTTTTACGAGTACGCGCGGCTGACCAAGCTGGAGTTCATAGCCTTCGCGGCGCATGGTTTCCACCAATACACCGAGGTGCAGGATACCGCGGCCGAAAACCATAAATGCATCGGCACTGTCGGTAGGCTTCAGGCGCATGGCGAGGTTCTTTTCGGTTTCCTTTTCCAGGCGGTCGCGCAGGTGACGGCTGGTTACGAATTTGCCTTCCTTGCCGAAGAAGGGAGAGTTGTTGATGGTGAACACCATGCTCATGGTCGGCTCATCGATGTTGATGGGCGGCATGGCTTCCGGATTTTCGATATCCGAAACGGTATCTCCGATATCAAAGTTCTCCAGACCGGTGATGGCGCAGATATCGCCGGCCATCACTTCAGTAACCTTGCGGCGGCCGAGGCCTTCGAAGGCAAAGAGTTCGCGAATGCGGTGCTTCTGCACGCTGCCGTCGCGTTTGATCAGGCTCACGGGCATATTTTCCTTCAACATGCCGCGGGTAACACGACCGATGGCAATACGTCCGGTATAGCTGCTGTAGTCGAGGCTGGTAATCTGCACCTGGGGCGCACCTTCGAGTGCAACCGGTGGCGGAATTTCCTTGAGGATGGTGTCGAGGAGATGGCTAACGTCTTCAGTAGGCGTTTTCCAGTCAGGTCCGTACCAGCCTTGCTTGCCGCTGCCGTAAATAGTCGGGAAATCGAGTTGCTCTTCGTTGGCACCGAGGTTGAAGAAAAGGTCGAATACATCGTCGTGCGTCTTGTCGGGATCGCAGTTCGGTTTGTCTACCTTGTTGATCACCACCACGGCTTTCTTGCCGAGTTGCAGGGCTTTCTGGAGTACAAAGCGCGTCTGGGGCATGGGGCCTTCGAAGGCATCCACCAGCAGCAATACGCCGTCGGCCATATTGAGCACGCGCTCCACTTCACCGCCGAAGTCGGCGTGACCGGGCGTGTCGATGATATTGACCTTGGTATCTTTCCACTGAATGCTGACATTCTTGGCGAGGATGGTGATACCGCGCTCGCGTTCGAGGTCGTTATTGTCAAGGATCAGCTCGCCTGCTTCCTGGTTGTCGCGGAAAATGCGCGAATGGAGAAGCATTTTATCAACCAGAGTGGTCTTGCCATGGTCAACGTGGGCAATGATGGCGATGTTGCGTAAGTTCATCGGGTAGGTAAAAAAGTCCGCGAAATTAGCCTTTTAAATCCGCATTCCCTGTAAACGCCTTGTTAAACCCGAATCATGCAGCAGAAATTCTATTCCGGCCCAAAATCCCTGCGAAATCGGACGCGAACTTCTTTTCCTTCCCTCACCATAAAGGTCCATTATGCCTTGGTCAGGAAAAGCCCGCTTTCTTTGGGCTTTTGACCCTCATAACGAATTTCTGCTGTACGATCCGGGTTAAATCGGGGAAATACATTTAGGCAAGGCCTGTAGCCTATCTTTGCACGAACGCATATTTTGACCTTCGACGAATTCGACTTTACCCATGAGCTGCTCGACGGGCTCGACGCCATGGGATTCCAAACGCCAACACCGATACAGCAGCAGGCCATCCCTCTGATCATGGATCGCAGCGACCTGATTGCCTGTGCCCAAACCGGGACGGGTAAAACCGCAGCCTTCGTTCTTCCTGTGCTCGACGATCTGGTGCTGTACCCGAGCGATAAAACGACTACGCTCATTCTGGTTCCGACGCGCGAACTGGCTTTGCAGATCGATCAGTCACTGCAGGGTTTTTCCTACTACACACCCGTGAGCTCCACGCCGGTATACGGCGGTAGCGATGGCATGGCTTTCGAACGCGAGAAGCGTGCGTTGAAGGAAGGTGCCAATGTGATCATCGCCACACCAGGCCGGCTCTTGGCACATCTGAACCTCGGCTATGTGGATTTTTCCCACCTGCGCTATCTCATCCTCGACGAAGCCGACCGCATGCTCAACATGGGCTTCATCTTCGATATCTACCGCATCGTTTCGTTCCTGCCCAAGGAGCGTCAGACCTTGATGTTCTCTGCCACCATGTCGCCCAAAATCCGCGAACTGGCCAAGCAACTGCTCGACAAGCCTGCTGAAATCAGCATCGCCGTTTCCAAACCTGCCGCCGGCGTAACCCAGAGTATTTACAAGGTGGAAGACAGCAGCAAGAACCGCCTGGTGCAGCGCATCATGAAAGAGAAGCAGCCGGCCAGTGTGATCATCTTCACCGGAACCAAGAAGAAAGCCAAGGAGCTGGAACGCGAACTGCGGGTGTTGGGTCTGAAAGTCGGCGCCATCCATTCAGATTTGGAACAGACCGAGCGCGAAGAGATGCTGCGGCAGTTCCGCAACCGCAAAATGCCGGTGCTGGTGGCCACGGATATCCTTTCCCGCGGCATCGATATCGAAGACATCCAGATGGTGATCAATTACGATGTGCCCGGCGACGCGGAAGACTATATCCACCGGATTGGTCGCACAGCCAGGGCCGAATCTACCGGCGAAGCCATCACCCTGGTTAACGGACCCGACCGGCGCAAGCTGCAGCGCATCGAACAACTCATCGGTGCACCGATCAATGAACTCAGTTTACCCGAAGGCATTGAACCCGGTGTTACAGAGAAGAAACCCGGCCGCGACCGGCGCGGACCTGGAGGGAAACACACTGGCAGACAAGGCAATAGCCGGAAACCCCAGGGGTAATATCCCGGGATTCGTCAAGGCGGTTTTTGTTGTATTTTTAAGTTGCTGTAGACGGCTTGCTACGTATCGGCTTACCGAACCATAATTTTCGTAAATTAAAAAATCGTTTCGTAAAACTAATTTTGTTATTCGGTGAACAAACTTCGTATATTTGCCCCATGCTATGGATCCCCATCCTCATGCTGGCTCTTCAGGTTTCCCCATCTCTAAGTGCCGCGGCAACAGTGCAACAGGTTTCAACCGAGACCCGCACGTCAGCCTCGGTTCAAGCGATGGACAAGAGCAGTAAGGCAGCCGTTCTCTCCACCCATGCGGTGGCAGCAATGGCCGTAGGAAACCTGGAACATCCGTATCAACAGGCATCTGCCGACGACAATGCATTCTGGAGCCATCTCGGAATCAGCAGCTGGATCAGCATGGGCATTGCAGCCGCTTTGCTGATTTACGGCATTTTGCACCGCCTGTTCTTTCCTCACAGCTACACGGCATCGGGCCGCCGACGCAACCCTTCGCGGGTGTGAAGTTGCAGGATACGCAACTGCTCTTTTCTTACCATTGCATCTTTCCGTAAGGCCCACAAAGGGTCTGTATGCGCACGCGGTGCCTTTTCGGGATTGAATAAGGGCAAGGGATAATCCAATCCCGGAGTAAATCCGTACAACTGTGTTTCCATTTCCTGAACTTGCCAGGGGCGATGCACCAGGTCGAGGGGTAAATTCTTCAGTTCAGGCACCCAGGTCAGGATGAACTTCGCCTCCGGGTCGTGGCTGAGTGCATTCTTTACCGGATTGTACACCCGCAAGGTGTGGATGCCCGTGGTGCCAGCCTGCATCTGAAACTGCGGATAATGGATGCCGGGTTCGTAATCCAGAAACAAGCGGGCAAGGTGATAGGCGCCGGTACGCCAGTCGTAGCCCATATGATGGCATAAGACCGAAACCAGCATCGCACGCATCCTGAAATTGATCCAGCCCGTAGCCTGCAGGCAGCGCATCGAAGCATCGACCAGCGGTATGCCGGTGCGGCCATCCATCCAGGCTTGCAGCGCTTCCGGATCGCGGTTGCGTTCCAGGCCGGCATAGCCTGCATTGATGTGTTCGGTTTCGTAACGGCATTCGGCCTCGAACTTCTGGATGAAGTGACAACGCCATTTGAGCCTTTCCAGAAAGCTCTTCCAGGGTTGTGCCTGCTTTCTTTCCTTCATCCGGCTGCGGGTGAACTGATATACCTGCCGGCTCGACAGGTTGCCCCAGGCGAGGTATGGCGAAAGGCGGCTGCAGGCACGGCGGCTTTCCTGGGGTTTGGAGATGGCACGGCGGTAATCGCGGCCCCTTCCTTCAAAGAAATCGTGGAGATAGCGCCAGGCCAGTTGCTCGCCTCCGGGTTGCATGCCTTCCGTGGCGCGCAGCCAGGCATCCTGCTGTGTTTTTTGCAGGAGCAGTTGTGTAGGAAGGGGAAGCGGCGGAGTCGGGCGGTAGCCGTTGGCAATGCGCGGTGCATGCATGGTGGCAAACCAGGCAGCATCCCAGCCTTCGCGGTTGCGGATGCCGCGGTGGATGCCGTCGCGCTGGTATTCCTTCCAGGCGATGCCCTTATCCCGAAACCAGCGCTGCATCCTTTTGTCGCGGTCCCACGTGATGCGTGTGCCCGACTCGGCGTAGCTGTGCACCGCGACGATCTTGTACATCGCATCCAGGGCGCTGAAAACTTCCTCCGCTTCGGCATGGAAAACAGCCACTTCCTGCCGGATGCCTTGCCAGCGCCGGTTCATGGCGGCAATCGATTGCAAACAGAATCCGTGGTGCCGCTCAGCCGCGTCGGGATGGGCGAGGAGGGAAGGCTCAAAAATCCAGATGGCAAGCCAGGGCAGGCCGCCGGATTCCGCAGCTGCCAATGCCGCGTGGTCTTCCGTGCGCAGGTCGCGCTTCAGCCAAACCAGTTGGATCTCCTGCCTTTCAGACGACATACCAGGGCATAACAGCCAAATACGGCCGCCGGTTCATTCGTGGCAGTTCAGGAAAATCAAGGTTTGAAGAGCGCCCGCAGTTTCGGCTCGGCCTGTTTCCACCAACCGCTGAACGATGGGGTATAACCGCTTACGCCCGGGCACATCCAGTCGCGCGCTTCCTCTTTGCCCCTGAAATGCCGGTTCACGGGATGTTCCTTGAAATGGATGGGCGCAACGCCGGTGATGGCTTGCAGTTCGCTGAATTCGCCGCAGAACACCTGCAAATCGGGTATGTTCTTGCCCAACTCAGCGGCGAACTTCAGGCAGCGCCGGCTTACCGGATATGCCTGTAAATGCGAAGGTTCGAGCAACAGAATCCGGTTCGCTTTTTCATCCGCATGCCAACGCGGGTCGAGGTTGTAATAGGTGTATACCATGACCGGTAACTCAGGATTGATAAGCGGTAGCGGTGTTAGCGCGAGCTGCGTGTCGAGCGCCGGAATGCCATGCGGCCTGAGCACTTCAGGTATGGAAAGATCGGCCAGGCTTTCATAATCCGTATCCAGGAAAGTGCCGCGCTGATGCGTACCGGTGTAGCGGTTGATGTTTTCCTGGTTGGCTACGTAGGTCTTGTTGGAAAAGCTTCCGGCCACCCATTGCCAGCTGAGGGCATTGCTGGCCCAATCGCCGTCGAGCAGGTGGTAATACATCCAGCGGGCCGACTGTTTCCAGTGGGCATGGGCGATGTTGCACGCCAATGCAGCCGTATACATGCGCTGGTGGTTGTGCATGTAACCGTCTTTGAGGAGGCTTTCGATGCCCTGGTCGATGCCTTCGATTCCCGTTTCGCCCTGTTGGATGGCGATGGGCATGCCGTGATGGCGCACTCCGGGTTGCGGATGCCGGATGTCTTCATCGATGCCTTTGCCGAAATGCTGCCATACGCGCTGGAAATACTCGCGCCAGCCAAGTTCCTGTACCAGCTTTTCCACCTGGTTCCATGACAGGCCACGCGCCAGCAGCGAATCCAACACGTCTTTGGTGCTGATCACGCCGCGGGAGAGGTAGGGCGACAAACGCGTCACTTTGCCATCCACAAAATTGCGGCTGCGGGCATAGGCTTCGGGTTGCACGCCCTGCATACGCTCCACGATTTCTGCCCAACGCGTGGGAAAGGTGTTGCGTGCCATCAGCGCCGCCGCCGGTTCACCAGCCATAGCCTTGTCGCGGTTGCCCTTTTCTGTCTGATGCCAGCGCAATTTGTCTTGCATAACCTGCGAATAACGCCCAAACCGGTTTATTGGTTTTCCAGTCCGTAAAGATCTTCCAACACTTCCAGCGCCTGCGCTGCCGTGTGTACCGGCTCCAGGCAAAGCTGGTCGCGGCAGAGGTAGATCGTTTCCGAAGCCTGGCCTTTTGTTTCCAGAACAGGTACCAGTGAGCCGTCGCTGCTCCAGGCCAATACCATGGATGTGGGCAATTGCTTCCGCAGTGCACCTATCGTTGTTCCGGCTTGTGGGCCACACACTTCGAGCTGCACGGCGCCAAAGGCTTCCATCAGCGCCGTATTGGCCCAGCAGGTGTACCAGCCGGGGAATTTCTCCATCTGTCCGCGCACCGCGTCGAGCATCCGGTAACCCTTGGCAATCCGCCCGGCATCGGTGAACACATAGCCGAGCTTGACCATGGCCTGGGCGATGATGGCGTTGGGAGAGGAGATGACGTCGTCGTTGAGGTCGGTTTTGCGCACGATGAGCGGCTCGTCTTCGCTGCTGCTCACGAAGAAGATGCCGCGTTTTTCGTCGTAGAAATACTTTTCGACGTATTCCAGCAGGCGCAGGGCTTCGTGGTAGAAGCGGTTCTGTCCGCTGGTTTCGCTGAGGCGGATGAGGCCCTGGATGACGGCCGCGTAATCTTCCAGGAAGGCATTGATCTGTCCTTGTCCTTCTTTCCAGATGCGGAAGAGGCCTTCGCCGTTGCGGCAGCCGTTGAGGATGAAATCGGCGAGTTGCACCGCGCGGTCTGTCCAGGCGCTTTCCTTGAGGTAAAAGCCTGCATCGGCCAGGGCGCTGAGCATGAGGCCATTCCAGGAAGTAATGACCTTGTCGTCGAGGCCGGGTTTGGTGCGGCTGCTCCGGACTGCGGCCAGTTTGCTGCGGCAGCGTTCCAGTTGGGCAAACCAGGCGTCGGCCGGCATGTCCATTTCCTTCACCCACTCAGCCGGAGCCAGACGGAAGTGCAGGATATTGTATCCGTGTTCCCAATTGCCTTCGGGTTTACCATGCCATACCCGGCAGGCGAAATCGTAATCTTCGCCCAGCGCTTCCCGCAATTCTGCGTCGGTCCACACGTAATAGCGGCCTTCCATCCCTTCGCTGTCTGCATCGAGGGCCGACATGAAGGCGCCTTCGGGCAATGCGAGTTCATCGAAACAGAACTGCAGGGTTTCGCGCACCACTTTTTCGTAGACCCAGGCACCGCTCAGGCCGAACGCACGGCTGTAAAGGCTGATCAGCTGGGCGTTGTCGTACAGCATTTTCTCGAAATGCGGCGCGAACCAGTACGGATCGGTGCTGTAGCGCGCAAAACCGCCGCCTATCTGATCGTAAATGCCGCCATTGGCCATTTTGAGCAGGCTCAGATGACAGAATTCCAGCGCTTCCCTGTTGCCGGTGCTG
>JBKDBI010000017.1:0-3256 GCA_046314695.1 Bacteroidota bacterium | reverse complement strand
CGGCAAGGCTTTGAGCCGGTGGGCGAGCTCTTTTATGAGTGTGAAATTCCCCACTACAAAATGGTGAAACGCGCTTGAAGCTGTTGGCTGATATACCGGCCTGGATGCCGAAGGTTTTTCCGGAGCGCCAGTGGTTTGCGCCCGCAGACGGCAATACCTTGTACCTGAGCTTCGACGATGGTCCGCACCCGGATATCACGCCGCAGGTGCTCGACTGGCTGGATGCCTTCTCCGCCAAAGCCACCTTCTTCTGCATAGGCGACAATGTGCGGAAGTATCCCGATATCTACGCCGAAATCCTGCGCCGTGGCCATCGTACCGGCAACCATACCATGCACCATCTGAAAGGCTGGCAGACACCTACCGCCAGCTATGTCGCCGACGTGGCAGCCGCCGCCGCGCTGATCCAAAGCCCCTTGTTCCGCCCGCCCTACGGCCGAATGACCGGTGCACAGGCGCGTATCCTCCTTCCTGATTACCGCATCGTAATGTGGTCGTTGCTCAGCCGCGATTACCTGCAGGGGCTCAACCTCGACGGCGCTTTGCGCTTCCTGCAACAACAATCACATTCCGGCGACATTGTTGTTTTCCACGACAGCGAAAAAGCCTGGAAGAATCTCGCCTTCCTCCTCCCCCGCTATCTGCAGTTTGCCGCGGAACGCGGCTTTACCTTTGCAGTACTTTGAGCGACCTGCTGTTCCTGCTTCCCGGCCTTTATATCCTCCTGCAAACGGCGCAGCTGGTAGTGCTTTGGTCTTACCGCGACCAAAAAGAAGCTGAACCGGCTGAATGGCCTGAAATCAGCATACTCGTTGCCGCCCGCAACGAAGAAGACAATATTCTCGCTTGTCTGGAAGCCCTTAACCGGCTCGATTATCCCCGGGAAAAACTGCATATCCTTATCGGCAACGACCAAAGCTCAGACCGCACAGCTGCCATCACAACAGCCTTCATCGCCGACAAACCCTGGTTCAGTCTGATTGAAATCGAAGACACCGAGTTACCGCTCAAGGCGAAAGCACGCGTGATGGAACAACTCGACCGCCATGCCCGCGGCAGCTTTTACCTCATCACCGACGCCGATGTGCAGGTGCCGCCTTCCTGGGCGAAAGAAATGCTGCTGCGCTTCAAACCTGAAACCGGCGTGGTAAGCGGAACCACTATGGTCAAAAGCCAGGCCGGCGGAGACCACAACCAGGAAATCGACTGGACCTATTTCATGGGCCTGCTGAACATTATTTCCTACTCTGGTGTACCCGCCACGGCAGTTGGAAACAACATGGCGGTGCGCAGCGAAGCCTACCGGCAAACCGGCGGTTATGCGGCCATCCGCTTCAGCATTACGGAAGACTACAAATTGTACCAGCAAATCTGCGCCGCCGGCTGGAAATGGAACAATATCATCGCCCCGGGTGTGCTGGCCTTTTCTGCCCCTGTTTACGGCTGGGAAACACTCCTGCACCAACGGAAGCGCTGGCTTACAGGAGGCAGGGAACTGCCCTGGTACTGGTGGCTGCTGTTTGGCATTTTCGGACTGTTCTATTTCGCCCTGCCCATCGCGTTGTTCGTGTCGCCATTCAAGGCCCTGGTCGTTTGGCTGATCAAATGGCTGCTGCAAAGTGCACAAATCAGGCATATCTATGCGTTGTTGGGCGAGGAAAAACCCGACTGGACCGCGCTTCTGCGTTATGAAATTTACCTCCTGGTGCTCACTCCTGCTACGGCCATCTTCACCTTGCTACCGGTGGCCACAAACTGGAAAGGCCGTTTTTACAAAGGCAAGGATCTTTAACCTGCATTCAGGCCCGCCTTTAAATGCAAGGCAAGCCAGTACTTCATCCACACTTCGCGGGTTTGCCAGCTGCAGATATCCCAGCCATCTTTTCCTGAACGCCAGCCGCCTTGTGCAAGCCAGGTGCGCAAAAAGCGGAACAAAGGCGCGCTGAGCATTTTGGCAATGAGGTACAGCCAGGATTTCTGTTGCAGATGCTGCGCGCTGATTTGTGCAAACTTCTTTGACTGCCGTATGAGGTCTTCCTTGCCCGGATATGTAAGGTGCAGGATATCGCCTTCGAGTTGTGCCACTTGCTTATCTGTCGGCACTTCGTAGCGGTCGTGCGGATTCCTTCCGGTCCATGCTCCCAATCCACGCCGCCACAACCTAAGCTTGCGGTCGGGATACCAGCCGCAGGTCTTAACCGGCCTTCCGCAGTAGAAATTCAAACGGTTCATGGTGAAGGCATCGGCATCCAGTTTCCCTTCTTTTACTTGTTGAATGGAATGCCGCAGCTGCTCATCGGGTGTTTCGTCGGCGTCGAGCGACAGCACCCAGTCGCAGCTGGCAAGCGCCCGGGCCCGGTTCTTTTGTTCCACATGGCCGTCGAAGGCATGTTGTTCGACCCGGGCTCCCAATTCACGCGCCATTTCACAGGTATGGTCTGTTGAAAAGGAATCGAGTACGATGATTTCGTCTGCCAGGTCTTTCACGCCTTGGAGACAGCGCCCGATGTTTTGCGCTTCGTTGAAGGTGATCACCACTACACTCAGCGTCTGCATCTGTTTCAGATTGAATACTGACCTGTACGCAGCATCACCAGTGTACAGGCTTCGATTGTTTCTATTCCGGCTGCTTCTGCCAGCGCCTGCAATTCCTCATTCTCCGTACCCGGATTGAAGATAATGCGTCGGGCACCGCTGTGCAGGATTGCATCGTACCATTCCGGTTGGTGTGCCGGGCCGATATAGAGGGTGATGGTATCAAGGTTTGCCTCTTTGCCAGGGAAGTGCCGGGCAATTTCCTTCCCCCCTACCACGCCTTTTTTGATTCCCACGGGGAAAACCCCGTGGCCATATGCTGTGAGCATTTCCGCTGCGATGAACGCGTAGCGGGATGGATTCGTAGTAGCACCGAGCACGAGCGTATTGAGGCCCATACGCGGTCAATCAACGGATAATGGTTTGCTCGCGCGAGGGCCCGACGGAGATTACCTTCAGGGGCAGCCCGAGTTCGGTTTCCACGAATGATATGTAGTGCTGCAAGGTGGAAGGAAGCGCCGTGAAGTCGGTGACGCGTGTAATGTCTTCATCCCAACCCGGGAAGGTCTTGTACACCGGTTCGAGCCCTTCTTCGCAGATACCGAAAGGCACTTCAGACGTCTCGCTGCCGTGGAGGCGATAGCCTGTTCCGGCGTGGATGGATTCCATACCGCTGAGCACATCGCTTTTCATCATGATAAGTTCGGTCACACCGCTGAGC
>JBKDBI010000016.1:0-6005 GCA_046314695.1 Bacteroidota bacterium | reverse complement strand
AATTTCAACAACTATGCCCAGATCCAACTCAGCTCCGGCGCATTCAACCCGTCGAGCAGGGTTATCAAGCTGGCTTCCGCAAGAAAGCTTCCTGCCGTTCAGGAACTTACGGTGAAGCAGTTGCTCGCCAATCCTGAAGCCTATGAAAGCGAGTTGATTCGCATTAAAAACCTCAGCATCCAAAAAGGCACAGATACCGCTTTCAAGGCCAGCACCAACTATAATGTTTGGGACGGCAATACCAGAGGCGATACAACCGTGCTTCGCATTGTAGCTGCTGCAGATACGGAAATTGATGATGCTCCGGCGCTGAAATTCCCGGCTGGTCAGTTCACCTTTGAAGGGATACTGATTCAATTCTGTTCCTCCCCTGCTCAGGGTTGCGCATCGGGTTATCAGCTTCAGGGCACCCGCAAGGCGGATATCATTCCACAACTGGGTGCATTTGGTTTGCTTACACCGCCCACAAATACCCGCCTGGTGGTAACTGACGGCGACAATACGCCCGTTCAGATTACCTGGGAAGCTGCAGCCAATGCTACCTTGTACCGTTGGATGGCCGATCGCACGACCGGCAACTTCAGCAATCCATTGCTGCGCCTCAATTCAGACAACGGCGGCAGCAGCAACCGGCTCACGCTCACCTCAGGCAATTTAAGCAGCGCCTTGCAACAGCTCGGTGTGCAGCAGGGTGACTCGATTACCATACAATGGACCGTCAGGGCTTACCGCAACACATCCGATTCGATCACGGCCAGGTCTGCTTTCAACCTCAAGTTGGTGCGCTTCAAAGATCCGGTGACTTCCATTCAAACCAGTGATCTGACTGGATTCAAACTGTTTCCGAATCCGGTGAATGACTATCTGATGGTGGAATCTGCCTCCACCGAAACCATAGGATACAGCATCCTCGATGCCACTGGCAGGGTGCAGATGACAGGAATTGTAAAATCCGGTGACGGACTCAATGTACAGTCCTTGCAAGCAGGGGTTTACTTCTTCCGCACGGAACAAGGAACGATTCGCTTCCTGAAGCATTAATTGTTCATCCTTCTGAAAAAGCCCTGTGACCTCTGGTTGCAGGGCTTTTTTATGGGTGTATATGGCAAGGGAAGTTGAAGACCGAACAGCGAAAATGGACCTGAAGAACAGGGCAAATGGATCGTTGGCGCGGCTGTCTCCGCTGATCTCGGGTGGGGGGGTGAACAACCTTCGAAAAGCATCCGCTGGCGCGTCTGCATTCGTTTTTAGCGCTTGCGCCCTTGAATCGCTTGAGGCGATTCAGACGCGCCCGCACTAAAAACGAATAGCCGACCCTTCGGTCGGCTATTCTTCGGTTGGTCGGGATGGCGAGATTCGAACTCACGACCCCTTGCACCCCATGCAAGTGCGCTACCAGGCTGCGCTACATCCCGAGATGTGGTTCTTGTGAACCCTGGTGTTTGGCGTGTTACCGCCGGCGCATGGGAACGGGTCTCCCTTTAAGGGGCTGCAAAGATAAGGGAATTTCTATCGCATCCACAAACCGCAGCACAGCTGTTTATCTTCGCAGGCAGATGTCTGCTGCTGTTCGTCCGGCTTTGATCAAGCTGCATTTCGCGGTGCTGCTTTGGGGTTTCACGGCCGTCCTCGGCAAGCTGATTACGTATGGCAGCCTGAACCTGGTATGGCACCGCATGCTGCTTACGGCCGCTGTTTACCTTTTCGTGCCGGGTGCGCTGCGCGGCATTGCGGCCATGAGCCGCAAAGAACGCTGGCGCTTCGCGGGTATCGGCTGCATCATCGCCGTACACTGGCTTACCTTCTACGGCAGCATCAAAATCGGTGATTCGGTTTCCCTGGCCCTCGGCTGCTTCGGTTCCGTCAGCCTTTTTACCGCCTTGCTCGATCCGCTCATAGCCAAACGGCCAATACACAAAGGCGAACTCCTGCTCGGCTTGCTGGTGCTGAGCGGCCTGGTGCTGATTTACTTCTCGCGCCCCGATGATGCGGCTGCAGCTGCCGTATTCCTGAAAGCAGCCGGTGTGGGCATTCTCTCTGCATTTCTGGCTGCGCTTTTCAGCGTGCTCAACAAAAAATACCTGCCGGGTCACAGCACCCTCAGTGTTTCTACCCTGGAACTGGGCGCAGGCTTCCTTTTCCTCTGCCTGGCGCTTCCCTTCACTTCCACGGCAGACTTTCACTGGATTCCGGAAGGCTGGGATATCCTTTGGCTGCTCCTGCTGGCCATCGTATGCACCAACCTGGCCTTCTTCCTCGGAACCGATGCCCTGCACCATGTGAGCGCCTTCACTGCCAACCTGGCCGTTAACCTCGAGCCGGTATATGGCATCGTGTTTGCCGCTTTCTTCTTCAAAGAATACACTTCCCTCAATCCGCTTTTCTATGCCGGAGCCGCTGTCATCATCGCTTCGGTATTGTTGCAACCCACCCTCATGCGCCATGTCAACCGCAAACAAGCTGATTCGTAGCCGCCGCAGCCATTTCCCGAAGGAATTCAGCGGGCAAAAACTACCAGACGAACTTATCCAACTGGCTTTGGAAAACGCCGATACGGCGCCATCGCACAAGCTAACGCTGCCCTGGCGGTTTGCGGTTTTCAGCGGCCCGGCACTCGAAAGACTCTGCGACGCCATGCTCGCCTGGTACGATGCCCATACGCCTGCCGAAGCTGTCAATCCGGATAAACGCAATAAAATAGCCGCTTACAAACACCAAATCAGCCATGCCATCGGCGTTGGGCTGCACCTGAGCGGCAAGGTGCCTGCCTGGGAAGAAGAAGCGGCCCTGGCAATGGCCGTGCAGAATCTTTGGTTGAGTATGGATGAAGATCCGCATGCAGCCGGGTACTGGAGCACAGGGAACGGAACCGGTAGCGATGCCATGCGTGCCCTGTGCGGTTGGGATGAAACGGTACTCCACCGCGGCTGGTTTTTCCTCGGCCATGTCGAAACCAAACGCACACACAGCCAGCGCAGTCCGATTGCACAGCGGGTTCACTGGGTTTCGTAAGAGAATACATACTTTAAGCACACTTCGCAGATACACTGCGAAGCAAGGCCGTAGTTTTGTGTATTCCGTCTATGTTACAAGCTACCCTTCGCTTCAGCTATTTTGGATTTTCAGGCAACAGCTACCGGCCTGAAACAGCACAAGCAGGTTTGCAGGAAACCGGAATCCCGGGACTCCTGCAACAACTGGCACTGCGCCTGGGCATCGTGCCTCCGGCGGGGGACTTGCTGGAAAGAAATATCCGCTGGTTGCATGCCCTGCGCAGCCTTCCGGCGGGAAATCCGCTTTCCGATATGCTGGAAAAAGACCCAATTGCCATGGCCGCCCGCTTGCTGGCCTTGCGCGACCGGCTCTGGCTGCACCTGCCCAATCCGGAACAGCTCGCAGACGCACCGCCACGCTTGAGCGCACTGTATCAAGCTGGAAACCTGGCAGGCAACAAAGCCATGCGCGGCATGCCCGACCTGGTTCGAGAAATACGCAAAGCTTTGCAGCAAACAGACTTCCTTGCGCTGAACATCGAATGCTGCGAACCCGAGGAATTCCTTCCCCACTGGCTGAAAGAATTGCTGTCGGCCCTGAAGGGAAAAGGCTGTCGGATTCAATTTCCGGACAAACTGGTCGCAAGGGGAAAAACAGGCAGCAATCTGCAGCGGCTGCAACACGCGCTGATTGTCTGGGCTGAAACCGGTTCACCTTGCAAGCTTCAACTCGACCCGCAAGACCCAAGCCTGCGCATTCATCAAAAACAGAAAGACAGCACGGCCGCGCTCGAACTGGCCTTGATGCTGCGCGCCGATCCGGATAAAGCCTTGTTATACCGGGCCGATAACGGATTTCTGGCCAATGCCGTGCGCCGCTGTTGTGCTTATGAAATTTATTCGGAAAACCCCGGCGACAGCATGTCCATTACCCAGGTTCTCCGCTCCTTTCTGCAATTGCTGTGGGAGCCCGTGCATGTAGGTGCCGTTTACGAATTCCTCAACCTTCCCGTCAAACCCTTTCCGGGAAAACTGGCGCGGGCCCTCTCCGATTGCATCGAACAGAAACCCGGTCTGGGCTCGCCCCTTTGGAAAAAAACCGTGGCAGACTACTTCGCTGCAATGGAACAGGACGAAGCGGATGCCCAGCGGACAGCAAGCGAAAAAGCCCGCTATGCCTTCTGGTTTGAATCGATGCGCTACCAGGCGGAAACAGGAATACTACATACCGAACTCTGCGCCAGGATTCAATTCCTCCACGACTGGGCAGCGGGCTACGCACGATTAAGCGAAGACCAGCTCTTGCAGGAACAATTGGATTATTTCGCCGGTCTTTGCCGTGAATTGCACGCTGCCGTCGTGGTGCTCAGTGAAAACCAGGAATACATCAGGGAGAAAGAACTCATTGGCGTATTCGACAATCTGTTGGACAGTTATCCGGTTACCGGCAGTGTGTACAGCTCAGGCGCCGGAGTCTGCTTCACTTCCCTGCAACCCTTGCCTCCTTTGCGCAAGCTGATTTGGTCTGACTTTTCGGCGTTATGGAGTTCAGGCACGGCAGACCGACCCTGGTGGCTGGAAGAAAAGCAATGGCTGCAGTCGGCTGGCTACAGCGAACCCGGTGCGGGCGACATCAACCGCCTGGAACGCTATGCCACCGCCCGAACGATGGCAGCCGTGCAAGACGAACTCATTCTGAGCTATGCTGCTTACCGTGCGCTGGAACCTGTTTCACCCCATCTGGTATGGCTCTTTATGCAAGAAGAGGACGGTAAAAATCTCGAATTGCTGGCTGCACAACCTCCTTCGGGTATTGCTTATGCCAAAACCGAACGCATCTTCAGGCCTGAACTCCCTTTGGAACTGGAGTTGGACGGACTGGATGATTTGCTGCCCCGGGATCAGGAATCCTATTCCAGCCTGCGCAATATGATCTATGCACCGCACCGCTATATACTGGAAAGCATCCTCAGGTTGCGCAGCCGAATCCGCTACCGGCCGGATTTCGATATCACCATGCGCGGATCCATCATCCATGCACTGGTGGAAAGGCTGTTCCTCGACCCTGAACTGGATCAACTGATAGCAGGCAATTGGGAAGCGCAGATCAGACAACGCTTTCAATCCCTGCTGGAAGAAGAAGCCGGGATGTTGCTGCTTCCGCGCTACAGCAGCGTGCGCAATCACCTCGAAAGCGAATTTGTGAACCATGTGGAAAAGGTATTCAGGCCGCTGCAAGCCGGTTGGCAGGTGGTAAGTGTTGAAGAAGCTTTTAAACGGCCAGCCAGACCAGGTCACCTGAACTTCGACATCGGAGGCAAGGCCGATCTGATCCTGAAGCGCAATGATCAATACCTGGTGGTCGATGTAAAATCGGGCAGCCCGAAGTTCCTGCGCGAACAAATCAAGAAGGGAAAAGACTGGCAGCTGATGCTATACGCCTTGTATGCGGTGGATTCCGATCAGGTGGAGACTGCCTATTTCAGTACCCGCAAAGGCATCTTTATCGGACAGGAGGAGCCCAATATCGGGGGTATATTCAGACGCGAACGATCTCCACACGGCGGCTACGCGGAAATGCATACACGCTTCTTTGCCGGCGTAGACGAACGCCTGGCAGAACTGCGATCCGGTCGCGTACATCTGCGGATAACCGAAGACAACTGCAAAGCATTGAACGAATTATACGGCGAAGACCTCGCCGGTATCAGCCTTGGAGACAAGCCCGAACCTTTTGAAAACTTCCAATTTCTTTTTGCATGACAATCCGCATGATTACCGCCGGGGCAGGATCCGGAAAAACATACAGCATCACGACTTCTGTTCTCGAGGCCTTTGAACAGCATCCGGAGTGGGAACCGGGGCAAATGATTATTACCACCTTCACCGAAAAAGCGGCTGCTGAATTGCGCGAACGCGTAAGTGCAAGGTTGCTGAAACAGGGCATGTACGATAAGCTCTCGGGCCTCGACGATGCGTCCATCGGAACGGTGCACAGCGTTTGTTTCCGGC
>JBKDBI010000015.1:0-16315 GCA_046314695.1 Bacteroidota bacterium | reverse complement strand
GAGGGTATGGGTGGCAAAGAGGCGCGGATTGTGTTCGCGGGTATAGCGGATGGAACCACAGGCATTTCCCCACATCAACGACGATTCCACGCTTTCGCGGGCGGTGCGGTTGCCGTTGGTGCTCTCGTTGTTAAAACCGGTGTAGAACTTATCACGGCCGGAATAGAACGACACATACAAACGCTCCTTGTCTGAAATGCGATGGCTGATCTTCGCATTGAGATCGTAGAAATTATAGTAAAAAACGTTTTCGCCACTGCGCGGTAGCAAGAGATCAAAAATGGAACGGCGCAAAGACAATGCATAGGTAGTTTTGCCACTTTTCCCGATGGGCCCGTTGAGTGAAAGGCGAAATGCAATGGGAGAAACACTGAAATCGCCTTCGGTTTTGCGGGTATTGCCTTCCTTCATCGAAATATCGAGTACAGAACTAAGACGGCCGCCGTAACGTGAAGGGAAACCGCCTTTGTATAGCTGGATGCTGTTGATGGCATCGGCATTGAATACCGAGAAGAAACCGAACATGTGCTGCACATTGTACAAGGGCATACCGTCCAGGAGAATCAAATTCTGGTCTGGTCCGCCACCGCGCACATACAAACCGGAAGACCCTTCATTGCCACCTTTCACACCGGGCAGCAACTGGATGGCCTTGATTACATCCACTTCGCCGAGCAAAGCTGGCAGTTTGCGCACCTGCTGCAAAGGCAGGTCGATCGCGCTCATCTGGGTGCGGTTGGTAAATCCGGCGGAAGGCCGCGCACGGACAGTCACTTCGTCCATCATCTTGCCCGGTACCAGGCGTATGCGGAAGGTTTCATTGCCATACAACATGGTATCGGCTATCCAAGGCTCATAACCCGGATAATCAACTTGCAATACCCGGCGTCCGGAAGAAAAGGATATCGAAAAGAATCCGTGGTTGTTCGTGGTGGTACCCTGACCGCTTAGCGTATCGTAGACGGAAGCACCAATAAGCGATTCGCCGTTCTGATCGGCAATGACATATCCGCTCACTACGATTTGTGCCTGCAATCCTGACGAAAGCAACAGGAAAGGCCAAAAGAAGATTTTTTTACCCAGCATTCCGGATTCAAAGAAAATGTCAAATTAGGAGCTCAAACAATCAAGCTATGGTCAGAATTCGGCCGTCCATCGAATTTCCACGCCGACAGAGGCAGCCTGGAAACGGGGAATCGGGGGATGTGGTTTTTCCACACGCACCACAACTGTAGTCAGTTTCTGCCTTTCAAAGGCACTTCGGATCAATTCAAGTAGGTTATCCGCCACCGTTTCAAGATAGGCGGTCGGTGTTTCTGTGGCCTCCCGCATCAGGCGGTAAAGCGTCTCATAATCAACAGCAGCAGCGGTTTCGTTGTTGCCCGACGGAATGTAGCGCACTTCGACGGAGATCAAAATGGCGTTGCCGGTGCGCATTTCGCCATCGTATAGCCCAATGGGCAGATGAAAGCTTGCCTTGTCAATAAAAACGCTGGAAACCTTGTTCATGCTTGTGGCCCCAAAATTATACTTTTGCACCCGCATGATGCACGAAACCAATCTGGACGATCTGCTGGCTGCCAACCGCGGCAAAGACCGCTACGAAGCGCCCGATTTTTATGGAATCGACGACCTGCTCACCGAAGAGCAGAAACTCATCCGCGACAGCGTGCGCGACTGGGTAAAGAAAGACCTCTCTCCTATTATTGAATACTACGCCCAACGGGCTGAGTTCCCGCACCATATCATCAAAGGCCTGGCCGAAGCCGGTGCCTTTGGGCCGCAACTGCCGGCTGAATACGGCTGCGGAGGGCTGGACTATACCACTTACGGACTCATCATGCAGGAACTGGAGCGCTGCGACAGCGGCATTCGCAGCACGGCAAGTGTTCAGGGTTCGCTGGTGATGTATCCGATTTACAAGTTTGGCAGCGAAGAGCAAAAACGCAAATACCTTCCCAAGCTGGCCAAAGGCGAATGGATGGGCTGCTTCGGCCTGACTGAACCTGACCACGGGAGCAATCCGGGCGGCATGGTGACCAATTACCGCGAAGACGGCGACGATGTTATCCTGAACGGCGCCAAGATGTGGATTTCGAATGCGCCTTTTGCAGACGTAGCCGTGGTTTGGGCTAAGAACGAACAGGGAAAAATCCGCGGCATCATCGTGGAGCGCGGGATGGAAGGCTTCAGTACACCTGAAACACATAACAAATGGAGTCTGCGCGCATCGGCCACCGGAGAACTGGTGTTTAACGATGTCCGCGTGCCCAAATCGCATATCCTGCCCGGTGTGGAAGGACTCAAAGGTCCGCTGACCTGCCTCAACTCAGCCCGCTACGGCATCAGCTGGGGTGCGCTTGGTGCCGCGATGGATTGCTACGATACAGCCCGCCGCTACAGCATGCAGCGCGAGCAGTTCGGAAGGCCGATCGGGGGCTTTCAATTGCAGCAGAAGAAACTGGCTGAAATGCTCACCGAAATCACCAAGGCACAGCTCGTTGTTTGGCGCCTCGGCCAATTGATGGACGCCGGCAAGGCCACCCCTGCCCAGATCAGCCTGGCCAAGCGCAACAATGTGGAGATTGCCCTGGAAATTGCCCGCGAAGCGCGTCAGATGCTGGGCGGAATGGGTATCACAGGTGAATATCCGATTATGCGCCACATGATGAACCTGGAAAGTGTGGTAACCTACGAAGGCACACACGATATCCACCTGTTGATCCTCGGCCACGAGATCACCGGACTGAACGCCTTTGTATGAGGATAATGGCGGCATTGGGTTTGACACTGCTGTTCGGGTTTCAGGCCCGGATGGCTGCTGCATACACCGAAGTGCCGGCCATGTTGCACCTCGACGTAAACCGTCAGAACGATACGCTCGGGTTCAATCTTCCGGCCAAGTTGCCGGCATACCTCTACAACCTGATACGCGAGGAAAAACTTAACCTGTGGGACTCACCGCGGAAAAACAGCCGGATTTCCTTTGAATCACTTCAAGCCATCGAAAAGAACTCTGGTACTTCCATGAGCCGCACCCATCACCTCTTCCTTTACGAACTGTGGTCGAGCACACGCCGTCGCACAGATTTCGTGGTGCTGGGTTTCAGTTTCGTGAACCACACCAAAGACGGAAAAGTGTCCTACGGCTATGTGGATGCCCGTGAAGCCTTCGCTTACCTCGTCAACGCCACCATTGAAGTGAATGTCAACGGCCCTGCACAGCTTACCTATTGGCAAGCCATCACCAGCAGGCGTTACCATTACAACCTCGTTCAGTTCGGGAAAAAAGAACTGAATGAGCAGCCGGAAAAGTCTTTTCAGATTCGAGACAAAGCCTTCAACAGCCGCAAGGAAATACAAGGCATATACCGCATTTCGAATACCAAAGACGTGCAGTATTCCATCGAACCGGATGTCAACGATCCGAATGAAGAAGGCTTCATCTTTATGTCGAAAATACAGGATTTCCTGAACGCCAACCGCGAGATATTCTTCAATATCGGCGGTTCGCGCTATTACGACTATAAGACCTATCTGAGTGAATTGGTGGTAACGCGGGTGGAGGTAAATGAAACTTGGACGAAGTCACCGCGCGGATTCGTGCAGTATGAAATCCAGTCCGTTACCCTCTTTGTCAACAACAAGAAGCTCGACCCGGTGAGCATAGACCTGATTGAAAGCTTCAATATTCTCTACAAGTTCAAAACAGCAGAAGACCTGCTGAAGGAAAAACATTTCAAATACCAACTCCTGCGTATCAACAATACCTATATCGCAGAACCGGATGCGGATAAGTATCTGAAGGCACTGGAAAAGTATCGCTGGACGCAGGTGAGCAATTACGTAAGGTTCTACTGACAACATGTATACCATCAAATTCGGCACAGATGGCTGGCGGGAAATCATCGCCGACCAGTTTACGGTAGCCAATGTGCGCCGTGTGGCAGATGCAACAGCCCGTTACCTTTTGCAACAAAATCCGCAGGCGAGTTGCGTGGTTGGACATGATTGCCGTTTTGGCGGTGCCATGTTTGCCGAAGAAACAGCCCGGGTTCTCGCCGGCCACGGTGTCAAAGTGCACCTGTGCGAAGGCTATGTATCAACGCCCATGATCAGCCTGGCCACCCGCAATACCCAATCGGATGCCGGTATCATCATTACCGCAAGCCATAATCCACCCTCCTACAACGGTTATAAAATCAAGGCTTCCTACGGTGGTCCGGCCATTCCGGCAGTAATTACCGAAGTAGAGCAAATGATCGAAGCCGAAACACCGGCACCAGCAGCCAGTCTCGCATCCTTGCGCGAAAGCGGTAAGGTTTTGGCCATCGACGCCGAGAAAATGTACATCGATCATGCCCGTGCCAGTTTCGATATGGGCAAACTCGGGAGCATGGGCTCGGCACTCGCCTACGACGCCATGTTCGGTGCAGGCCAGAATGTGGTGCGCTCCTTGTTCCCCGACGCCGCACTCTTGCATTGCGACCACAACCCTGGCTTCCATGGCCGGGCTCCGGAACCTATCCTCAAAAACCTGCCTGAACTTTCCGGCCTCCTCGCCGGCAGCCCAAGCTTGCAGTGCGGATTGGCTACCGACGGCGATGCAGACCGCATTGGCTTCTTCGACGAAAACGGGCGCTTTGTAGACAGCCACCACATCATCCTCCTGCTCATGAAATACCTTACCCAATACAAAGGCATGGGCGGCAGCGTGGTGAAAAGCTTCAGTGTAAGTGATAAGGTTGATAAGCTTTGCGCATTGTACGGACTTCAAAGCATCACCACCAAAATCGGATTCAAATACATCTGCGAATACATGGTGGCAACGGATGTGTTGATTGGTGCTGAAGAAAGTGGCGGCATAGCAGTCAAAGGCCATATCCCTGAACGCGACGGCGTTTGGATCGGGTTGATGTTGATGGAATACATGGCCGTAACAGGCAAAAGCATCAGCGCACTTATAGCTGAAATATACGATGAAATTGGATCTTTTGCGGTAGAGCGTTACGACCTTCATGTGGAGGAATCGCGCAAGCAACAGATCATCGCGGCGTGCAAAGCTGCTGAGTACAAGAAGTTTGGTGCTTACACGGTACAGCAAGTGGAAGACACCGATGGTTATAAGTTCAGGTTGGGTGAAGACGGCTGGGTGATGATACGCCCTTCCGGAACAGAACCTGTTTTGCGTGTATACGCAGAAGCAGCCGACAGTGATGCAGCCTACCGCATTCTCGACGCTACCCGCGCGCATATCCTGTCATGATGCGCAGCGGCTGTCGTAGGCTTCTGCCTGGAATAATCTTCCTTGCGAGCGCATGCAACAGCCACGCTCAAGACAGTTTGCACAAGCGCGAACGCATGTACATCAGCATAGGGATGGGGGCCGGCACGGTAATCACCCACGCCGGATTGTACCAATTGTGGTATAAGGATTATCCAAGCCAGCGTTTTAACTGGATCAACGACAACCATGGCTGGCTGCAAATGGATAAGATAGGACACGGCTTTTCTGCCTTTTCCATCGCGCACGTTTCCACTTCCATCTACCGCGGCACGGGTTTGAACCAGCAGCGCAGTGCGTTGTACGGCACTTTATGGGCATTGGGCTTTCAAACACCGATTGAAATTTTCGACGGCATGAGTGCCGGCTGGGGTGCCAGTTCGGGCGACCTGATGGCCAATACCGGCGGGGCTTTGCTTTCCGGATTGCAGCATTACTTTCTTGACGATGCACCGGTACTGCTGCGTTGGCGCTACGGTTCGAGCCCATACCCGGCCATGAGGCCCGGCACGCTTGGCGGCAATCCGCGTGAACGCTGGCTGAAAGATTACAACGGGCAGAGCTATTGGCTTTCCTATCACACGCGCCAACGCGACGATTCACGCTGGCCGGCCTGGCTGGGTATTGCAGCAGGCTACAGCGCCAATGGCATGCTTGGCGCGATGGAAAACCGTTGGACAGATGCGGCCGGGCAGGTACAAGACTATACCCATGTGCAGCGCTACCGGCAATGGTTTATTGGTCCGGATATCCGCTTCAGCCGCATCCGCACACGCAGCGCGGTATTGCGGAAAGTGTTCCTGTTCCTGGATGTTTACCGGCTTCCGCTGCCGGCTGCAGAGCTCAGTCAGGGGCGCTTGCAAATGCATCCTTTCCTCTTCTGAAGCAACGCGAAACTGCGGCTGTGTATTGCAGGTAAAAAGACTATTTTCGCAGCCCTGAAATACAAGGACACCAGAATATGAAAGATACCATAATGTACCTCGTGCCCGCGCTTGGAATCATTGGCCTGATCGTCATGGCCGTGAAAAGCGCGTGGGTAAGTCGCCAGGATGCCGGAGATGAGAAAATGCAGAATCTCGCCGGAAAGATTGCCCGTGGGGCGATGGCTTTCCTCCGTGCAGAATGGAAAGTACTCTCCTATTTCTCCATCATAGCCGCCTTGTTGCTGGCTTACAGCGGAACCATCCACGAAGTGAATGGCAAAGCCATCCACTCCCATTGGATCATTGCCGTTGCTTTCCTTATTGGCGCATTCCTTTCTGCATTGGCAGGTTACTTCGGCATGAATATCGCCACCAAAGCCAATGTGCGCACCACACAGGCCGCGCGTACCAGCCTTTCAAAAGCACTGAATGTTTCTTTCAGCGGCGGTACCGTTATGGGCCTTGGCGTTGCCGGTCTGGCCGTGTTGGGCCTCGGCGGCCTGTTCATCGTTTTCTACAACATGTTCTTTGTTGGAAGCGGTCAGGCTGTTACCGGCGACAAAATGAAAACTGTAATCGAAGTGCTCACCGGTTTCTCACTGGGTGCTGAATCGATTGCGCTATTCGCCCGCGTGGGTGGTGGTATTTATACCAAAGCAGCCGACGTAGGTGCTGACCTCGTAGGTAAAGTAGAAGCCGGAATTCCGGAAGACGATCCACGCAACCCTGCTACCATCGCAGATAACGTGGGTGATAACGTGGGCGACGTAGCCGGTATGGGCGCTGACCTCTTTGGTTCCTATGTGGCTACCATTCTCGCCACCATGGTACTCGGTCAGGAAATCGATGCCAGCGGCGACAAGTTCGGTGGCCTCTCTCCCATCCTCCTGCCGATGCTGATTGCCGGCATGGGTTTGATTTTCTCCATCATCGGAACCCTTTTCGTTCGCATTAAAAACGACAATGGCAATGTGCAGAAAGCCCTGAATATGGGTAACTGGTCTTCCATTATCCTTACCATTATTGCGAGTTACTTCGCCGTAACCATGCTCCTTCCCGAGCAACTGGTGCTGCGTGGATATGCATTCTCTTCGATAAGCGTTTACTACGCCATCATCACCGGCTTGATCGTTGGTGCGATCATGAGCTGGATCACTGAGTTCTACACCGCCATGGGCAAGCGCCCCGTTATGTCGATCGTACAGAAGTCAGGCACCGGCCACGCAACGAATATCATTGGCGGACTTTCAGTGGGTATGGAATCTACAGTGGTGCCTATCATCACCCTCGCTGCCGGTATTTCCATTTCTTATTACTTCGCAGGTCTTTACGGTGTAGCCATAGCAGCTGCCGGTATGATGGCCACTACTGCCATGCAGCTCGCAATCGACGCATTCGGTCCGATTGCTGACAACGCCGGCGGTATCGCTGAAATGAGTGACCTTCCCGAAGACGTACGAGGCCGTACCGATATTCTGGATGCCGTAGGAAACACTACTGCTGCAACCGGTAAAGGTTTTGCTATCGCTTCTGCCGCCCTCACCTCTCTGGCGCTTTTTGCAGCCTTTGTTGGTGTAGCAGGTATCGATGGTATCGACATTTACAAAGCCCCTGTGCTCGCCGCCCTGTTTGTAGGTGGCATGATTCCTTTCATCTTCTCTGCCCTTGCTATTTCTGCGGTTGGTTCAGCAGCCATGGATATGGTGAAGGAAGTGCGCAGGCAGTTCCGCGATATCCCCGGCATTATGGAATACAAAGCCGAGCCGGAATATGAAAAGTGCATTGAAATCAGCACAAAAGCTTCTATTCGTCAGATGGTAGCTCCAGGCGCCATTACCTTGCTTTCCCCTGTAATTGTCGGCTTCCTGTTTGGCCCTGAAGTATTGGGTGGACTGCTGGCCGGTATCACCGTGAGTGGCGTATTGATGGGTATTTTCCAGAACAACGCAGGCGGCGCATGGGACAATGCCAAGAAATCATTCGAAAAAGGCGTACAAATTGACGGCGAAACGTATTACAAGAAATCAGAGCCCCACAAAGCTTCAGTAACCGGCGATACTGTAGGTGATCCTTTCAAAGATACCAGCGGTCCGAGCATGAATATCCTGATCAAGCTCTCCAGTATTGTTTCACTGATTATTGCTCCTTATATCGTTGGTATTGGTGCTACAACAGAGGACAATGCTGCCAACGCTGGAATGAAGAAGGCATGCTGCGCTGGTATGAACGACAGCTGTGGCAGCAAATCGTCTTGCGATATGTCGGTATGTGCGACCATGACCAAGGAACAGTGCGCTGCTTATTGCGATAGCATTGGTTGCGATTCGGTATGCAAGGCTGATTGTCTGAAGCAATACGACGCCAATGGTAAATTCATTGGTGGAAAAGAAAGCAGTTCCTGCAAGAAGAGCGCCGCTTCATGCTGTAAAGACGGCCAGGCAAACGCCGGAGCCAAAGCCTGTTGCAAAGACAAGGCAGCAAGCAGTGAGAAAAAGGCTTGTTGCAAAGACGGTGAAGGCGATGCCCACCAACATGGTGCTGCTGCCGGCGAAAAGAAAGCCTGCTGCAGTGAAAAAGAAGGCGCTCACGCCCATTAAAATAAAATTACTACATAAAAAAGCCGCTCCCGAAAGAGCGGCTTTTTTCATTTTTACCAGTCCGGATTTAATTCAACAGCCCTGCCATTCGATGCAAATCCGTCTTATTTTTGCATTTTTAGCAATTCCGACACAAACCGGATGAATATTCAAATCACTTTCCCCGACGGCGCACAACGCTCCTATCTGGCCGGAACCACCGGCATGGAAATAGCGCGCAGTATCAGCGAAGGACTCGCACGCAACGTATTGGCCATGCAATTAGACGGCCAGACCTGTGATATCAGTACGCAGGTGACCACCGATGCAACCGTGCGCTTCTTCACCTGGAACGACGCCGAGGGCAAAGCAGTATTCTGGCACAGCTCGGCCCACCTTATGGCCGAAGCGCTTGAAGCCTTCTATCCGGGTGTGAAGTTTGGTATTGGTCCGCCCATTGAACGCGGATTCTATTACGATGTTGATTTTGGAGACACCCGTTTCAGTTCAGACGACTTCGAAAAAGTCGAAAAGAAAATGCTGGAACTGGCCAAGCGCGGTTCTGCCTATGAGCGCAGCCCGGTAAGCAAGGCCGATGCCATTGCTTATTTCCAGGATAAAGGCGATCCATACAAACTGGAATTGCTGGAAGACCTGAGCGATGGCAGCATCACTTTTTATCGCCAGGGTGAGTTTACCGACCTTTGCCGCGGGCCGCATATACCTGATACCTCGCCGATAAAAGCCATCAAACTCCTGAATACCGCAGGAGCCTATTGGCGCGGAGATGAAAAGCGCAAACAGCTGACACGCATTTATGCCATCACCTTCCCTAAGAAAAGCGAACTGGATGAATACATGCACATGTTGGAGGAAGCAAAGAAGCGCGACCATCGCAAACTGGGCAAAGACCTCAGCCTGTTCACCTTCAGCCAGCGCGTAGGCCAGGGCTTGCCGCTCTGGTTACCGAAAGGTGCCGCTTTACGCGAGCGACTGGAAAACTTCCTTAAGCTCAGGCAGCGTGAACTCGGTTACGAGCAGGTTATCACGCCGCATATCGGCATGAAAGACCTGTATGTCACTTCAGGGCATTATGCCAAGTATGGCAAAGACAGTTTCCAACCCATTCATACGCCCGATGAGAACGAAGAGTTTCTCCTCAAGCCAATGAATTGTCCGCACCACTGCGAAATCTACAACAGCGAACAACGCAGTTACAGAGATTTGCCGGTGCGCCTGGCCGAATTTGGAACCGTATACCGTTACGAACAGAGCGGTGAATTGCACGGGCTGACCAGGGTCCGCGGATTCACACAAGACGATGCGCACATTTTTTGCCGTCCGGATCAGGTGAAGGAAGAATTTAAGGTCGTGATTGATCTGGTGCTGTACATTTTTAAAGTGCTGGAATTCAGCGACTACACAGCTCAGATTAGCCTGCGCGACCCGAACAATACCGAAAAATATATCGGCAGCGAAGAAAACTGGAACCGTGCCGAGCAGGCAATCATTGAAGCAGCCGACGAAAAGGGGCTGAAAACAGTGATTGAATATGGAGAAGCCGCTTTTTATGGGCCAAAGCTTGATTTCATGGTACGCGACGCCATCGGTAGAAGTTGGCAGCTCGGAACGATTCAGGTAGACTACAATTTGCCGGAGCGTTTCGATCTCACGTACATCGGATCAGATGGACAGAAACACCGTCCTGTGATGATTCACCGTGCGCCTTTCGGTTCCATGGAGCGTTTTGTGGCAGTTTTACTGGAACATACCGGAGGCAGATTGCCCTTGTGGCTGGTTCCGGACCAGGTAATTATACTTCCCATCAGTGAAAAGTACGAAGAGTATGCACGTGAGGTTTTGAAATTGTTGAAAAAACACGATATTCGCGGGCTCGTTGATGAAAGATCGGAAAAAGCGGGGAAGAAAATCCGCGACGCCGAAGTGAGTAAGATACCGTACATGCTGGTTGCAGGCGAAAAAGAAGCTGCAGACGGCACAGTAAGTGTCAGAAAACACGGAGGCACTGATCTGGGGGTAATGGATATCTCCGCCTTCATCGAGCTGATCAAAGAAGAAACCAACATTTAAACTAACCGGCACCGCAGCTTGCATCCGCGCACCCCAAAAAAGAAGGAAGCCCTTCACAAAATCAACGAGCATATCAAGGCGGAAACCATCCGCGTGGTAGGCGAATCTGTAGAACAGGGAGTATTTCCAACTGCCCGGGCTTTAGAGATTGCGTTTGCCATGGGCTTGGATTTGGTTGAAATATCTCCAAATGCTGATCCACCGGTCTGCAAAATTGTTGATTACAACAAGTTCCTGTACGAGCAGAAAAAGAAGCAAAAGGAAATCAAGGCCAATGCTGTAAAGCAGGTTATCAAGGAAATCCGTTTTGGTCCAAATACCGACGAACACGATGTGGATTTCAAATTGAAGCATGCCCGTCACTTCCTGGAAGAAGGAAACAAGGTTCGTTGCTATGTATTCTTTCGCGGAAGAACAATCATGTATAAGGAACGCGGCGAAAAACTGCTGATGGAATTTGCTGAAAAACTTTCGGAAGAAGGTCTCGCTAAAATCGAGATGATGCCGAAGGTGGAAGGCAAGAAAATGGCCATCATGCTGGCGCCCAAAGGAAAGAAATAACTCAACCGATCATTATAAACACATCCAGACATGCCTAAACAAAAGACCAACTCGAGTGCGAAGAAGCGGTTTAAGGTAACCGGCACCGGGAAGATCGTGCGTAAGAAGGCCTTCAAAAATCACATCCTGACGAAGAAGACCACCAAGCAAAAGCGCGCCCTCGGTAACGATACCGTTATCAGCCCTTCCGATGAGAGCAACGTAAAATTCATGCTCCGCCTCGGTAAATAAACCTTTCACAAACCGTTGACCGTAGCTTCAAGTTTCCGAACGGAACGCTTAGGTCACTAAACTAAACCAATATGCCAAGATCAGTCAACAACGTCGCAAGTCGCGCCCGCCGCAGAAAAGTGATGAAATTAGCCAAAGGCTATTTCGGACGGCGCAAAAATGTTTGGACCGTAGCTAAAAACGCGGTCGAAAAAGGTCTCACCTATGCCTACCGCGATCGCCGGGCCAAGAAGCGCGAATTCCGCGCCCTTTGGATCCAACGTATCAACGCCGGTGTGCGCCAGGAAGGTCTCTCCTACAGCCAGTTCATCCATCTCGCCACACAAAAAGGCCTCGGTCTCAACCGCAAGGTATTGGCCGATCTGGCGATGAACAATCCCGAAGCTTTCAAAGCCATCGTGGATCAGGTTAAAGGATAATATTCAACCCCTTGAAAAATAAAAAGCCCCGTTACGGGGCTTTTTTTATGGTCTGTAGTATTCGTTTATGGCTCAAAGCTTCTGGTATGCCAGGGTATAAACGCGCAAACTGCGGGTCTGCTCTTCTGTGAGCCGCGCTTTGGGTGCCATGGCAGTAAGTACTTTCTCCCAATGTTCAGGCGTGTATTTCTTGGCATCCTTGAACGCATGGCACTTTACACAAGCAGTCTGGTAAATTGTCTTACCTTGTTCAAGCATGGTATTGCCCACTTCAGGATCAATGCCTCTGGCAACGCTCAGCAAGGCTGACGATTCACTGCTTGCGGCTGAATCTTTGGCCACTGCCGGAGGCACAATTTCGGGTTTTGCTGTATTGCGACTGGGCATTGCCATGGCCGGTTGACTGGGAGTGGCAATGGGAACCTCTTCCACATTGCGATCAACCCTTGCAACAGCAACGGAATCAACGGCAGGAGAAGCTGTAACTTTCCTTGATTTACAAGCACTGAGCGTGCCCATGGCAAACAGAGCCAGCCCCATGCCTGCGATGAAAATACGTGATGACATATTCAAATGTAAGTCAGGCTTATGATTCAATGCCAAACTTCCAGCACCTTTTCCATGGCCACACCCCGGCTTCCCTTGATCAGGATGCCGGATGGCGGAAGCGGATGCTTTTGCAATTCCTGCTGCAGGGCTGCGATATCCGGAAACGCCTTGAAACGCGGATCTCCGGATGCTATCCGGTGAAAGGCGGCACCGCAGAGGTAAACGGCTTCGAAACCCAGGCTGGCAGCCAATTCAGCGATAGCACGATGTTCGGCTTCTTCATGCGAACCGAGTTCGAACATGTCGCCGAGCATGGCTGCTTTGGGACTGTGGTTCCATCCGGCAAAACTGCGCAAGGCCGCTTCCATGCTACTCGGATTGGCATTGTAGGCATCGAGCCAAATGCGGTGTCCACCCGATTCCAGCCATTGTGAGCGGTTGTTGGCAGGAACATAAGAGGCCAAGGCAGCCGCCACGGTTTCCGGATTCATGCCTTGGTCTAACCCGAGCGCCGCAGCAGCCAGCATGTTGTCTAAGTTGTGCGCGCCACCCAGCGATGCGTTCACTTCATACCCGCCTTGAGCGGTTTGAAGCTGAAAATTGAGATATGGAAAATGTGCTTTCACATCGGCGCGGCAAATTGAATCAGTTGATGTCCCGCCAAAAACCACCCGATCCGGCAAGCGTGCAGACATGCGCATCAGATTTTCGTCTTCCGCATTTACGTAAGCGCGCCCGCCGCGTTTCAGCAAGCTCAGGTAGAGTTCGCTTTCTTCTTTCGCCACTCCTTCCAAGCTTCCGAAACCTTCCAGGTGTTCTTTGCCGATATTGGTAACAATGCCCAAATCGGGATCTGCAATAGCGCAAACAACCGCCATTTCGCCGGGGTGATTGGTGCCCAGTTCAACGATGGCAAATTCTGTCTCCGGCCGGATGCGCAGCAGAGTCAGGGGTACACCAATATGGTTGTTGAGGTTGCCTTGGGTAGCAATGCTCGGGAAAGCTGCCGATAGCACCTGAAAAAGTAATTCCTTGGTAGTGGTTTTTCCATTGCTGCCTCCGATACCAATCACCTTGGCCTGCATCCGATGCCGGTGGATATTCGCCAACCGTTGCAATGCCTTCAGTCCGTCGGTAACATGATGGATGCGCTGACCATCGCAGACATTGGCATTTTCTGTCAGCACATGGGCCGAACCGGCTTCCAGGGCTGCAAGGGCAAATGCATTGGCATCGAAGCGTTCGCCTTTGAGGCAGATGAACAGTGCGCCGGGAATGGGCTTGCGCGTATCTGTGCAAACCTGAAGTCCGGACTCTTCAAACAGTTGGTACAATTGCTCATCAGCCAGCGAAGCGGTCATGGTACTGCAAGTATAAAGCGCAAACATGCATCGCATGGCGCCAGGCCCTGTGAAAATGAATGCAAGGTTCTGCGGGCTAACCACTTGATCTATGCTGGTTTCATGCAATTTGGGAATTGGATTCCTAAATTGCATGAGTACACATTTACAATCTCAGCCATGTCAACGATATCCAGGATCTTGTTGAACCAAGGATTACAGAATTGAAGGATTTTTAACAGTGTAATTTGCGTTCTTATCCCAATTATGGAATAAATTTGATACGCTAATCATCTTTCTATGCGTCTATCTATACTACTGCCATTTTTCTTCATTGGGACTTTACAGGCCCAGTTCCGATTTCAGCTTTCCAATCAGGTTCCTGTGACGGTGAATGGAAAAGTCTTGAAAGGCGCGTGGTCAGGTGGACTGAACAATCCGCAGTTTTCCGATATCGACTTCAATTCAGACGGATTAGAAGATTTGCTGGTCTTCGACCGCGACGGTCAAAAAGTGCTTCCTTTCATGAATACCGGTGTAGCCGGCAGCCCGGTCTACACGTACCGGCCGGATTATGAGAAGCACTTCCCATCCGGAAATACCTTTTACCAGCTGGTTGATTACAACAACGATGGAAAGCCGGATATTTTCACACGAGACGAAACCAGAAACCTGCGCATTTACAAGAATACAGGTACAGGAACCATACCAACATTTGAAGACCAAGGTCTTATCCTCCGTGAAACCGTAGCCATACCACCGCTCAATTGGCAGCTCTTCAAATTCGATGCAACCGATATTCCCTCATTCACCGATCTGGACCACGATGGCGATATCGACGTCGTTTTCTATGTCAGCGTTTATGGTGGCTATTCGATGTGCCGCAATCTGCAAGTGGAACAAAGCCTGCCATCCGACAGTTTCCGTTTCCGTTATGTAGACTTCTGTTTCGGTTATTTCCGGGAGTCACCCTACTTTAATGAAGTGTTCCTCGGCAACTGTGTTGAGCCGTTCAAATGGCGCCATGCCGGCGGAAGTTCTTGCCTGCTGTGGGATATGGACGAAGACGATGACCACGAAATGGTTATAGGCAATGTGGGTTTCCAGAATCTGCTCTGGTTAAAAAATGGTAAAACAGACAGCCGCAACGCATGGGATACCATGGATGGCCAAAGCAGCATCTTCCCGATAGAATCGCGCCAGGCCGCCAATTACGAGTTCCCGGCCGCCTTCAAGGCAGATATAGACAAAGACGGGATTTCAGATTTGGTTGTGGCCCCTTCCGCGCCCGGAACTTCAAGCGAGAAAAACCAGGTTTGGTATTACCGCAACAAAGGCAAGGAAAACCTGACCAATTTCGAATTCAAACAAGACAATATCCTGCAGGAAGACATGATCGACCTCGGTGGGAACACCGCGCCCTTTTTCTGGGATATTGACAACGACGGCGATCAGGACTTGTTGGTGGTGAACAACGGAAATTTTTCCCAAACCTCGAACTGGCGCGACCGCATCGCGCTGTTCCGCAATACAGGTTCCAAAACCCAGCCGGCTTTTACCCTGGAAGACGAAGATTTCCTGCGCTTTTCCACCCAAGGCCTCTCCTACATGCGCATTGCCATGGGCGATCTGAACGGCGATGGCCGTCCCGATTTGCTTGTCGGCAATATGCCGGGATATGTCCGCTATTACTACAACAACAGCACCGGTGGAAACCTGGCTTTTGTGCTGGCCGATACCAATCTCCTCGACCTTCCTTTCGTTCCTCGCGACCGCTACTACGCCGCACCCGAATTGTATGATGTAAACAAAGACGGTCTATTGGATATGCTCCTGGGCGGGTTTGACGGCAAAATCCAACTTTGGATGAATACCGGGAACAAAACAACTCCCGAGTTTACGCTGTACGATGAGTTTTTCGGGGAAATGCGCGGCAATGAATTCCGCTGGGATTTCAATCCGCCCCAATATGCGTTTGATGGTTATTCCAGCCCCCGCGTATGCGACCTCAACGGCGACGGGCGTAAGGAAGTTGTAGTTGGAACGGTTTACGGCGGCCTGCGCGTTTACGACCTCAACCTGCGGCAGATGCCCGATAGCTTCGCGCTGTACCAATCGGTATTCCATGCTCCCGGCGATGTGGATGGCTCAGAATACGACATGGGGTATCTGGCTACTGCAGCCGCAGCCGACCTGGATGGCGATGGCAAACAGGAAATCATTGGCGGTAACAGCCGCGGAGGCCTGTATTTCTTTGCCAATAACAGTGTAGCCATGGGTATGAAACCACAGGCCTATGTCTTGCCTGTAAACCTTTATCCAAATCCTGCCAACGATG
>JBKDBI010000014.1:0-11487 GCA_046314695.1 Bacteroidota bacterium | reverse complement strand
CCACTCTGGTTCGACACCAGCAACCAGGTGGGTAAACATATTCAATTCATCGGTTATCCCATGCATCTCATTTTTGGGCGCGACGGAAAACTGAAGGAAGTGGGCCATTACAATCTCCAACCGCTGGTGCTGTATAACAATCCACGCATGCTCATACGAAAAGTATCCAAATCATGAAAAAGCTATTCTATTTTACAATCTTAATGATGGCATTCAATGCCGCCTGCCAGCGCCCGGAAACACCCTTGCGCAAGGCTACAGCCCTCGTGGCTACCCAAGGCCGAACAGTCGTGTTGCCCGATTTCGCAGTGGGCGATACGGCCCGGCATGTTTTCGAACTTCATAATCCGAACGACAAACCCCTGCGACTGGTGAAATGTGGCAGCTCATGCGGTTGCACCACACCGGCCTGCGAGCCGCGCGTCGTGCAGCCGGGCGAGAAATTCAGCCTCCCGGTGCAGGTAGTTATGGAGAATGAAGGCGCATTCGACCGCAGTGTTGTTGTCGAAACCAATGCCGATACGCCATTCCTGGTCTTACATCTGATCGGGAAAGCGCTCAAGAACAAGGGTTAACAAACCCAGCCTGTGTGTTTATGCTGCTTTGTGTTTTTTTTGTTTTGAACACACGAAAAGGGGGCGCGGCGCATTCCGCGCTCCCTTTTTATTTCAGTTTAGCAGCTTTTAAAGACCGGGCAATGTCAGGTTAACGCCTTAGGTTGTATCTTCGTTCCATGAGTCTCCTTAAATACGCAGTTGAGCGCTCCGCCTTCGGTGTATGCAGCTTCCTCGGAGAAAAAATGGGCATCAGTACCCGGCGCATCCGGCTTTACTTTGTCTATACTTCCTGCCTGGCGCTGGGCTCACCGCTCATTTTCTACCTGATTGCAGCCTTCTGGCTTAACCTGCGCCGTTACCATGCAGAAAGAAGAACCAGTGTTTTTGACCTCTGACTCTTACCAACCAGGCGCCTGCTAAATACCTTCCATTTCGCTTTCCATCGAACCCTATGCACAAGAAAATCCTGCAGCTGCTTCTGTTTGCATGCTTATTCCTAACCCTGTCAAGGGCATCTGGTCAAGGTGTGCAAGCACTGAAACCAATTAAATTCGAACAGGTTGAACTCAGCGTTCCTGCATCATGGGAATTCCAGGAAGGACCGATGGGCGTGAAGTTCAGCCTGCTGACGCTGCCACAGGATAGCACAGATGAGTTTCGTGAAAATGTAAACTTCAATTACATGCCGTCTCCGGCAGGCGTGCCTACCAACGAAGACTACACGCAAATCCGCGATCAGATGCTCGCAATGCTCAAAGAGTATTTCAAAGACATTGAACTGGGCAGTACAAGTTTCGGCACCTTCGGTGGTACGAAATCGATTGATTTTGATGCCAATGCAGCCAGCCTCGGTCTGCACTGGAATTGGCGCATCTTTACCAACAATGGTGTGCTGTACATCGTAACATCGACCTGCCGCATGGAAGAATCTGCTGCCTGGTGGCAGGTAGTACAGTCAATACTCAACAATTCCAATCTGCGCGGCTGATTGCGGCTTCATTGCTGATCAATCGCGGAGGAACTGTTTTACAGCCTCCAGAAATAGAGCAGGCTGATCGGCATGAACCCAATGCCCGGCATCGGGAATGCCTTTGAAGATGGCGGCAGGAAAATGCTGCAGGATTTCGGTCTGGTCTTCGGCTTTGACATAACCGGATCTTTCGCCGTAAATGAACAGCGCCGGACCGCCAAAGACATTGTTCAGTTGCAGCGCACCAATGATTTCCGGATAGCTTTCCTTTAATGCCGCAAGATTGAATTTCGTTTTGTAACCACCGTCCGGCAAGGGTTCCAGATTCTTCAGCAGGAACTGCCGCACCGCCGGATCGGGAGCGTAATGTCTGAAAGCTTCGTCTGCCTCTTTGCGCGTTTCAATCCGATCAAACGGTATCTGCCCGAACGCATCGAAATAAGGAATATGACCGGGCCGGTAAGCCTTAGGTGCAATATCCACCACCAATAACTTACGAATCTTTTCCGGATGCTGCATGGCAAAATGCATGACTGTTTTGCCACCCATACTGTGGCCCATGATATCCGCTGTTTCCAGCCCCAGATGTGCCATAAGACGATTCAAGTCATCGCTCATCACTTCAAAGCTCATCGCAGGATCATGGAAGCTTTTGCCGTGGTTCCGGGCATCAAAGCTAACCACATGGTACTGCTCTGAAAGGATACCGGCAGCATAATGCCAGTTGTCTAACATGCCGAAAATGCCGTGCAGGATAAACAGCGTGGGATTGTCAGGGTTTCCGTAGCTGCGGTAATGAACCAAAGGTGTTGACACAGCTGCAAAATTAGGGCACAAAAAAGGCCGCAATCGCTGCAGCCTTTTCTCTGATGTATAAATGATGTCGGAATTAACCTAGCACTTCTTCCACCGGTGTATACGGCAGATTGAAGGCTTCGCTTACGCCTTTGTAAACCACTTTGCCGTGAACTACGTTCAGTCCGAGCTTCAGTTCAGCATTGGCTTTGCAAGCCGCCTGCCAGCCCATATTGGCGAGCATAACAGCATACGGAAGCGTGGCATTGGTAAGGGCCAGGGTACTGGTATAAGGAACCGCACCGGGCATATTGGCAACGCAATAATGGATCACGTCGTCAACTACATAAGTAGGTTCTGCGTGAGTTGTCGGACGGCTGGTTTCAAAGCATCCACCCTGGTCGATGGCCACGTCTACAATCACAGAACCTTTCTTCATGGTAGGCAGCATGGCGCGTGTGATCAACTTTGGAGCCTTGGCACCGGGAATCAGCACACCGCCGATCACCAGGTCGGCCGTTTTGATGGCGTTGCGCACGTTGTATTCGTTTGAATACTGGGTCTGCACATTGGCCGGCATGATATCGTCGAGCTGGCGCAGACGGGGCAGGCTTACATCCATAATGGTAACCTGAGCGCCCATTCCGGCTGCCATTTTGGCTGCTTGGGTTCCTACGATACCGCCTCCGAGAACAAGTACTTCGGCAGGTTTAACGCCGGGTACGCCGCCCAGAAGAATGCCGCGACCGCCCATAGGCGCTTCGAGGTATTTGGCACCGTTCTGCACGCTCATGCGACCGGCTACTTCGCTCATCGGAACGAGCAATGGCAGGCTGCGGTCGGCTTTTTCCACGGTTTCGTAAGCGAGACAGATCGCATTGCTGCGAATCATCGCATGCGTCAGCGGTTCATGGCTGGCAAAGTGGAAGTAAGTAAAGAGCAGCTGATTGGATTTGATGAGTGCATATTCGCTTTCGATCGGCTCTTTTACCTTAACGATCATTTCAGCGATGGCGTATACATCTTCGATGGAAGGAAGCATCGAGGCACCAGCCTGAACGTATTCTTCATCGTTGAAACCACTGCCTGTTCCGGCATTGGTTTGTACATACACCTGGTGTCCGTGTTTTACCAGTTCAGAGACACCGGCAGGCGTGAGGGCTACGCGGTTCTCGTTGTTCTTGATTTCTTTGGGAAGTCCGATAATCATGGTGGTAATTGCGCTGCAAAGTTAATCCTATTCCCAAGCTGCCCAAGGGCATGAAAAAAGGGAAGGCTGCACCTGGCAACCTTCCCTTTTGAGTTTTGTTCGAAGCCGTTTAGTTCAGTTTGACGAAACGCTTGACAGCGCTGCTGCGTCCATTTCTGATATCGAGCATGTACTGACCTTCCGAAAGTTCCTGCACATCGATAACATGGCTGCGGATTCCGGCTTCCAGGCTGAACTCCCGGATGGCTCTGCCCTGGGCATCGAGCACTTTCACAAGGGTTGGCTCATTGCCCTGCACATCGATCATGAGGTTCAACTTGTCTTTTGTCGGGTTCGGATACAGGCGGATCAAATCACCCAGCTGCTGCTGATCCTGGACATTCATACCCCAAACGCTCACCTTCTTGAACACGCATACGGTGCTGTCGCAGGTTCCTTCCTGACGCACGTAGTAAGTGGTGGTTGATCCCGGAGCAACGTTGAGTGTTGGTCCAAATCCGACCGGTGCACCGTTGCCACAACCGTTTTCGTACCAAACCCAACGACCATTGGAACCGCCACTGCCACCGATAATCTGCAGGCGGACATTGGCCCCGTTGAGTACCGTGTCTGCAGAAGCCGTGATTCCAATTGCAGGTTTTCCCGGGAACAAGATGCGGATTGGTCGTGAAACGCAATTCGTGATGTTGCAGGCACCTTCAGCGCGAACATAGTAGGTTGTGTTGCCATTGGGAATATCCTTGAGAGAACCTCCTGTACCAATGAGTGAACCACCGCAGGAAGAATGGTACCATTTCCACTCGGCACCAATTCCAAGATTGCCACCCTGTACAGTGAGCGTGATTTGCTGGCCGAGGCAGGGAGTATCGTTACTTGCAACTATGGCCACCGGCGCAGTTGAGGCTGTCGCTGAATAGATGGTTTTCCGTACACATTGCGTGGTATTGCATAAGCCCTCTGCACGTACAAAATAGGTAGTAGGCCCAACCGGGGTTGTTGTCAGGCTGTTGCCAATGCCAACCAGGGTTCCGCCGCAGTTTCCGGTATACCAGGCCCAACGTCCGCCGCTGCCAAGGCTGCCGCCATTGACCTGCAAGGTGATGGGAGCACCGCAGGTAGTGTCTGCGGTACTGGTGATGAACACCGGTACAGTGCTTTCGCTGCGTATAACGATTGCCTTGCTTACGCACAATGTAGTGTTACAATTGCTTTCAGCTCGAACAAAGTACGATGTGTTGGCTGCAGGGGTCACCGTGATAACCGTTCCCGTTCCAATGGCCCGGCCTGCACCGCAACCGCCCTCGTACCATACCCAACGTGCATTGCTTGCAGCAAATCCTCCATTCACGCGCAACGTTACCGACGTGCCTTTGCAGATACTGTCTTCACTTGCCGTGATGTTGGTAGCAGACTGCGAAAGCAGTTGCACTTTCAATACCCTGCTTACGCATGGAGTTGTGTTGCAGGTTCCGGCTGCTTGCACAAAATAGGTAGTCGTACTAGTCGGATTTACGGCAATGGCGTTACCTGTTCCTACCGGTGTGCCACTGCCACAGCCGTTGGCATACCAGATCCAGTTGGCATTACTGCCCAGCTTGCCGCCATTCACGCTCAGGTTAACAGGGCCGCCACCCGGACAAATAGAGTCGTGCGAAGCAATTATGCTGAGCGGATTGCTGCTGACCGTATTCACTTTGATGGTTTTGCTCACGCATGCTGTAGCGTTGCAAAGGCCTTCTGCGCGGACAAAGTAGCTGGTTGTAATACTTGGGTTCACTGTAATGCTGGTTCCTGTTCCAATCAAACCGCTACCGCAGTTTCCGGTATACCATCTCCAGCGTGCGAAAGAACCCAGGGAACCACCATTAACAGTAAGCGTAACAAAGCTGCTACCGCAAGTGGAATCTGCTGTGGAAACAATCGAAACCGGTGCGACGCTCGGTGTATTTACCTTTATGGTTTTGCCCACGCATGCAGTCGTATTGCAAGTGCCTTCAGCTCTCACAAAATACTGTGTTGTTGCAGTCGGAGTAATGAATAGTGTCGGGCCGGTACCGACCAATGTGCCACCGCAACTTCCACTGTACCATTTCCAACTTGCATTCGAGCCAAGTGTTCCTGTGGTTATTTGCAAGGTAACCTGGCTATTACCGCAGGTGGAGTCGCTGTTTGAAATAATCGAAGTAGCTGCAACAGAAGGAATATTTACCTTGATGCTCCTGCTAACCATACCAGTTACATTACAAGTTCCTTCTGCGCGTAAACTGTAGGTTGAGTTACCGAGTACGGGGGTTACAACTATGGAGCTTCCAGTTCCAATTCTGCTGGTTCCTCGGTACCAAACCCAGCTCGCGTTGCTACCCAGACTGCCACCGTTTACTGCGAGTGTAACAGTGGTTGTGCCACAGGTGGAATCGGCAGAGGTTAAAATGCTGGTCGCAGCTGTGCTGAAAGTATTCACTTTGATCGATTTGATCGAACAAGCTGTACTGTTGCATGTGCCCTCGGCCCGCACAAAATAGGTTGTAGTGGCTGAAGGGCTGATTGTGATTGTCTTACCTGAACCTATAGAACTGCCTCCGCATGATCCAGTATACCATCTCCATGAAGCATTGCTTCCCAGACTGCCGCCAACCACTTCAAGGCTTAAGCTCGTACCCAAACAAATGGAGTCGTCTCTCGAACTAATGCTCAAAGGTGCAGTAGAGAAAGAATTAACCTTGATGCTCTTACCTACGCAGACAGTTGTGTTACAGGAGCCTTCTGCCCGAACATAATAAATAGCTGTGGCCGAAGGGCTGACCGTTATACTGGTGCCACTGCCGATGGAAGTGCCTCCGCAGTTGTTCTCGTACCATCTCCATGATGCATTACTGCCCAAACTGCCACCGTTTACACGCAGTGTAACAGATGAACCTAAACAAATGGAATCAGCAGTTGATATGATGCTGACAGCTGGAACGGAGAAGCTGTTCACTTTGATTGTCTTACTCACACATATTGTGGTATTACAAGTTCCTTCTATCCGCGCGAAATAAGTTGTTGTCGACAGAGGGGTAAGGGTGATGCTGCTGCCACTGCCCGCAGGTGTACCGCCGCAACTTCCAGCATACCAGCGTATGGATGCATTGCTTCCCAGGCTGCCACCACTCAATCGCAATGTCACACTGCTTCCAATGCAGACAGAGTCAGCATTGGATGTGATACCGGTAGGTGCACCCGAGAAGGTATTGATTTTCACTGGTCGGCCGATGCAGGTTGTATTGTTGCAAGTGCCCTCTATTCTGACGAAATAGGTTTCGCTGGCAGAAGGCGTAACGGTCAGACTGTTTCCAGTACTGATAACGGTACCGCTGCAGCTGCTCCGGTACCACTTCCAACTTGCATTGCTTCCAAGGCTTCCGCCACTGGCCGTAAATGTGACACTCGTACCTGCACAAACAGAATCGGCTGAAGCAGTGATTCCGGATGGGGCTGTAGAGAAGGTGTTCAGCTTCAATGCCTTGCTTACGCATGCAGTTGTATTGCATGTGCCTTCTGCGCGTACAAAATATGTGGTCGAGGTTGTGGGTGTTACGGTGAGACTGGTTCCGGAACCAATAGATGTGCCTCCGCAGTTTCCGCTGTACCATCTCCAGGATGCGTTGCTTCCCAAAGTTCCGCCTTGAACGGTGTAGGTAACACTGACTCCGGCGCAGACAGAATCGGCTGAAGCGGAGATGCTTGTCGGTGCAGTCGAAGCACGATTAACCTTGATGAATTTGCTCACGCAGCTGGTGGTGTTGCAAGTGCCCTCCGCCCGGACAAAATAAGTGGTATTGCTGGTAGGGCTTACAGATATCGATGTTCCGGTGCCAACCAAGGTTCCACCACAAGAGCCGGAATACCAGCGCCAGAAAGCGTTTCCGCCAAGGCTGCCACCATTCACGCTGAGCGTGACACTGCTTCCCGAACAAAGGGAGTCTACACTGGAAGTAATGGATGTGGGGGCTGTTGAATTCACATTCACCTTAATGAACTTGCTTTCACAGCTTGTGGTATTGCATGCTCCTGAGGCTCGCACGAAATAACGTGTGCTGCGTGTCGGTGTTACAGTAAGGCTGGCTCCGGTGCCAATGCTTGAACCGCCGCATGAATCTGTAAACCAGTTCCAAGCGGCAGCAAAGCCAAGCGAACCACCGTTGACACGCACAGTCACACTATTTCCTGAACAAAGGGAGTCAAGCGCAGCAGTAACTGAGGTGGGTGCAACAGACAATGTCTGCATAAAGATGGTCTTGCTCGTGCAGGCCGTCGTATTGCAGGTGCCTTCAGCCCTTACAAAGTAGGTAGTGGTTGTGGTAGGGTTCACGACAATGCTACTGCCGGAGCCAATTGCAGTACCTCCGCAAGAGTTGCTGTACCATTTCCAGCCGGCATTTCCGCCAAGCGTACCTCCATTAACACGGAGGGTGCTGCTGCCACCGCTGCAAACAGAATCTGTGGATGCTGTTATGGAAGTTGCCGAGGCAGATAATGTATTCACTTTGATGAACTTGCTTTCGCACTTGGTGGTATTGCAGAAGCCTTCAGCGCGCACAAAATATGTGGTGCTGCTTCCCGGGGAGACCTGCAGGCTGTCACCTGTGCCGGCAAGCGTTCCTCCGCAGCTGCTGTTATACCATTTCCAGGAAGAGCGGTATCCAAGTTTACCACCGTTTAAACGGAGCGTTGAGCTGCTGCCGGAACAAACCGAATCCAAACTTGCACGGATACTGGTCACAGCAAGCGAAGTGTCGCGAACATGCAGGGTGAAGCTAGCGCAAGCGGTTGTATTCGTGGGACCCTCAGCACGTACCCAATAGGTGGTTGTAACCGAGGGATTCACGCGCAGTACGGTGCCGGTTCCGACCTGCGTACCGCCGCAACTGCCGGTATACCATACCCAGCTTGCCTTGAAGCCGAGATTGCCGCCATTGGGTGTAAGGGTGGTATTGGTGCCTTGACATATACTATCCAATCCGGCAATTATGCCTGTAGGAGCCCGTGAAGAGTCGCGCAGGAAGATTGTACGGCTGACGCAAGTGGTGTTATTGCAGAGGCCTTCAGCACGCACATAGAATGTGGTTTGTGAACTCAGCGTAACTGTGATTGAATCGCCTGAGCCAATGGCTGTTCCGAAGCCACAACCGCCTTTGTACCATCTCCAGACTGCACGGTTGCCGAGTTGTCCTCCCACAACTTTTAACGTGGTCGTCTGTCCGGGAAGTACGGTGTCAAGTGTTGCACTCAGACCGGTCAATGCAATGCTGGAATCGCGTATGATAATGCGCTTGCTTTCGCATGCAGTATTGTTACAAATACCCTCCGCTCTCGCAAAATAAGTGGTGTTGAGGGTGGGGTTAACGGAAAGGCTGATTCCGGTGCCGGCGGAAGTGCCTCCGCATGATCCGGTATACCATTGCCAATTGGCGCCAGATCCTAGCGTACCACCGGTAACACCTAATGTGGTAGAACCTGCACGGCAAACCGAATCGCTGCTTGCAGTTATACCACTCGGAACGGAAGACAAGCGCATGAGTCGAACGCTTATGCTTCCGCAACTACTTGTATTACAAGTTCCTTCTGCCCGCACAAAATAGGTAGTTGTGGAAGTGGGCGTTACGAGAAGGCTATCACCGGTGCCAATGGCTGTACCTCCACACGAAGTGGTGTACCACTTCCAACTGGCATTGCTGCCCAGGCTTCCGCCGCTGATGCGCAATCTGCTGCTGTTACCCGGACAAACCGAATCGGCACTTGCTATAACACTGCTTACAGCAGTAGACTGGGTATTGACCTGGATGGACTTGCTTGCGCACGCTGAGGTATTGCAGGTTCCTTCAGCCCTTACGAAGTAGGTCGTGGTGGCCGAAGGTGTAACACTGATACTGCTTCCGCTGCCCACGGCCGTTCCGCCGCAGGAGCTGCTGTACCATTTCCAATCTGCATTGCTGCCGAGGCTGCCGCCGTTCACGCTGAGGGTAACGCTGGAGCCGTTGCAGACAGAGTCAGCCGAAGCGGTGATGGAAGTCGGTGCAGTAGAGAAGGTGTTGACTTGGATGGATTTGCTGGCGCAGGCCGTGTTATTGCAGGTCCCTTCCGCACGCACGAAATAGGTTGTGGTGGCCGAAGGCGTTACGCTGATACTGCTTCCGCTGCCCACAGCTGTACCGCCGCAGGAGCTGCTGTACCATTTCCAGCTGGCATTGCTGCCGAGGCTTCCACCGTTCACACTGAGGGTAACACTGGAGCCGTTGCAGACAGAGTCGGTTGAAGCGGTGATAGAAGAAGGAGCAGTCGATAAGGTATTAACCTTGATGGATTTGCTGGTGCAAGCGGTGGTGTCGCAGGTTCCTTCCGCACGTACGAAATATGTTGTAGTTGCCGAAGGTGTAACGCTGATACTGCTTCCGCTGCCAACGGCTGTACCGCCACAGGAGCTGCTGTACCATTTCCAATCTGCATTGCTGCCAAGGCTGCCGCCGTTCACGCTAAGGGTAACGCTGGAGCCGATGCAGACAGAGTCAGCCGAAGCGGTGATGGACGTGGGAGCCGTGGAGAAGGTATTGACTTTGATGGATTTGCTGACACATGCTGTGTTATTGCAGCTTCCTTCCGCACGCACGAAATAGGTTGTGGTGGCCGAAGGCGTCACGTTGATACTGCTTCCGCTTCCCACAGCTGCACCGCCACAGGAGCTGCTATACCATTTCCAGTCGGCCTGATAGCCGAGGCTACCGCCGATCACGCTGAGGGTGACACTGGAGCCGATGCAGACAGAATCAACAGAAGCTACAATGGAGCTGGCGGCAAACGAAGAGTCGCGCATGAACACCGTATCGCTCGCACAGGTTGTAGTGTTGCAGGTACCTTCGGCTCGTACAAAGTAAATGGTCTGGCTGAGCGGACGCACCGCAATGCTATCTCCGGTGCCGGCCGCCGTTCCGCCGCAGGATGTTGTGAACCATTTCCAGCTGGCTCCGGTGCCGAGCGAACCGCCGACTACTTTCAGTGAAACAAGCGTGCCCGGGCAAACGGTATCCAAGGGAGTGATCCGGATGCTTGTGGCTGCGATGCTGTTAGATCCAACGCGCAAACGCGCTGCATTCGAAAGCACGGAATCGCCTGCACAGATCCAGGTACGTACGGTGTAGAGTCCGGAATCTGTTGCGGCAACACCGGTTATTCTCAGGGTGTCGCGGTCTGCACCGCTGATACTTCCGCCATTGCTGAGTGCAATTCCGTTCTTGAACCAGCGGTAATTCAGGATGCTGGCTCCACGTGCAAGCGCGGTGAAGGTAACGTTGCTGCCAGGGCAAACACTGGTATCGCGTGGCTGACCGGCAATGGCCGGCATGGGAGTGAATTCATGGGCACCAATATCCGGGCGGGTGCTGTTGCGTGCACGGTTCCAATAGTCAGCGCTTACACGTGGAGTGGGTAATCCGCCTTTGTTCAGGGCACAGTTGGCCGGATCGTTGATAACAACCTTGAGGAAGCTGTCATTCAAAGGACTGGTGGCCTGGAAAACCGCGTTGGTCGTTACAGACAGACTGTCTCGGTTAGGACCAACCAGTGTCCGGAATGCTGCAATCGTCAGGATGTTGTTAATGCCATCTCGGTAAATGAGGTTGGCCGCCCCAGGAGTGCCGGCAAAGAAACTATTGCCATTGGATGCACCCAAATAGGTAGTGAGCGCGCTGGAGCTTCGGTCATAAGCAGCGGCATATCCGGTCCCTTTGGGCACGCTGGTATTCACCACCAGGTTATTGCGGAGTATTACCCGCGGTGTGGTGCTGGTGAAGATGCCCGCGGTAGTCAGGTTGGGACCGCTGGTGTTGGCATTCAGGAATACGGTATTGTGTTCGATGAAATTGGTATCGGCCGTATTTCCGGTTTCGATACTGATACCCCTAACCACCGAAGCACTGTTT
>JBKDBI010000013.1:0-4063 GCA_046314695.1 Bacteroidota bacterium | reverse complement strand
TTTACATTTATCAAAACTTACAACACAGAAGAAAGATGTGTTCTTTTGTGGAAGGAATTTCGGGATAAGCACGGTGTCTATTGCAACCGTTGCGGTTCATCCGACCAATTGTGGCTCCCGTCTCGACTCAGGTACCGATGTAAGCAATGCAAATGGGAGACGACACTGCGCAGCGGGACACTCCTGGAGTATTCTAAACTTCCTTTTCATTATTGGGTCTATGCCATTGCGGTGCTTTCATTTCAGAAGAACTCCATTTCGGCCATGCAGGTACAGCGCCATCTGGGCCACCGGCATTACCGGCCTATCTGGTTAATGATGCAGAAGATGAAAGTGATGATGGCCGACCTTGTGGATTGGTATGCGATGCTTGATCATATCACAGCAGGCACAGCAGATTTTCCGGCGGTTCCGGAACCAGTGGGGAAAGAAACGGCATCAGAGAGCGCTCAGCCAATGCAACGCTCTGTCCGCAATGAAGAAGGACAAAAGCTGGAACTAATGCCGGTCGAATTACGGGGTCTTAATCTGCGCATTCCGGAATGGCATCCATGGTTCAAACTTGCGCAGGGCGGGCGCTTGCGTTTGATATCAATGCGTCCGGAATCCTTGAAAGACATGCCTTACAATCATCACCATCCGGTTTCACGCAAGACCACACCGACAAGCGCTGATGGGCTGCCAAATGGCATGAACATCAGCATTCGCAGTCTCGACAATCGCCCTCGCCCCTGGTTCGAAGATGACCCGGATAACGGGAAATTGTGGTACACGGAGATCATGAAAGTGAACGCAAAACGCAACCTGGATGGCATTCACCATTACGTATGGAAAAGGTACATGCGGAACTACGTGGGCGAGTTCTGCTACCTCACCAACCGCCGCTACAGCGGCTTTCAAAAACTTGAACAAATGTTCGCATTGTTCGTCAGTAAGGCATGGAATCTTCCATACATAGTGCAAGCTTCCGACTAATCTGAGTTATTGGGCTTGCCAAAGTCAAGTAAGCCGTTCTTTTTGCTTACTCGTCATCTGAATAATGCTCATATTCATCCCCTTTCGGCGGACTGCTCTTCCAACGCTTCCTTCCACTTAACATCATCCGATTTGTCTGTTCATGGCACTGTACATACAAATCTGGATCGGTGATTCGCACTTTTAGCAGTTCAGGCCGTGTAGCCAAGTGTTCGTTGTTAAGGTCGAAATTCAACCAGACGCTGTATATAAGTCCCTTGTCCGGTCTTGGGTCCTTATAACGTTTGACCTTAAAATGGTATATTGAACCATAGTATCCTCTGTAAACTACTGTATCTGCCATGAGATATTTGATGCTATCGCGGCTTCCCAGTTCATCAAAGCGGGCATAACTTTCTGCAATCGCTTTGCCATCGCGTATCGAATCTGGCATGGGTATTAATGTAGGATATGCTGCCATGAGTCGGATCATACCCCAACGGAGCATCGGTTTGTCCAAATATTGCTTTACCATACTGTCCGGAATTGCTTTGCCGGCTTTGAGCCATTGATTGGCAGCCAATAGTCTGAACATCATGTCTTTAGAATTGAACATGGAATTCAGTTTCTTTTCGATGGAAGCATCCGGGAGCAGGGGCAATAACAAACGGGCGCATCGCAATACGTTCCCGACTTCAGGGTTATCCGTATAACCGTGATCAACCGGAAAAAAACCTCGCGTTCCGTCATAACGATACAGGTCTGCTGCATCCGGATTTTTAAGGGCCCTGGCAGATTGTGAAACCTTGGTCTCTTCTGATTTCAGGCGTTTGAGACCATCGCGAAATTCAAGGGTCAGACTCTTTCGGTACATCGCATATTCCTCCGGTTTGATAAGATTGCTGTCGAGCAGGCCACATAGTATACTAAGCACGGGGGAGCGATAGTCTGGGTATCGGAGTAGTTCAAGTAACTGAGGCATAACTACTTTGTTTACGGGTAGGGAGTCTAGCAAGGCTTCGATGATTTCGGAACCGTCTGACTCATCCTGTGTTAATGGCGTCTCTTCAATCAACAGATCGGCATATAATCGCGCAGCTTCTGTCGTATGTTGGGTCGCCAAGGCCTTCAGGATAGCTACTTGCAGTGCTGCAGTATCACCTGATTGCATGTATAATCTTCTGAATGAAGGAAGTATCTCAGGATGGCGCACTTTGCCGAGGGATTCGATCAAAGCAATTCTGTATGCCATCGAACTCCTGTCGCCACTATTCGTCCCAATGTCCCTGATCGCAAAAGGAACATTCTCGGGGGATAGTTTTATGTAATCGGTCCAATTCCTGCTTGTAGCCCGGGTGGCGCTGTCAGCAGACTTCATCATGCGCAGAAGCGAGTCTGTTCGCGTGGCGAAAATAGTTGGATTACTGAAGGTGTCGAATGGCCTGAAATGATCGAAAAAAGATTTGACAAATGGGCTTTGTCCATTCACAGTATCGTAACAGGCTGCAATACACCAACTCATCCTTCCTCTGACATACCATTTCGCGCGTATCACCCTAATACTGGCCGTGTCTGTATAATGCAAATCCAGGGTTTGCCAGTCTGCCTCTTTGCGACGGATTTCCTTGTAAATCGAAAAATTATTTTCAAGATTGGCTTTAATCCGCCGCTCCCAGAGGCTGTCAATATGCTTTTCATAGTAGAAATAATGATAACGTGTCAGGTATGCATTGACCAATTCACCGGTGCTCGCCGAATATGTAAACTGTCGGTTAAGGGTTCGGTATGTATCAAATGAATCGCTTTCAATAGCTATAAAACGACCCATTTGCTGTTGCATTTTTATCAGATCTGGTTGCGGACTGCTGAGCGTATTAAACCATAAAGAGCTGTCAAGTATGGTGCTGAAAGGTTCTTTGTATTGGAATGGTCTGAATGAAAACGATTTCAGGAATTCCATCGGAGCTGAGCTGGTTGTTCCCCAGGTGTAAATTGCCGTCCCCTGTATGGCCATCCTGAGTGTAATTGGTTTGCCTCCGTTCTCTTTCGGACTAATGGTTGCTTCTACAGCCGGAGTTCCGTAGTCCTTTAAAAAAACAAGATTATTGAGTTCTCCCTTGAATTGAGTTGCCAGCCCTTTTGATAACCAGCGGAGTTCAAATGTGTCATCTTCCACGTAATCAACATCATGCATTATTATACGGCGTAAGAAGTAATAGTTGCCATTCAAATCGCTGGCTTCCAGATCGCGGTGGCCTTGCAGGTAATCTGCATTGTCACCGAGGCTTTTTCCGAACTTTGGTTCTGATGGCCAAAGGATGGAATAGCCACCCGCGGCCGGCTGGTAGGTCGTCCATTTGTTATTTACCCCCTGCATCTCCAACAACCGAAGCGAGGAGTAAAATGCTTCACCGGCCTTGCCTGCTGCATGGTTGCCCTGGCCGGCCATTTTAATAGCCCAAATGCGTGTAGGAGTGACAACCAATAACAGCCGCTGATAGTCTCCCTGGTTAGTGCGGTTGCGTATGTCAATCGCCGGAAATCCGTTTTGAGTGGTATTGGTTTTTTGCAGGATTTTACCCCTCACGTTTTCAAAAAGCAAGCTGTCCAGTCGGCTGATTATATGCTGTGGGCTTTGACCTGTAATGGCACCGTAATACGGAACCGAAGTGAGTAATACATAAGCGCCATTGGCTGCATCCGGCAGGAAATACCGGATGGTACCATTCTGAAATGCCATTTGGAAAGGAGCGCCGGTCAGTTGTGCTTCAAAATCTCCGTTTCCTGAAGTGTATAAACTGTAACTCTGTTTGTACTCGAGTGCTTCGATCTTCTCCTTTTGCTTGCGTGCAAGGGCGGTGCTTTTAGCATTTACTGCGCGCACCGTGTAGCCCATATTGCGCAACATTTCAATCATGCCGGAATCGCCGGGTAAATGCGCTGCACCGACTCCTGCGAAAAGACTTTTCCCTGAAGTCAATATGCGGTTGATTTGAATTGCCATCACGCGATTGCGCTCCGTAAGCATCCATTTGCGGTAGGTTTTGCCCGGACTCATAATACGGTCGAGCGAATCAATTAAATCCAGGTCTCCGCTGCGATATGCTTC
>JBKDBI010000012.1:0-4015 GCA_046314695.1 Bacteroidota bacterium | reverse complement strand
CGAAATGCCCGAAATGATCCGCAAGGCTGAAGCACTCTACGGAGCCTATCCGTGGGGCCGTTACGATGTGCTGGTTTTGCCGCCCGCCTTCCCTTTCGGTGGCATGGAAAATCCGCGCCTCACTTTTGCCACGCCCACCATCATTGCCGGCGACCGTTCCCTTACTTCGCTCATTGCGCATGAACTCGCCCACAGTTGGAGCGGCAACCTGGTGACCAATGCCGACTGGAACGATTTCTGGCTGAATGAAGGTTTTACAGTCTATTTCGAAAACCGCATCGTGGAAGCGGTCTATGGAAAAGATATCGCCGATATGCAGGCTGAACTCGAAGTCGGGGAACTGCAGCGCACCATCGCCCGGCTGATGAAAGAAGCACCCAACGATACCCGGCTGAAACTGGATCTCAGCGGTCGCAATCCGGACGAAGGCCTTACCGATATCGCCTATGTGAAAGGGTTTCTCTTCCTCAAGCACCTGGAAAGTGTGGTTGGCCGCAGCCGCTGGGATCATTTCCTGCGGACCTATTTCCGCGACTTTGCATTCGGCACCACCACGACCGATGCCTTCAAACAAAGGCTGAATGACTCGCTGTTTCAAACAGCGGAAGAATTCGTGAGGGCCAATGCCCAAAACTGGATTTACCAGCCTGGTCTCCCTGATAACTGGCCGAGGCCCAATTCCACCCGCATGCAGATAGCGGTAAATGAAGCCGGGCGTTATCTCAAGACCGTTCAGCCCGACACTGCTGCCACCCGCAATTGGGTCACGCAACAGTTCCAGCAGTTCTTGCGCAGCCTGCCGGATACACTTGGGCATCAACGCATGGCCGCACTCGACGCCCATTTTCGGTTCACCGCCTGTGGAAATGCTGAAATCGAAGCCGATTGGTACACCTTGTCGGTGAAGAACGGATACAAACCTGCCTATCCTGCAATGGCTGCATTCCTGCAGCGGGTTGGCCGCCGGAAATTCCTCCTGCCCGTATACAATGCCCTGGCAGCCACGCCGGAAGGTCTGGTCGAAGGAAAACGCATCTTTGCCCTGGCCAGACCGGGATACCACGCGGTTTCGGCAGCGAGTATCGACAGGATTCTCAACCCCAAATGAGCCTGTTGCCGCTGCGGGAAGGGCCTTTGCAGGAAGTGAAGCGGGCGGATGGTCTGCAGCTTTGGATTAAGCGCGACGACCTGATGCATCCGTATATCTCCGGCAACAAAGGCCGGAAGCTGCAAGGTCATCTCGAACGTGCACGGGCAGAAGGAATTCGGCACATTGTAACATGCGGTGGTCCTTACAGCAATCACCTCCTTGCAACTGCCGCTGCCTGTCAACTTTTGAATATAAGCTGCACCTTGCTTATTCGCGGTTATCAACAGCCGGAAAATCCTTACCGCAGGCTGTGTGAGAAATTCGGTGCAGCGCATGCTTGGCTCAGCGCAACGGAATTTGAACAGCGACGCCAGATCGCCGGGGCCAAAGTGGAGGGCCCTTACCTCTTCATCGATACCGGCGGAGAAGGTCCGGACGGCGAAAGTGCCTGCGGCCTCCTATGGGATGAACTTCCCTTTGAACCTGATGTTCTCGTACTGGCCACAGCCACCGGCACCACCATGCGCGGAATCCTGCGCGGGCGCGATCTGCGGGGCATACAAACCAAAGTCTGCGGTATCCCCGTGCTTTTCAACGCCGCAGAACAACACGATGCGTTGATTGCATGCGGAATGGGTAACTGGGAATTGGTGGAAGGCTTTGAAGCCGGTGGTTATGCGCGGGCGGGCGACGACCTGCTGCGGTTTTGTGTCTGCGCCGGTGCGGCCATCAACGCCGTACTCGACCCTGTTTATACCGGCAAGGCCTGGTATGCCTTACAACAGCTCCTCGAACAACATCACTGGCCGCTTGCAAAACGCATTGTGTTCCTGCATACCGGCGGAACCTATGGTTTGTTCACGCCACCCTTTGCAGCGCGCCTGGCCAAACTGGAAATCTGAATTATTCGCCGGCTGGCGCTTCCTTTGGCTTCGGCAGCACAAACCCATGGATATTGAGCGACACCTCTGCATTGGGTTGCAGCTCCTTCGGGTTCAGGCTGTGGTACATAGCTATGGCACTGCGGTTGAAAGCTCCGGGGCGGCCATAACTGTGGTAATTCAAACGGGCGGTATAGGTTTTGCCGGGGAAAAGGGTGTCTTGCGGGAAATCGGGAACGGTGCATCCGCAACCCGGCCAAACCTGGCGTATCAAAACCGGGAAGGAATCACATACCCGGAAGCTGAACACGGCTGAAGGCACATCCCCTTCCGCGATGGTATCCATAGCGACCGAAAGCTGTTCAAAGCATAAAAAACGGGGTGCCGGTGTTTCTGTTTCCTGCGCGCAAAGTGCACCCGGAGCAGCGGCTGCGCTCAAACCAATTGCAAATAAAAAGAGCTGTTTCATGGCGTAAAAAACAAAAGGGCCTTCCGGCTGGAAGACCCTTTTGCTGCTTATTGTAGCATTAGTTTACGATTACGGGTGACTTGGGCTTTTCGGGCTTCTGCACCACATTTCCGGTAATGGTCAGCACCTGGTTTCCGGCTTCGCTGTACACGGTAATGGTTTTGTGGAACGCTCCGGGACGGCCTGCGCTGTTGTATTGCGCCTGAATGACAGCTGACTCACCGGGACCGATGGGCTCACGTGGCCATTTGGGTGTAGTACATCCGCAAGAAGCCTGCACGTTTGAAAGTGCGATTGGAGCGGCGCCGGTATTGGTGAATTTGAAGTCGAAGGTGGCCAGGGTGCCTTCGTACACGGTACCAAACTCATGCGAAGTGGTTTCAAACTTCAGTACATTGGGCGTTTGGGCCTGCTGCGCTGCCACGGGTGCAGCGAGGCAGAAGAGGCCTGCGATGATGAGCAGATTTTTCATGCTGGTATTTTCCGTTTTTCTTGTTGTAGTGGTATTCCGATCAAAGCTGACCGTTGCCGGGCCTGTCGGTGCCCTGGTTTTCAACGTTGCCTTTGATTTTCAGTTCTTCGGTCTTTCCGGCGTAGAAAACGGTGATGGTTTTTTCGAAGTAACCGGGGCGGCCATTGGTATCGTATACTGCTTCGATTTGTGCAGTAGCGCCGGGAGCGATGGGCTCTGAAGGCCATTTAGGTGTGGTGCAACCGCAAGAAGCTTTCACATCGGTCAATACCACCGGCTCATTGCCGTTGTTGGTAAAGGTGAAGACGATGGAAGCCTTCGGGCCCATGATGATTTTGCCGAAGTCGTGTTCTTTCTTGGCAAAGAAGATGCTGGGGCCGGGCACTACAGCAGGCTTCGAAGTAGTAACAGCCGGTGCGGGCTTACCAGCAGGGGCTGTGGTGATAGCAGGCTTGGCAGCAGGCTTGTTGGAAGGCTTGCCCGCCGGTGCTTTGGTGTTGGCCGGTGTGGGCTTTCCGTTGCCGCTTCCGGCAGGGTTCGGGGCACCTTGGGCTGCAGCAACGCTGATGCCGGCCAGTACCATTGCGGTGATGCTCAAAATCTTCTTCATGGCGTTGGTAGTTTTTTCGTGCTCATATCAAAGCAATTACCATACCAAAACATCAACTTTGCAAGCAGCTATCGGTATGGAACGCGTAAAACCCAAAAAACATCTCGGGCAGCATTTTCTGAATGCCCCGTCTATCGCGGGCCGTATCGCCGATCTGGTGCCGGATGCCGCCGAATTTGTAGTCGAAATCGGACCAGGCATGGGCATCCTCACTGAACCGCTCCACACCCGCTTTGGCCAGCGTCTGTTGTGCATAGAAATAGACAGTGAATCGGTGGTGTACCTCAGGGAGGAACCGCGTTTCAAGGGACTGCATGTGGTGGAAGGCGATTTCCTTGAACTGGAAGCCGCCGCCTGGGCCCAATCGCTTACCCGCGGGGCGGTTATTGGCAACTATCCTTATAACATCAGCAGCCAGATCGTGTTCCGTGTATTGGAAGCAAAAGAGCAGGTGGCATTTTTCGGAGGGATGTTTCAGCGGGAAGTAGCCCGC
>JBKDBI010000011.1:0-17694 GCA_046314695.1 Bacteroidota bacterium | reverse complement strand
TGAAGAGGGAGTCGCGGATATCCAACACCTTTCGCTCGCCCTGGGTGTAATAATTTTCCAGGTTGAAGGTCATGATGCCGCTCTGGGCGACGCGGTTGATGAGTTGATCTTCCATGCTGCGTTGCTGAGTAGTTAACAAACCGGATGCCGAAGCGTTCGTTGCGCCTTTCTGTCAGTTTACGATGCTCACCTTGATGGCGTTCGTGCGCAGTTTTTGCTGGATGGGCATGCTGGCGCAATTGATTACGCATTCGCCTTCCTTCACCATACCTTCCTGTTTGAGGATATCGATGACATCGTTGAAGGTGTCGTCGGTGCTCACAAAGCGGTCGTAATAAAAGCCGCGCACGCCCCAGACGAGGCTCAAGGTATTGAGCAGGGCTTCGTTGTTGGTGAAAATGAAAACGGATGCCTGCGGGCGGTAGCTGGCCACTTTGAAGCCCGTATAGCCCGATTTGGTCATGGCCACGATGGCTTTGGCCTGCAGGTGATCGCTCATGCGTACTGCGGTAAAACAAACTTCATCGCTTATAAACGATGGACTTTCAGGTGTGGGGCGCTGGCCTTTGTAATACACCCTGCGGTCGGCTTCGACATCGGAGATGATGCGTTCCATCACTTCGACCACGCGGACGGGGAATTGCCCGACCGAGGTTTCGGCGCTGAGCATCACGGCATCGGCTCCGTCGAGAACGGCATTGGCCACATCGGTGATTTCGGCGCGGGTGGGCATGGAATTGGTGATCATGCTTTCCATCATCTGGGTGGCGATGATCACCGGTTTACCGGCGACAAGGCATTTCTCCACGATGCTTTTCTGGATGAGCGGAACTTTCTGCAAAGGCACTTCCACCCCGAGGTCACCGCGGGCAACCATGATACCATCTGCCACGCGCACGATCTTTTCGATATTGGCCACGGCTTCCGGCTTTTCAATTTTGGCAATCACCCGGCAATGCTTACCGGCTGCGGCGATGCGTTCTTTCAGTTCGATGATGTCTTCCGGCCGGCGCACGAAGGAAAGGGCTATCCACTCCACGTTGTTCTTCAGCCCGAATTCCAAGTCGGCCAGGTCTTTTTCTGTCATGCACGGCACCGTGAGATGGCTGTCGGGCAGGTTGAACCCTTTGTTCGATGTCAGGATTCCGCCTTGCACCACTTCGGCAATCAGTCCGTCGGGACCTGTCACTTCGATGGCTTTCAGTTCCACCTTGCCGTCGTCGAGCAGGATGCGTTCCCCGGGTTTCACGTCGTCGCCGATCGGATCGTAGCTCACGTAGAGCAATTCCGGCGTGCTGAGGCTGGGTTTGGATGTCACGGCAATGCGTTTACCTGCTTCGAGGCGGATGGATTCCCCATCTACCTTGCCGATGCGCAGTTTGGGCCCCTGCAGGTCTTGCAGGATACAGATATGCGTTCCCAGCTCTGCATTGATCGCACGAATGCGTTCTAGTACGGTTTGGTGGACATCGTGGCTGCCATGAGAAAAATTGAGACGGCAGACGTCGACGCCGGCATGGATGATTTCCTTGAGTTTATCGGCATCTGAAGTTGCGGGGCCGATGGTTGCGATGATTTTGGTCTTGTTGTGGTGATGTACCGGCATGTGCGGTGGAAAATGCTGTGGGTTAAACGGGATTACAAATAAAGGACATGGGCAAGGGAACTGTGTCGTTCCTTTTCAAGTGGATAACACAAATCCCACCAGGCTTGTTTTTTCAGGTCGTCTTTCCATTCTGCGGCCAGGGCGGGGGCATTTTCTCCGCGCAGCAACAGCAGGAATTCAAATTGCGGACGGGTAGTAAGGAGGAATCCGTTGCTGCCACGGTTCGCGAGGAGGTAGGCATCGATTTCGAGGTTGTCTTCGCGGGCGAAGAGGCTGTCGTGTTCAGACGAACCGATTTTGGGAAGGCTGACGTCCACAGGACCTTTCCACGCGAAAGGCAATTCGAGCAATTTGGACAAAGCCCAGCCCAGGGTATGCAGTTTTTCTTTGGAAAAGAAGAGAAACAGGGCAGCGGAAGGTGGCGGCTGTTGCAGGCGGTGCATAGACTTTAGCGCAATTGCGGTGCAAAGATGTAAAAAACAAACGGGGGGCTATTGATTGGTAAGCGCAAAAAAATGTTATTTGCAGCCGCTAAAACCGCAAAAACAAAATGTCAGACGTTGCAAGCAAAGTAAAATCCATCATCGTAGACAAACTCGGTGTGGAAGAGAGTGAAGTGAACATGGAAGCCAGCTTCACCAATGATCTCGGAGCCGATTCACTCGACACCGTAGAACTCATCATGGAATTCGAAAAGGAATTCAACATCGCCATCCCCGACGATCAGGCTGAAAAGATCCAGACCGTGGGCGAAGCAGTAAAGTACATCGAAGAAAACGCGAAGTAATCCCCGGGGGATGCAGTTAAGAAGAGTCGTAGTAACGGGTATTGGGGCGCTCACGCCACTGGGAAACACGTTTCCGGAGTTCTGGAATGCGTTGAAGAACGGAGTGTGCGGTGCGGGTCCCATTACCCGCTTCGACGCTTCTAAATTCAAAACACAGTTTGCCTGCGAAGTCAAGAACTTCGACCCTACCGCTTTCATCGATAAGCGCGAGGTGCGCAGGATGGATCCCTTCACGCACTATGCCCTGGCAGTGAGCGATGAAGCCATCCGCGACAGCGGCATCCTGGAACAAACCCATAACCCCGACCGCATCGGGGTTATCTGGGGCTCCGGCATCGGCGGCCTCACCACCTTCAGTCAGGAAATCATCGACTTCGGCAAAGGCGACGGAACCCCGCGTTTCAGTCCGTTCTTCATACCGAAGATGATCATCGACATCGCTTCCGGCTACATCAGCATCCAGCACGGTTTCCGCGGCCCCAACTACGGTGTCGTATCGGCCTGTGCCACCGGAACCCACGCCATCATCGACGCCTTTAACCTGATTCGTCTGGGCAAGGCCGATGTGATCGTGACCGGTGGCTCGGAAGCTTGTGTGAACGAAGCGGCTGTGGGCGGCTTCAACAACATGAAAGCCCTCAGCGAACGCAACGATGATCCGAAAACCGCATCCCGTCCCTTCGACAAAGACCGCGATGGCTTTGTACTTGGCGAAGGTGCTGCATGCCTGATCCTGGAAGACCTGGAGCATGCGCTCGCACGCGGAGCAAAAATCTATGCGGAAATGGCAGGCGGCGGCATGACCGGCGATGCCTATCACATCACTGCACCCCATCCGGAAGGTTTGGGTGCACAGAACGTGATGAAAATGGCACTGGAAGATGCAGAGATGACGATCAACGACATCGACTACATCAATGTCCATGGTACCTCTACGCCGCTTGGCGACATCGCAGAACTCAAGGCGATACGCGCTGTTTTCGGCGATCAGGCCTACAAGCTGAACATCAGCAGCACCAAGAGCATGACCGGGCACCTGCTCGGTGGCGCCGGTGCCATTGAAGCCGTTGCCGGTATTATGTCGGTTCGGGAAGACATCATCCCTCCTACCATCAACCACTTCACCGACGATCCGGAAATCGACAACGGATTGAACCTCACCTTCCACACAGCGCAAAAGCGCACGGTAAACGCAGCACTGAGCAATACCTTCGGATTCGGAGGCCACAACGCTTCGGTGATTTTCAAAAAGTACCAGTCCTGAGTTTATCGCATTGCCGGTATCACCCATTCGCCGGATTTTCAACAACAAAGAAGACCAGAACCTGGTCAGGCTTATCAGACAGCTAACCGGCTTCACGCCCGGGCGTCTGGAAATTTACCGCGAAGCCCTGCGGCACAGTTCCATTATGGAAATGCGTCGCGGTAAGAACGAACGCATTACCGATAACGAGCGCCTCGAATTCCTTGGCGATGCCATCCTGGATGCCGTGGTGGCCGACATGCTTTTCATGCGCTATCCTTTCAAGGGCGAAGGCTTCATGACAGAGATGCGCACCCGCATCGTCAGCAGGCAACAGCTCACGCACCTGGCCGGCAAAATGGGATTGGTCCAGTACATGGACATCCATCCGGATATGCTGAAGAATCCGCAGGCCATGAAATCGGTAGGCTGCAATGCGCTGGAAGCCCTGATCGGCGCCGTTTACCTCGACAAGGGATATCGCCTGACGCGGCGTTTCATCATCCGCAAGCTGATCGACCAGTACCTCGACCTGGAAAAGGTGATGGAAATGGAAATCAGCTACAAGGCCAAGCTGCTCAAATGGGCGCAGAAAAACCAGAAGAAGCTGCAGTTCGTGGCCGAAAGGGCCGATAACGACAAACGGCATTCCCTGCACAAGGTGACGGTGATGCTGGACGACAAGATGCTGATTTCAGACCTGAACCACTCCAAGAAATCGGCTGAGGAGCTGGCGGCTGAAAAAGCCTGCAAGCAGCTCGGTATTTAACGGTTCAATAATCTCCGTACACGTCTGTCAATGCCTCGCAACCGGTTTCGGTGATGAGGATGGTATGCTCGTATTGGGCAGACAGTTTGCCGTCGATCGTCCGGGCAGTCCAACCGTCTTTCCGATCTACTTTGGCGCGCGCTTTTCCGGCGTTGATCATCGGTTCGATGGTGAATATCATACCAGGCTTCATGATGGGGCCGCTGTTCTTGGCGGCTGTATGGGCCACTTCAGGGTCTTCGTGAAATTCGATTCCCACGCCGTGGCCGCAGAATTCATAAACAACCGAATAGCCATGCGATGTAGCCAGTGCATTGATATGGTAACCAATATTCCCCAGGTGGTTTTCAGGATAGCATTGGTCGATACCGGCGCGAAGACAAGCCCTTGCTGTATCGAGCAGGCGCTGGGCGTATTCGCTGATTTCCCTGACGGCGTACATGCGGCAGGTATCGCCGTAAAAACCGTCCAGTATGGTGGTAACGTCGATGTTCACGATATCGCCGTAGCGCAGCACATAATCACCCGGAATGCCGTGGCAGATCACATCGTTCGGCGAAATGCAGCAGGAAGCGGGATAGCCTTTGTAGCCTTTGGTGGCGGGCACGGCACCGTGATCGCGCACGAATTCCTCGACGATGCGGTCGAGATCCCTGGTTTTCACTCCCTCTTTCACGAATGGCTCCAGGTGTTTCAGTGTTTTGGCAGCCAGTTGTGAACTGCGGCGAATGCCTTCAATCTGCTCCGGTGTTTTTATGCGAATCGCCACGCCGCAAAAATACCACATGCCGGCGCAAATGCCGAACTGCCTGATTATCTTTGAAAATCCAATCATAACCATGAGAAAAACCCTTACCTCCCTTATGCTCCTGGCTGCAGCAACGCAGGTGCAGGCGCAGTTGTTGCCGAACGGCAGTTTTGAAGACTGGACAGGCTCCGGTACGTCCATCCAAATGGGTGGTGGCTGGACAGGCAACGGCATCCTACGCCTGGAGAACCTGACTGTGAATTCACAATCCGGCCAGGAAACACGTTTGCCCGCAGGTGGCCGTTACTTTATCGGACTGCGCAACGTTATCAGCGGACAGCAAGGCAGCCTTGGCACCATCGCCAATCGCTTCGCTTTCAACCAGCGCCCCGTTTCGATGCGCACAGCTGTTATGTACTTCCCTGGCACTGTAGCAGGTGAAAGCTGGGGTTTTCGCATCCTCTTCCTCAAGAACAAAATGGGCGGTGGCAAAGACACCATACTGCAGGCCGGTGGCGTGCTGAACCCTCAGGCTATTGGCGACTGGGGCCAGTTCACTGTAGGTCTTTCCCAGCTCTACAATACCAGCTTCACCGATAACCCCGACACTGCTGTCGTGATCTTCAGCCTTACCCCGAACTCCAACAACCAGATTTCTGCTGCCGGTCTGTTGGCGCTGGATATGATGACCTTCACTGACTTCGCTGTTAGCGCAAAGCCTTTCAGCGTTGATGCAGTAGGCGAAGTGAATGTATTCCCGAATCCTGCTGCCAATACGCCCGTGCAATTCTCTTTCCGCAATGGCATGAAGGGCCAGGGCCGCATGGATATCTTCAACCTTCAGGGCCAGCTGGTAAAGACACTGTTTGACGGCACGCTCGAGCAGGGCGCCCATCAGTTCAGCCTTCCCGCCGGCAGCCTCGGACAAGGCATGTACATCTACCGCCTCACCCATGAAGGCGGTGTGAAGGAAGGTAAATTTGCCATCCAATAAGACAAACGCAAGCCAAATGAAAAGGCCACCTCTGATCGGGGTGGCTTTTTTGTTTTAAAAGAGACGCATTTGTCCGTCGGGGCCGGCATTGGGCCCCGGAAATTCAGGGTCATCCCAGGAGTCGTCGTCGTTCAATTCTACATCATCCAATCCATCGGCTGCATCTTCCGGCATTTCGTCTTCAAAAAAATCATATTCCGCATCGTCTTCATCAGATGGCAGCAGATTGCGCCGTTCTTCTTCCAGGTTGTCAGCAAATTCACCCTCGCAACAGGGCATGATGTTGTTGTGGCAAACGGGGCATTGGTAATGGCTGTGCACGAATACCATTTCGCCTGAAAAACCGCAGTAACCGCAATGCTGAAACATGGCCTTCAAAATTACATCAGCTTTGGGCTGGCCTGTAAACCGTTTGTCTGATTAAGTCGTATTCGGGCGAACGGGATGATGACGTCGCCTCTCAAGCACCTAAATTGCGGTATGCAACGCTTTGTTTTGATACGGATTACCCTGCTGCTCCTGACATTTTCCGGATACACCCTTCACGCTCAGCACTACCGTAACCTTGCTTTGGAAGGCGGCGGCGTGCGCGGCATCGCCATCACCGGTGCCCTGGAGGTATTGGACAGCATCGGATGGCTGAAGGAAATACGGCAGGTGGCGGGCACTTCGGCCGGTTCTATCCAGGCGATGTTGCTGGCGGCGGGTTATCAGCCGGCTGAGATCAGGAAGTTTGTGATGGAGGTGGATTTCAGGCAGTTCAACGACGGAGGCTATTTCTTCCTGGGCGGTGGCATACGGCTCAAGAACCGCTACGGATACTACAAAGGTGAAGCCTTGCGCGATTGGCTGGGCGGGGCCTTGGCAGCCAAGACCGGGCATGCCAATCTCAATTTCCGGCAGCTCGACAGCCTGGCCAGGCGCAATCCGGCCTTTCGCCAGCTGCATGTGGTAGTAACCGACCTCAGCCGCCAAACGCATTTCACTTTGTCGGCCAACAGCACGCCCGAAATGGAAATACGCGATGCTGTGCGCGCCTCCTGTGCCATTCCTTTTTATTATGAACCGGTAGTATTGAATGCAAAAGGCCGCGTTATTCCGGCCGACTCAGCCCGGGCCGATGCGCGCTACCTGGTCGACGGCGGCCTGGTGGCGAACTACCCTTACTTCGTTTTCGACACTTTCCCCGGCAAAACCCTCGGCCTGGTGCTCGAACATCCAGGTCTTACCGACAGCCTGAACCTGCGCGGCTCTGCCGATGCCCCCTTCCCTATTTCCCAGTTGACCGATTATACTGAGGCCTGTTATCAGATCGTCTTGCACCATCAAAAATCATGTTTAGGTGACGAAGCCTTGCGCCGGCATACGGCCGCCATCAGCACCGGCAGCATCAGTCCGCGCGTGCGCCGCCTGAAAGAACAAGAAGTTCAAACCTTGATTCTGAATGGCCGGCGCGGCATGCACGCCTTCCTGCAGCGCTATGACAGCGAGGCGAAATAAGCCGGGGCATGCAGCAGGCGGCTGCCGTACCAGGAAAACAATTCCCCGTCCACCAGTTGAATGCGCGCGTTGGGAAGCCATTCCTGTAATTCGGCGATGTGCTTGTCGGTAAAGGGATAGGGCTCGGAAGACAACCAAATTCTGTCGGGTTGCAGGTGTTGGATGGCTGTGGCGTCCAGTTCCGGATACCGCAGGGTCGTGAGCGCATTGGAATAACCCGCAGCGCGTATCATCTCGTCGATGAAGGTTTGCTTTCCTGCAGCCATCCATGGTTCACGCCAGATGAGGTACAAGACCCGTTCGGCGCGGATTTCAGGCAAACTCCGGAAGGCCGTTTCTATGCCGCAGGCTATGGCTTCGGCTTTTACGCCTGTTCCGGTGATATCGCCAACGGCACGGATCATGTGCAGTGCATCTTGCAGGTTGAAGATATCGCTCATCCAGACCGGAAACTCCTGCATGAGCGTTTCGATCTGGGCCTGGGTATTTTCTTCCTTGTTCCCGATGATGAGGTCGGGTTGCAGCCGGCGGATGACGTCGATCCGCAGTTTCTTTGTTCCTCCGATTTTAAGGGCCTTTTTGAAATGCTCCCGCGGATGGATGCAAAAAATGGTTTGACCGACGATTCTGTCTTCCAGTCCGAGCGCATACAATAACTCTGTCTGGCTGGGCACCAGGGAAACAATGCGCTTGGGTTCCACAGGGATCCGGATTTCCCGACCCAGCATATCTTTTACAAAGCGCGGCTTGCCTTCCTGTATCATTTCACCACACGCAGCGGCTGGCTGCGCAGTTCGATGACACGACCCGGGTTCTGCGGATCAGACCATTTCAGCATGAAATAGAATCGTGCATTGGCATACTGTGGCGCCTTCAGCATCAGCAGGGAGCCGCCATTCATACCAAGGTACCTACCGCTTTGGATATTTTGCAATTGGTGCTTCCAGGCAATAAAAGTGGTATCTGCTGTCCAGCCGGTGAGCATAAACAGGTGCTTGGCCCGGGCGATGTCTTCCAGCGAACTGCCTGCAGGGTGTGCGGCATCCCAGTCATCCAACGCGATGATATCCGCTGAATCAATGTTGTGGATATAGTATGGCTCAACCGGCGAACAGGCTACCGCTTCCGGAAAAAAACTGAAGCCGTTGCTGCGCTGTTGCACGACGTTCTGCGCGATGAAATCGGCCCGGAACACCAGGCTGTCGTTTTGCACCTTCACCGAATCGCCGCTCTGTTGTTCGAACAGGTGACCGTTCACGCGGATCGGAACCGCATCTACCCGGGTAATCTGAAAGGCCGGATTATAATCGCCTCCACCGCAGGGATGGCAGCCTGACATGGAGGAGAGCGCGCTGAATATCAGCGGCATTGCGGCAAAGAGGAATATGCTTTTGAAATTTTTCATACTGGGGTTGTTTCGCTGTAGGAGAACTCTTGCTCTGCTTATTCAAATAAACTGCTGGCAGGCGGTTCATATTTCCCACAACCTGTCATTTTTCAGTACTTGTTAAACATACGTGAGACCTGACTCTTCAAATCGTCTAAATCGTTTTCAACAATCGCCCAAACAATGGCATTGTCAACACCCATGTAATCGTGGACCAGTCTATTTCTTAATCCCCGGATCCGATGCCAGTTGACTTCTGTATGAAGCTCCCTGATTTCCTCCGGAATGCGATTGGCTGCTTCACCGATAATCTCAAAATTGCGTACAACGGCATCTGCAGTTTTACTGTCACTCATGAATGCCTGTTGCGTATAGCCACGGGTATAGGATTCAATTCTGGAGATAGCATCAAGTATATCCTGGAGCAACAATAAAGGTTCCCGTTTAGACATACTGTAAATCTTCTTCAATGGCCTTAAAATGGTTTTCCTTTATTCCACCCCGCGAAACAAGGTCTACTTTCAGGCAAAGGAGCTGCTCCAGCTCGTCTGCCAAATCGATGAATGCAATGCCTATGGGCCGATCGAATTCAACCAGGATATCAACGTCGCTATCATGGGAATGTTGATTGCGCGCATAGGATCCAAAGACTGCCATTTTGCTCAGTCCATATCGCTTCACCCATTCAGGCTTATGTTGCTGTAATTGCCATCTTATCTGTTCAAGATTTGCCATTTCAGTCTTCAATGTTGCATGCTTTTTCATTGTTACACCATTTCTGCCCGACCCGACATTTCTCACCCACCCAATGCCGATATGATATCGTAGCGGGTGATGATATGCCAATTGCCGCCGAGGTCCATCATCAGCACGGCGTTGTTGTCTTTGTTGATAAGCGCTGAAACGCTTTCAATCGGCGCGTGGTAAGGCACGATGGGATACGGCGGCCGCATGATGGATTGAACCGGAGCTTGCATCAGATCGCGGTTCAGGATAAGCTCGGCATACAAGTCTGAATCTTCCAAAGAACCGATAAAGGAACCATCCGCTGCTTTCACCGGAATCTGTGAAATATCGTGGCGCTGCATGAGGTGGAAGGCTTCTTCACAGGTATGATCAGCACGCAGGGCCACCAAAGGCAGGTTCTTGTGGTTTTCGACCAGATCGAGCGCAACGGCTTTGGGTGCGGGGTTCAGGAAACCGCGGTCGCGCATCCAGTCGTCGTTGAACATCTTGCCCAGGTAGCGCGTGCCGTGGTCGTGGAAGATCACCACCACCACATCGCCGGCTTTGAACTGGTCTTTCATTTGCAGCAAGCCTGCCATGGCCGAACCGGCGCTGTTGCCGGCGAAAATGCCTTCCTCGCGGGGAATGCGGCGCGTCATAATGGCGGCATCGCGGTCGGTCACCTTTTCGAAATGGTCGATCACGTTGAAATCGACATTGGCCGGCAGGAAATCCTCGCCGATGCCTTCGGTGATATACGGGTAGATTTCGTTCTTGTCGAAGATGCCGGTTTCCTTGTACTTCTTGAAAACCGAACCGTAGGTATCGATGCCGAGCACCTTAATGGCCGGATTCTTTTCCTTGAGATACTTACCGGTGCCGCAGATGGTTCCGCCGGTGCCCACGCCTACGACCAGATGGGTCACTTTTCCTTCGGTCTGTTCCCAGATTTCAGGGCCGGTCTGCTCGTAATGTGCCTGCGAATTGCTGAGGTTGTCGTATTGGTTGGGCTTCCAGGCATTCGGGATTTCATTGGCCAGGCGTGTTGAAACGCTGTAATAGCTGCGCGGATCTTCGGGGTCTACATCGGTCGGGCATACGATCACTTCGGCGCCGAAAGCCTTCAGGGCGTCGACCTTTTCGCGGCTTTGCTTGTCGGTTGTGGTGAAAATGCAGCGATATCCTTTGATAACAGCTGCAATAGCCAGGCCCATTCCGGTATTGCCGGAGGTTCCTTCGATGATCGTTCCGCCGGGCTTGAGCAGGCCGTTCTTTTCGGCGTCTTCAATCATTTTGAGCGCCATGCGGTCTTTGATGGAATTGCCCGGATTGAAGGTTTCAATCTTGGCATAGACTTCACAGGGAAGCTCGCGGGCAATGCGGTTGATGCGCACCAGCGGCGTATGACCGATGGTTTCGAGGATATTGGAACACACCTGCATAATGCAAAGGTAAGCAGCCCCCTCGGAAAGCCGGATTTATTCGCCTTTGCGGAGGCTGTTGACAACTTCGGCCGCCATCAGCAGGCCGAACAGCGGCGGTATGAATGAAATGGTGCCGTAAAACGACTTTTTGAAATTGTTGCCGTCGGTAAGTTTCAGGGAGCTGTCTACCACCGGCGCTTCAGACCAGATGGCTTTTACGCCGCCGCGGATCCCCATCTTGCGCAGCCTTTTGCGGAGGTTGCGGGCAAAAGGACAAACCTTGGTCTGGCTGATATCGCCGACCTTCATTTTCCAGGGGTCTGTCTTGCCGCCGGCGCCCATCGAACTGATTACCGGAACACCTTTCAGCAGTGCAGCCTCGATCAGAAAGAGTTTAGGTGTGATGGAATCGATGCAATCCATCACAAAATCGAAATTGCCGTCGCGCACCAGGGCACGGGTATCATCGGGGCGCTGGAACTGGTCTATGACTTTCAGTTGGAGTTTCGGATTGATATCCAGGAGGCGCTCGGCCATCCAGGCAGCTTTGCCTTTGCCTACGGTGCTACTCAGGGCGGGCAATTGCCGGTTTTTGTTGGTGATGTCGACAATATCTCCATCGACTATGGTCATGGAACCTACGCCGGCACGGCAGATGAATTCGGCAGCATAGGAGCCCACGCCGCCCATGCCTACAATCAGCACATGCCGGTTTTGCAGGCGCTGGATGTCTTCTTCTCCGATCAGCAGGGCGGTGCGTTCGAGCCAGTGCAGGTCAACATTCATGGCTGCAAATTTATCGGAATGACCGTTGTGGCCATGCGCAATTCAATAGCAGCCAGTATCATTGCAGGAATGCGCTCGATGCGGCCTCTCTTGATAGTATTTGTTCTCTGCGGCTTACTGGCCGCCGGGGCAATCTGGTTCAGGGGTTGTATCCGTCCGCCCGGCTATACGCGTAACAGCGTCCCATTGGCGAAGGGCGGCTCAGAGGCGTTGGAGAAGAATTGGGGCCGGGATATTGAAAAGGCGGCTGAAAAACACCGCATTCCGGCTGCGTTTCTGAAAGCACTGTGTATGCTTGAATCGAGCGGCAGAAAACCTGTACCGGCGCGTTTCGAAGAACATGTCTATACCCGTTTGAAGCTCGTTAAAGCAGGATTGCGTGGTTCGTACGAACACGTTACCCGACAAAGCCTGAGCAATGCCAGCGATGATGCCATCCAGAACCTGGCGAGCAGCTGGGGACCTTTCCAGCTTATGGGATACAAATGCCTGTTGCTGGGTATTGAAGTGAAGGATATCCGCGGCGATGACGCCATCGAACACGGCGTGCGCTGGATAGATATGACGTATGGCAAACACCTGCGGCAAGGGCGGTTTGAAGATGCCTTTCATATCCACAATACCGGGCGGCCCGTGCCTTCATCGGGCAGGCATCTCACCCACGATCCGAAATACGTAGCCAATGGCATGCGCTGGATGCGGCATTTTAATAAAGACAGGGCGCCGCGTTAGCGATACCGCTCCAGATCGCGCTGCACATCGCGCTCCTTGATATCGTCGCGCTTGTCGAATTGCTTCTTTCCTTTGCCCAGTCCGATTTCCAGCTTCAGCAATCCGCGTTCGTTTTCGAATAAACGGATGGGAAACACCGCCATGCCTTTCTCGCGGATGCGCTGGTGGATTTTCTTCAACTCCAGTTTATTGAGCAGGAGCTTTCGGTCGCGGAGCGGATCGTGGCTGGTATAGCCGGCATGGCTGAATTCGCTCACGTGCATGCCTTTGATGAAGAGCTCGCCGCCTTCCATATAGCAATAGGCGTCGCTGATATTCGCATGGCCCGCGCGGATGCTTTTCACCTCCGTACCGGTAAGCATGATACCGGCATCGTAGCGGTATTCAATATGGAAATTGAATCCTGCCTTGCGGTTCTGGATTTCAACCTTGCGCGGTTTTTTGTCTTTCTCAGCCATTTCCTCTGATTCCTTCCACTAACCGCTCCAGCTTTTCCAGTTTCAGTATTTTTTGACCCTGTGTACCGGTGGCGATTATGCGCTCCCCCACCCTTACTTCGAAGCTGCAGTCGATGCTGTTACCTTCCAGCCGGATGATTTCAGCCGTAATGGAAACCGTTTCATTCAGCAGTGCCGGACTCTGGTGCCGGATATTCAAAAAGGTTCCGATGCCCTCTTCCCCTTCCTCCTTCATCACCAGCACAAATTGCCTGCAGGTCCACTCGGCATCGCGGCCCAGGGCAAAGGTGCCGTAGAATTCGTGTACCACTCCGGTTTCGAATTCCGCCAGGTCTTTTTCGCCAACGGTAAACTGCAGCGTGGTCTTTGCACCTATGTGAAACAGCGATTTCAAGCCTGCGAAAATACAACCCTGCCGCGCGGTAACGCACATTAGATTTGGGAAAATCAGCAGGATACAGACGGAACGAATTGTTTTACTGCAATTGCAGACGTACCATCCTGTCGGCTATGATAGACTTGTACTTTTCTTTAGACCGGTCGCTTAGAAAGCTATGGTCAATAAAATCCATCCATTTTGGATAAGCCTTTACCATGCCTTTAAAAATATTGACTTGTTGAATTTGATCCAGATCAGACCCTTCCATGGCTTTTACAAAATCAGCTTTCCTGATGTTCTTTTTACGGCCATTAAGCATCAAAGCCAGATCCTCCTGATCGGCAGGAAGTACCAATGCGGTGTTTACAAGATCGTAAGCCGGAGACAACTGCATCCCAAGACTGTTTTGATCCAGCAAGGAAAAGTTCTTTAAATGCATATCTGCATTTCCTGTGAGAAACGAGAACAACACCATTTCCCAGAATGTGGCAACATTCAAGCCCGGAGCTGCGGAATACTTTTGGATAGTTTTCGCTGTTTGCTCATAGCTACCCTGATACTTATCTTCTGTCTGTCGTTCGGTTAACTGGCACATATCTTCCATGGCCAGTTTCGTTTTGGCTTTCCGGTCAACGCGTTTGGTTATGTAGGCGAGGTTGCCTGACGCGAGCCGTATGAGGCTGTGTGGTACAGTCCTGATACCAGCAATAGACGCCAGGTGCATGGTCAAATCTTCTGTTTCCGGCAATTCCGGATATTGCATCGCCGGTGGCTTTAGAATATAACCGCCCCAAAGCCCGACTATGGTAAATCTTTTGCCACTTATGCTTCCTACGTCATTCCCGATATGCAAGGAAAGCTTGGGTTGTGCGCCAGTTACACTTATCTGTCTGCGAACTGCATCGACCGCCAATGGCTCAAAATCGGCCTCGCTGTACGGCAAATCTGGAGGAGTTGGCTGCCCGAATATCTTCCTCGAACAAGTCGCATGATAATCGTTTTCGCTTGGGGAAAGCGGCAGATAACAATACAAACAGCGCTTCATTCCGCTTCCTCCTCAATGGCTTCCACACCAACGTTTCCTATGCAGTCCTTGCAACATACAAGCAGCAATCCCATTCGGTCACGCGGATTAATCTTCCAGTTTGTTTCCACTACATCAAGCAACCAACCTTCCGGTATCAAGCCATCGAAAAAAGGGAACAATGTTCTTGAGAAGTAAGGACTCTCCCGCAACGGCAATGTGAGGCTTACCGGCTTTGGTTCTTTTGATTTGACATATTCGGCGGTATAGCTAAAATGATAACCTCTGTCATCTTGAGACAGGATGCCTGCAAGTTTTCCATTTACTGTTATACGAGCCCTGCGTATCATGTTAAGTCAGTCCCAAATATTACAGGTCTATTTCCCGAATCTGCGGCACCGGACCAACTTCGTAGCCAAAAAGTTGCAATACCTTGTTCACCTTATCCAACCGCAATGTTTGCTTCCCTTGCTCCAATTCGCGCAGGAAGCGCAAGCCCACACCAGCTTTCAATGCCAATTCCGGCTGCGTCAATTTTACCAGCTTGCGGCGCTCTTTCACAAACTCTCCAAGGTTCATTTTATACCCATTAAGGTGCAAATATAAGCTATTCACACTCAAATACACCCCAACGGGTATAAAAACACACTTACACCGCCAAATAACACCCGTAAGGGTATAAATTAATCAACTTATTGCCGGCAGGCAGCATCACATGGATGAACCGGATCAGTTGTAATCATGAGGGCATCAACCGTTCCGCACAAGCGCTTCCAGAAACTTGTCCAATCCCAGTCGTCCGGCCCCTTCGCTGCGGGCATCCCTGAGCGCGGCCTCACCGGCCTCGCGGAGGCGGGCGATGTTTTCGGGCGAAGCATCGGCCATATCCGGCTTGTAGCGTCTTTCGCTGCGCGGCACATCGATGCGTTTGTAGTGGTGGATGCCTTCTTCTTCCAGTGTACCAAAGAGCTGTTTCATCTGGAATTCCACTGTATCCACACTGCCGTCCATCATAATGTCCGGTGCGGTTTTGGCCCAGCGGATAGCGCCCCAGTCGTTGATGCCGCTCATGTCGCCGAAATCGAGGTTGCCACCACCTGTGCCGAGCGACAAGACCATCATGTCGCCGGTTTCGGGTTTCGAGATATGGCTGAAATCGGTATGCCTGGCTTCGGCATAGGCGCAAAGGGCAGGATTGTTGGCGAAAACGCCGCCATCCACCGCGAGCATTTCCTCTTGGGTAATCAGATTCTTCACCCTGGCCGGGGGGAAATAGGTCGGTGCCGCTGCCGTTGACCGCACCGCTTCGCGTAGGAGGAAATCGCGTTGTTTGTGCTGTGGCTCGCGGCTGTTGAAAAAGAATGCACTCTGTTTATGCATGTCGTAGGTGGTGATTACGCAGCGCCGCAGCAGCTGACTGAAACGGGTTTCACCGAAAGTATCCAGCAGGATAGCTTCGAACCTGGCGGCATCATAGGCCGTGGCATTCACGATTTGCCGGACTCCGAACCAATGATGGCGTTTGGATTGATTGAAAATCTGGTAACCGAATTTTGCATAAAAATCAGTGGCTTGTTGCGCCCGGTAACGCGGTCTTTGTTCACCTGCATCTGGCGTCAGGTAAAAACAACTCAGGATGCCGCCGGTACTCGTGCCTACAAAAAGGTCGAAGTAATCGGCGATCCGTGCGTCCGGATTGCCGCTGATTTCGATCAGTTTCGCTTCCACATACTCCATAACCACGGCAGGGATCACACCCCGGATACCGCCACCGTCGATGGAAAGGATCCGGACTTTTCGTTTTGTATTGTTCATATGATGATAAGTTGAATGAAAATATAGGTCAAAAATACTGCAGAGTCAACTCCTGTTCCTATTTTATTCCTATGTAATTGCAATGATTGGAGATGTTAAACCCAAATCGTGCATTGGAAAATGTCAGGCAAGTCGAAAGTCCACTCCCAATAGCAGCAAGACGTGATTGTATGGAGTGAGACATCAATATTGGCGCCGGATTAGCAGACACCAAATCTTAGAGACATGGTTGTTGGTGGAAGGGGGTGAGATAGGTTGAGTAAGAAGTTGAGGCAGGAATCGGCAGGTGGTTTCTCCTTAGCGCAAGCGGAGATTCCAGATTAGTCGGAAGCCTCCACTATATACGGAAGGTTCCATGCCTTGCTGACGAACAAACCGAACATGTGTTCAACTTTCTGATTTCCGCTGTAGCGGCGATTGGTGAGGTAACAGAATTCTCCCAGATAATTCCGCAGATAGCGTGAACTCACGTAATGGTGGATGCCTTCCAGGTTGCGCCTGGCATTGACAATCATAATCTCCGTGTACCGCAATCTGCCCATATAGCGGTCATCCTCGAACCAGGGGCGCGGACGCTTGTCGAGGCTGCGGATGCGGATGTTCATTCCGGCCGGAAGATCTTCAGGCGTCAGCGGCGTAGTTTTCCTCGGAACCGGATGGGGGTGGTTGTAGGGCAGGTCTTTCAGTGATACCGGCAGCATCGAAATCAGTCGCAAACGCCAGCCCTGCGCGTGGATGAACCACGGATGGCTATGTGGTAATTGCAAATTCAGTCCCTTTATCTCAACAGGCATCAGCTCCAGGCCCTGTCCATCTTCTGATTGTACCTTCAAGCCTTGCTTCGCAGCGGCTTTGGGGGTTTCAGCTTCAGGTTCTGACTTTTCAGGAACAGCCGGAAAGTTGGCCACACCCGCCGTAAGATGGTCGAGCATCGCGTACCAATCGACCAGATCGGCCATCATCACCTTCATCTTCTGCATCATCAACCAGATGGGGCGATAGTTCCGGTGTCCCAGATGGCGCTGGACCTGCAACGCAGAAATCGATTTCTTCTGAAATGCAACCACACCAATCGCGTAAACCCAGTAGCGAAAAGGCAGTTTTGAATACTCCAGCAAGGTTCCACTGCGCAAGGTGATTTCAGACTTGCATTGTCTACACCGGTATTTCAGCTTTGAAGGGAGCCAGAGATGTTCACTACTGCCACAGCGGTTACAGAATACACCGTGCTTATCTCTCAAGTTCTTCCACAAAAGGATGCAGCTTTCTTCGGTGTTGTACGTTTGAATAAAAGTCACAAAGTTCATAATCAAAAA
>JBKDBI010000010.1:0-3119 GCA_046314695.1 Bacteroidota bacterium | reverse complement strand
ACCACTTTGCGGGTTGCAGTCTGACCATTGTTGGTAATGCGTACCAGGTAGATGCCTTCGCTCATACCGCTCAGGTCAACCACACCGGTACCGCTCACAGCTGTACCGTCTGTCATGGCTACGCGCACACCGGTAGCGTTGAACACTTCCATCTGCACGGGCTTGGTGTTGTTCAGCTGGTAGCGGATATACACCTTGCCGCTGCTGGGGTTCGGGTACACGTTGATGGCTTCGTCGAGGTTGAAGTTATTCACTGAAGTAGCCAGGTTCCAGCTGTTCACCGTGTTCTGGCAGTTCGGCGGATAGCCAACAAATACGGGACGTGAAACCACTTCGCTGGTGTTGTTGCTCGGGTCGGTTACACGGTAGTTGATGTAGTAAACACCAGCTTCCCAGCTATTCACGTTCTGATTCATGATCTGTACAAGGCCCAACAGGGTGCTGGGCGAATAGTAGTTATCGGTGATTTGCAGACCATCCATCGGATCAAAACCATAGCCGATACAGATATTCACTGTAGGTGCTACGATTTGCGGTGACTTGGTATCGCGCACACGTACATAACGGGTGCGGGTGGTGCTGTTACCACTGGCATCGGTAGCGGTATAACGTTCGGTGTAAAGGCCAAGGGTGTAAGGATCCACATTGCCTGTTTTCACCACGCTCACCTGTGAATTGCTGTAGTAGTTGTCGGTTACAGTTACAGGCTTGCTGTTATAGGGCGTATTTACTTCGAGGAAGATGGTGTCTTCGGTATTGAGCACCACAACCGGGGGAACGAAATCATCTACACGGTAATTGATTACTGCTCCATCGTTGGTTGCATTGTTATTGCTTGGATCTTTTGCGTTGTAGATAATCGGGTAAGTAGCGCGGCGGGTAGTGTTCACCGGACCGTTGAAGCCGGGAGTGTTATTGGTAGGAATGATGCCTGTGCAGGGATCTTCGGTATACACCTGATCAACAAACACATCGTTGATCTGGACATTGACAGTTGAGCCGGTAACGATAGCCTGAGCGTTCATCATCATGGTTGGCTGTTTGGTATCCACTACATTTACTACGCGATCCAAGGTTGCGGTATTGCCTTGTGCGTCGCGAACTGTGTAGGTGACGGTGTAAGTACCAAGCACGTTGGTATTCACGCTTCCGGTTGTAACGATGGCAGTGGTGAGGTTACCATCCACGCCGTCGATGGCGTTGGCGCCGGGTTCGTTGTAAGTACCGCACTGTTCAACGGTCATCGGGCTGGAGCCGTTGAGTGTAAGAACAGGCGCGGTGCGATCAAGCACTACGATCACCACGCGGCGGCGGCCCGGGGCAGGATTACCTGAAGCGTCACTCACATTGTAGTTATACGTATAGATACCGGGAACGCACTGGTCGAAGTCGGTTGTGGTTACGATACGGCTGGTGATATCACCTTCAGTAGGATCGTAGGCAGTTGCTCCCGGATCTACGTAAGTAGTTGCAGCACAATTGCGTTCGATGCGCACCGTGTCGGAACCATTGAGTGTGATGGTCGGCGCGAGGTTGTCGTTGGCCAGGTTAATGGTATAGTCTTCAAACTCACCTACGGCGTTGGCGCCGCAAGGCGTGTTGGCATAGTTGCTGTAGCTGCTGGCCACACGCATGCGCGTTTTGCCTTCAAAGCTGGCAGACAAGAAAGGAACGTTGAAGTTGGCGTTTGCGCTGGCATTGTTCGAAGAAGATTCGTTCAGTACCAGTTCGTTGGCATCGTCAAAGTCGCCGTCGATGTTGAAGTCGATCCAAACCTTGCGGTTCATAGGGTTCACCGTAGTGTTGCGGCTTACTTCCACGTTGTATTCCGCACCGAAGGTCAGGGTTGCTGATTTGGTGAGGGTATAATCGGTGTAACCTTCCACTCCGCTTTCGGTCTCGTTGGCCATCAGCGTCTGTGAGCTTTTTTTCAGAACCACATTGTTGATTCCAACGTCGGCACTCTTCAGCCCTACAACCGGTGTGCAATAGTTCAATACAACCACGTACTTGTCTTTAACCACAGTTGCCTGGGTTGCAGTCTGGTTGTTGGTGTTCCAGCCTTTGAGGGTGAAGGTGTAGGCGCCACCGGCGATAAACTTCACTTTCAGTTCTTTGTTGCTGCTGGTTGCTGTAGAACCGCCGGTTACAACATAGGAAGTCGGGAATATGCTCCACTCGAACTGGTTGGCATTGTCGGCGTCGATCTTCAGGGTTACTTCTTCCCCGATATCCGGACGGCGGTCGTTGGCTGCAAAGTCAAGCTTTGTCTTGGTATTGGGCGTAACGATGTCGATGTCTTTGCAGAACTTGTCAAAACCGGCGCAACCTGCTGCGGTGAGGCATACAGTGTATTTGCCGTCGGTATAGAAAGTATGCTTGGCATCTTCAGTGTAATACTGGGTGGAGAAACCGCCTTCATCGATATCCCATTCGTACGACATCAACCCATAGCGGCCTTGGGTGGCGTTCTTGAATTCGAGTTCGGTGCTGTTGTAACCGGGCTCATAATCAACTTTCCAACCGGCAACCGGAGGTGTAGCTGAACCGAGTTTACTCCAGAAAGTGCCGATGAAACCGCTGTCGAAACCTGATGCGTTCGATTGGAACGTGATATACATGGCCCCGGAAGTGGCGCGGAAGGTATCGCGGCGGGCAGCAACTTGGTTTGAAAGCGTAATGCCATTGCCGGGATGCAGTTTACGACCAGATTCATCCGGTCCATCATAAATCTTCAGGACATCATTGTTATCTGCAAAACGCAGTTGCTGAAACTTCAGGTTGATTACCTGTGCGTTACATGGCTGAATGAGCAAGCGATCCACAAAATTGGAACGGTTGGCACCATAGTTGGCGCCGGGTCCGGCGTGGTCAATAACACGACCGGTTGATACTTGTGTGCTCAACTGGCCAAATCCGATGGTGTAGTCGGTCGGAGGCGTTACCTCAACATAGTCGATTTTTGTCATTACCGGCGACCAGCCATTGTCGTTGTATGCGGTCATCTTAACGGTATACTTACCCGGCATATCCATAAAGAAGCGGGGATTCTTTTTGCCATCAGGATCGGTTGGCGGATTGATGCGATCGGCTTCTGTGTAGAATACCGGCGGAGCCTG
>JBKDBI010000009.1:0-3822 GCA_046314695.1 Bacteroidota bacterium | reverse complement strand
CACTTAACGAATTGGCCGTAACGAAGGAAGGATTAAGGTGTTCTGCCGGTCACTGAGGAGGAACTGCGCAGTGCATCGGAGCAGTGACGTATCGAAGTTGCCGTAACGCAGGAATGATTAAGGTGTTCGGCCGGTCACTGAGTAGGAACTGCGCAGTGCAACGGAGCAGTGACGTATCGAAGTGGCCGTAACGTAGGAAGTATTAAGGTGTTCAGCCGGTCACTGAGCAGGAACTGCGCAGCGCAGCGGAGCAGTGACGTATCGAAGTGGCTGTATTGCATGAAGGATTAAGGTGTTCAGTCGGTCACTGAGTAGGAACTGCGCAGCGCAGCGGAGCAGTGACGTATCGAAGTGGCCGTAACGGAGGAAGGATTAAGGTGTTCGGCCGGTCACTGAGTAGGAACTGCGCAGCGCAGCGGAGCAGTGACGTATCGAAGTGGCCGTGACGCAGGAAGGATTAAGTTGTATGGCCGGTCACTGAGTAGGAACTGCGCAGTGCAACGAAGCAGTCACATATCGAAGTGGCCGTATTGCAGGTTGGAATAGTATGTTTCGTATTTACGATGACCGGGCTGGGGCAATATGAATTCCCGCGTTTCGACTGCTCTTCGCTGCGCTTCGAGCGCTCAACGACCGGGCGGCAGGAATATGAATTCCCGCGTTTCGACTGATCTTCGCTTCCCCTGCCAAGCGGTAGGGGTTCAACGACCGGGCGGCAGGAACAAACCTGGGAGTTTATTTCAAAACTATTTGTATTTTTGTTTACCTAATGGGTTAATGAAAAGTTTAAAAACGTTTTATCTTTGCAGTGGAAATACGGTTTATCAGCAGAAAACTGGAAAGGCAATTGACAGATCCGGTTGAAATGCAGAAGCGTTTTGGGCAACTGGCCAGGAAGCTCAACCAGAGAATGAAGGAACTGGCGGATGCTCAACATCTGGCCGTGATGAAGACCATCCCGGCAGCCAGGTGCCACGAGCTTTCCGGTGCGCGTTCGGGTGAACTGGCGGTTGATGTTTCAGGCAATTACCGGCTCGTTTTCCGACCCAATCACCATCCCCTCCCACGCAAGGATGACGGTGGATTGAATTGGGAAAGCGTGAATAGCATTACCATTATAGCAGTTGTTGACTACCACTAACCTATGAATTGAACAGGATGAAGGCGAACCACATTCAAATAGCAAAAGAATTGCTGTCTCCTCCGGGTGATACCATTCAGGAGCATATCGATTTTATCGGAATGAGCCAGGCTGAATTGGCCGAGAGGATGGGCCGACCCAAAGAGAAGATCAATGAAATCATCAAGGGGAAGGAACCCATCACAACCGCCACTGCTTTTCAGTTGGAACATGTGCTGGGCATTCCGGCTGCATTCTGGATGAACAGGGAAAGTACATACCGGTGCGAATTGTACGCCCTGCAACGCCGTGAGGAACTGCTGAATCAGCTCGACTGGCTGAAGGCATTTCCTGTTAAAGAAATGAAGCAGCTTGGATGGTTGCAAGACGCAACAGAACCACAAGCACTGATCGAAAGCCTGCTCAAGTTCTTTGCCGTGGCAAGCCCGGACGAATGGAAACGCATGTATATATCAGAAGAAGTATCGGTTGCATTTCGCGTTTCTCTGGCCCGAACAAGCAGCCCGCATGCCGTTTCAGCCTGGCTGCGCCAGGGTGAACTCCAGGCCCGTGATTTGATTCTGGAGCCTTTTGATAAAAAGCAGTTCAAGGAAGTGCTGCATGAAGCCAAAGAAATTGCTTTTACCATGCCGCCCGATTTCATCCGACGCCTGCAAACACGCTGTGCCCATTGCGGGGTGGCCTTGGTGTGCACTCCGGCTTTGCCGAAAGCGCCCATCAGCGGTGCAACCCGCTGGCTGAACAACAAACCCCTCCTGCAACTTTCCGGCCGGTTCAAAACCAATGATCATTTCTGGTTTACCTTTTTTCACGAAGCAGCCCACATCCTCCTGCACGGAAAAAAAGACATCTTTCTTGAGAACATCGAGGGAACGGCTATGGATAAGGAAAAAGAAGATGAAGCCAACACCTTCGCTGCCAATGCATTGATCGGTGAAAAAAGCTGGCGCGTGCTGCGGCAACATTTGCCATTGTCGACCGACCAAATCGAACAGTATGCACAAAAGCTTCGGGTTCATCCGGGTATCATTGTCGGTCGCCTCCAACACGAAAAACTAGTTCCGCACCATTTCGGCAATAGGCTCAAATCCGCATTAGACCTTTTTTCAGTTGGATGAAAGCCCACTGAGCAGGAACTGCGCAGCGCAGCAGAGCAGTGACGTATCGAAGTGGCCGTAACGCAGGAAGGATTAAGGTGTTCGGCCGGTCACTGAGTAGGAACTGCGCAGCACAGCGCAGCAGTGACGTATCGAAGTGGCCGTATGGTGGGAGGAATAGCGTGTTTCGTAATTGCAACGACCGGGTTGTAGCAATATGCATTCCCGGCGTTTCGATACGCCTTCGCTTCCCCTACCTGCGATAGGGGCACGGTGCTGCGGCTACTCAACGACCGGGTGGCGGTAATATGAATTCCCAGTATTTCCCCAACGCTTCGCTAAAGTCGGGGCGCGGCGGGCGCTGCACTGCGTTCCGCGTCTACGACCGCGAGCAACGCCTCGCGGCGCTCAATGACCGCGAGGTGATACTCGCGGCCCAACGGCCGGGCTGCGAAAACTCAGCGCTCCGCGTAGATCACATAACCCCGCGGCGGGAGGAGATACCCGTTCAGCGGCTCACCGATCAGGCGGTTCTGGAACAGCATCACCGGATTCTGTGGCAAAGTGACATTGGGAATCTTGAAGTAAGCAACCTCGTCGCTGAGGTTCACAAATACCCAAACCGCATCCAGGTCGCGCTGGCGGCGGAAAGCCAACACGCGCGACGGATTCTTGCCCTCCAGCTTCAATACCTGCAGGCTGTCTCCGGGCTGATTCCACAAGGCCGGATGCTCCTTGCGGAAGCGGTTCATCGTGCGGTACCAAAACTGCCAGGTCGTATCGGTCCAAAGCAGTTGTGCCGGCTCCTCCCGCGGCAAAGCCTGGGCCGGGTTTAAATCCTGACCGCTGGCCACCATCGGCAAAGATCCGGGCAAGGTATAAGCCAAAACCATATACGGTTCCCAGCGCTCATCGTATTGCTTTTCCAGGCTTTCGTAACCGCGCGGAGCGCCGTGGCTGCTTTGGTAGCGCAGTTGCGGAAGGGTGTTGCCGTAGATGGAATCGTTAACGCGCATCCAGGCGGCCATATCGTAGGCATCCTTTTTCAGTCCGGCTGCTTCCCGGCTGAATTGGTTGAAGCCGTGCTGCACCACCGCATCAAAAGCCTGGCTGAACCAGGACATGTTAACGTTGCCTTCGCTTTCCGTTTTGGCCATGTCGGCCAGCCATACCAATTTTTTATTCTGTTCCAGGCTGCGGCGGTTTTCCTCCCAGAAGTCAAGCGGTACGCGGTCGGCACCGATACAGCGGAAACCGTCGATATCGAAACGCGTCACCCACCAGTGCATCGCCTCCGTCATCGCTTTACGCATCGAAGGGTTCGCATAATTCAATTTCCGGCTTTCGGGAATCGGATTGTCTGCCGGCAAAAGGAAGGAGCTTTGGTTCTTCACCCACTCGTGGTCTGCCGCTACTTCCACCGCATTCCAGTCGAGCACCACTTTCATTCCGAGGCTCTTTGCAACGCGGATCAGCTGTTCCAGCGGACGACTGCCGCCGAGTTCCAGCGCAACAGTATCGTAATCGCTTACGAGATACGGATTGCCAAGGGTGCCGGTTCGGTTCAGTTTGCCTGTCGGTTGT
>JBKDBI010000008.1:0-3959 GCA_046314695.1 Bacteroidota bacterium | reverse complement strand
CCCGCGAACCGGAACGCCACAAGGAACTGATTGCCAAATACGCAGCCGGCGGCATCTATGGCCTTGGTATCCAGGGTTATAGCCTGGCCTTGCAATGGCTGATCAACCGCAGGCCTTGAATCAGACAACCACGTTCACGATTCGTCCGGGCACCACGATAATTTTCCGCGGCGCCTTGCCTTCCAACCAGCGCTGAACGACCTCGTCTTGCAACACCGCTTTTTCAATTTCTGAAGCCGGAGTATCGGCAGCAAAACGCAGTTGGGTGCGTGTTTTTCCGTTCACGCTCACGGGATAAACCACTTCGTTTTCTACCAGCAACGCCTCGTCGTAAGCCGGCCAATGGGCGCGGTGGATGCTTTCGGTATGGCCAAGCCGGGCATACAATTCCTCGCTGATATGCGGTGCAAAAGGCGCCAGGATGATCAACATCGGCTCGAGTACAGCGCGTTTCCGGCAGCCCAGCGCCGTGAGTTCGTTCACAGCTACCATGAAAGCAGAAACCGAGGTGTTGAAACTCATCTGCTCGATATCGCTCTGCACTTTGCGTATGGTCTTGTGCAGGATTTTCAATTCTTCCGGCGTGGCTTCTGCCTCATCCACCGCCCAGTTCTCGCCGTCCGTGAAGAGGCGCCAGAATTTATTGAGGAAGCGGCTTACCCCTTCAATGCCATGTGTGTTCCAGGGTTTGCTGTCGGTAAGCGGACCGAGGAACATTTCGTACAGACGCAGGGTGTCGGCACCGTAGCGCGCACATACGTCGTCAGGGTTTACGACATTCCCCCAGCGCTTGCTCATTTTCTGGCCGTCTTCGCCCATGATCATGCCCTGGTTTACCAGGCGGCGGAAAGGTTCATCCCATGAAATGCAACCGAGATCGAAGAGGAACTTCGTCCAGAATCGGCTGTACAACAAATGCCCGGTGGCATGTTCGCTGCCGCCGACATACAAATCCACCTGGTTCCAGTAATCAAGCGGGTTTTTTCCTGCAAACGCATCGCTGTTGTGCGGATCGGTATAGCGCAGGAAATACCAGCTGCTGCCGGCCCAGCCGGGCATGGTATCCGTTTCGCGGGTTCCTGAAGGCGTGGTCACCCATTCTGTCACTGCCGCCAGCGGACTTTCACCGGTCCCGGTGGGCTTGTAGCTTTCCACTTCGGGCAATACGACGGGAAGCGTTGATACCAACTGGGGAATACCTGCTGCATCAAACACAATTGGGAAGGGTTCGCCCCAATAACGCTGGCGGGCAAAACCGGCTTCGCGCAGCTTGTAGTTCACCTTGCGCTTGCCCAGGCCGAGGCTTTCCACTTCGTCGATGGCGCGGGCGATAGCGGCCTTTACTTCCAGGCCGTCGAGGAATCCGCTGTTGAAGCAGTAACCTTCTTTGGCGCTGTACGCCTCTTCAGATAAGTCAGGAACCGTGTCTTTGTCAGCCCGGATAACCGGAACGATATCAAGAGAAAAAGCACGTGCAAAGGCATAATCGCGTTCGTCGTGTGCCGGAACGGCCATGATGGCTCCGGTGCCGTAACCAGCCAGCACATAATCGCTTACCCAGATGGGAATGTCATTTCCGGTGAATGGATTGCGGGCGTAGCGGCCTGTAAACACGCCCGTTTTGCGGGTATCGGCCATGCGGTCGATTTCGCTGCGGTTGCGGGCTTGTTCGGCGTATTCCACAACGGCGCTGCGCTGTGTTTCGGTACAGAAGCCGGCGAGGCCTTCGTATTCCGGAGCGAGCACCATGAAAGTAGCACCAAAGAGCGTATCCGGACGTGTGGTGAAAACCCGCAGGGTTCGCTGTTCGCCGTTGGGATCGCTCACAAAGTCGACCTCTGCGCCTTCGCTGCGGCCAATCCAGTTGCGCTGAATTTCTTTGATGGAATCGGCCCAATCGATGCGTTCGAGCCCTTCCAGCAAACGGTCTGCGTACGCGGTGATACGAAGCGACCACTGTTTCATTTTCTTGCGTTCCACGGGAAACCCTCCGCGTTCGCTCTTGCCGTTGATTACTTCTTCGTTGGCCAATACGGTTCCCAGCTCGGCGCACCAGTTTACGGTGGTTTCGTCGATGAAAGCCAGGCGGTAATGGTTCAGGATTTTTTCCTTTTCAAGAGGGCTGAAAGCGGTCCATTCGCTGGCGGTAAACGCGGAGTGTGGAGCGCAATGTGCATCCAGACCGCTGCTACCGGTTTTCTCAAAATGGGCCAGCAGGGTTTCCACGGGCTGCGCTTTGCGGCTCGATTTGTCGTACCAGTGCGTGAAGAAGAGCGAAAAAATCCACTGCGTCCAACGATAGTAATCCGGGTCGCAGGTGCGCACTTCCCGGCTCCAGTCGTAGCAGAAGCCCATGCGATCGAGCTGCTCGCGGAAGCGCTTGATATTGGCCGCCGTTGTTACAGCGGGGTGCTGACCGGTTTGAATGGCGTACTGTTCTGCCGGCAGGCCGAAAGCGTCGTATCCCATCGGATGCAGCACGTTGTAACCGCAAAGGCGCTTGTAACGCGACACAATGTCGCTGGCGATATAACCCAAAGGATGGCCCACGTGCAAACCGGCGCCGGAGGGGTAGGGAAACATATCGAGCACATAATACTTGGGCCGGTTTTCATCGCGCGCTACCTTGTACAATCCTTGGGAACGCCAATTTTCCTGCCAGCGGCTTTCTATCTCCTGAAAGGGGTAAGACATAATCTAATCGGGCGCAAATTTACACCGCAGAACCCAAGCGGGACGGGCGAGGGAACAGGTACCAAAAAAGAAACGGCGACGCTTGTGGCATCACCGTTTCATACGGGCCTGAATCCCCCTTACAGGCGCCGCAAATCTGCAGTATTACACTGCAAAGCTCTCTCCGCAGCCGCAGGTGCGGGCTGCATTCGGATTGATGAAACTAAAGCCTTTTCCGTTCAAACCGTCGCTGAAATCTAGCTCTGTACCACAGAGGTACAAGAAGCTTTTCATATCGCAGACAATCTTCACATCGCTGGCCTGAAATTCCATATCGCCCGTTTTGGCTTCGTTGTCGAAATCGAGGTTATAGGTCAAACCTGAACATCCTCCACCTTTCACACTGACGCGGAGGAAATAATCGGAAGCGCTGATCCCGGCGTCGCGCATGAGGTCATGCACCTTCACCAGGGCTTTTTCGCTGATCCGGATATCTGCGTCGGTGCCAATCATCAGTGGATGGATTTTTCCTGCGGAATGGGTTCGAGTCCCTGTTTAACGCGGTAATCGTTGATGGCAGCGCGGATAGCGTCTTCTGCCAGTACACTGCAGTGAATTTTCACCGGAGGCAGAGCCAGCTCTTCCACGATGTCCATGTTGTCGATGGTCAGGGCTTCGTCGATGCGCTTGCCTTTCAGCCATTCGGTGGCCAACGAAGAAGAGGCGATCGCAGAACCGCAGCCAAAGGTTTTGAATTTGGCTTCTTCAATCACGCCGGTTTCTTCGTTCACCTGAATCTGCAGGCGCATCACGTCGCCACACTCAGGTGCGCCAACGAGTCCGGTACCTACGTTCTTGCTGTTCTTGTCAAGGGTACCGATATTCCTCGGATTGCTGTAGTGGTCGATTACTTTTTCTGAATATGCCATGGGTTGTTATGGATTGATTTTATTGAATTACAAAGTTACAGTTTAGACAAGTTCTAAACAATGTATACACGGTTTGGTTTGGGATCAATGCTCCTGCCACTGGACCGATTTGAGGTCGATGCCTTCCTTGAACATTTCCCAGAGGGGACTCATGTCGCGAAGGCGGGTAACGGCCGTTTTCACGCAGTTGATGGTGAAGTCGATTTCTTCGTCTGTCGTGAAGCGGCTGAGACCGAAGCGGAGGCTGCTGTGCGCAAGCTCGTCGTCGAGGCCGAGGTTCTTGAGCACATAGCTGGGCTCCAGGCTGGCGCTGGTGCAGGCGCTGCCTGAACTTACCGCGATGTCTTTTACGCCCAT
>JBKDBI010000007.1:0-8468 GCA_046314695.1 Bacteroidota bacterium | reverse complement strand
AATCGCGGCGCTGCATGAAGCGGTAGTTCGCATAGGCCCGGTTGCTGCCCCAACGTTTGGAGATTCCGGCTTCCGAAGAAATCAATCCGTCGAGCCATTCGTGCCGCAGGTTGTATTCGAAAAGCCGGGCCACCCGGTTGGTATAGTTGAACGAAAAAGAATACGTGCTGCGCCATGGATCCTCAGCCCCGGGATTGAACATGGGGCGCGTATTTACCCAGGCAAATGCATCGATGCGGTGCTTGCGCTGGGCGTAGTTGCCGGTGAAAGAAATACCTGCCTTCAACTGGTCCGTGGCGTTATACCAGAGGTCCGGATTAATGCGCCAGACATAGCGGTGCATGTCTCCACTCTTTTGCCAGTATAAAGGTTTCATCCGGCGGCAACGGTCTTTCAGCCTGTTGTCGAGTTGGTACACATCGGCAAGGCGCTGCGAGGGGTCGATCACCACCTGTTCGATGCCGCCTTTGGCTTCCACCTCCAGGGTATAGTCGCGGCGGATATTGCTCCAGCCGATCCAGGGAGTTGCCCGGTTGATCGGAACCGTGCCGGGCAATGACCATTCGTAAGGCATGAGCTTGGCACGCAATCCGGCATGGATGGTTTTGTACCTGTAGGTATTGGGTATCAGGTACATCTGACTGTTGCCCTTCTTGTCCTGCACCAGCAAATCGATGGGCATCTGCATTTCTTCCTTGCGGCGCAGGGTGATGGCATAGCGGTCTTCACCGGTTTTCTTCACTTTCCGGATTCCATAATCGCAGACCTTGGTGGTTTCAAACCATTGGTCGAAGAACCATACCAGGTCGCGGCGGGTATAGTCGTGGACGGCCTGACGGAAGTCTTCCACGTATGGATGCCCGATTTTCCAGCGGTTGAAATAGAACCGCATCGCTCCGACGAAAGTGTCGTGACCAAGCACATACTCCAGGTTATAGAGCATGGTGGCTGTTTTCATGTACACATGGCTGTATCCGCCGCCGTGGCCCAAGGCACCGTGGAAGTCGTCGCTGTGGGTATTGAGGATCGGGTCGGTGCGGTCCATCGCATCGTAGAGGTAACGGCCGTAAACCGTTCCGTCGTCGATATTGTTCGGATGCCGGAACTCGTTGCGGTACCTGCGGAGGCACCAGCTGGTGAGGAATTGCGTGAAACCTTCGTCCAGACTGGCGCGGTAGGTTTCGTTGTTGCCAATCATGCCGAAGAACCAGTTGTGCCCGACTTCGTGCGCAATGAGTCCCTGATGCGATGGCCATTCGCCACCGTCGAGTGTCAGCATCGGATATTCCATGCCGTCGCGGGCATCGGCTGCCACCATTTTTGGATAGGCATAGTGACCGAAATCTGTTGAATAGGTGCGCACCACAAAGGCCACGAATTCGGCGGTCGGTTGCCATTTCGGAGCATGCTGTTGTTCTGCGATGGCAATGCAGGAAATGTCGTTCCACTTCACTTCCATCACCCGGTAGGTCGGGTCTGAAGTCCAGGCAAAATCGTGCACGTTTTCGGCATGCCAGCGCCAGAAGCGGCGTTCGCGCGGATTGGCGAGCAGCAATGGCGCCTTAGCCGCCTGTTCGGGCGTCTTGAAATTGGCCATGTCTATTTTTTCGCGCCAGCCATCCTTGTACACCTGTTCCGGATTGAGCAATGTTCCGGTGGCTTCGGTTACGTAGTGGGCGGGCAGGTCGAGTTCAACGTCGAAAGTTCCGAAGTCGCCGTAGAACTCGTGTTCCATGTGTTGTTGCACGTCCCAGCCAAACTTGCGGTCGTATACGCTGATACGAGGGTACCAGTGAACGGTATTGAAATGCTTGTAACCGCTGTCCACATCGTACACTTTCATGCGGCGGCGCACGGAACCGCGGTCGAACCAGGTATTAAATTCGATATGGAAACGCAGGCTGTCGCCCGGTGCCAGTCTGAAATTGGCAGGCAGGCTTACCTGCATGATGGTATTGTCGAGCCGCGGTGTGAGTTGCATGCGCATTTCCATCAAATCACCCGGGCGGCTGCAGGCGATGCTGTTAACTCGGGTGCCAAGCTTTTGGGCTTCATACTTACCCCATTCGGGTTTTGTCTTGTTGGATGCGTACAAATCGCTCAGGTACGATCCGGGCTGGAAAGCATTCTGGTACAGGTGGAAGAAAACCTCGCGCAGGGTGTCGGGCGAGTTGTTCCAATACACCAGTTCCATGCGGCCATCGATGCGCTCGGCGGTATCGTCGAGGCGGGCCGTGATTTTGTAATGCACATCCTGTTGCCAGTAGCCGGGCGTCGGGACGCGGTTTTTCCAATAATACTGGTTATCGGCCTGGCGATAGCCGTTTTTCACCTGCCAGCCCAGCACGCCATTCTGTGCGGCGAGGCTCTGCACCATGAAACCGAATGCGAGTAAGCGAAGGATACGCATAAGGCAAAAATGCACAAAAAGCACCTGTTTTGGCTGCCGAGTTATCCCATGCCATGCGTTCCGGCTACTTCAACAGCAGGAACCGCAATCCATCCAACGATGGGTTCCAGCATACAGCCGAAAGGAGGTTTCACTCCTTGAGCTGTGCATGAAATGTGCAGCGATTATCTCTTGCGGATATCCGTTATTTCGGCAACCTGGCCCTTCATGCAAACAGAGGCTGAACGCAGGAGCCTGTATTTGACCCGTATTTTGAGTCCATCAGACACCGGGACCGCAAAACTGCCGGGGTTAATCGGTTCCAGAAAACGCGATGGCACAGAATCGTTGGCATTATCCAGTTCAATCAGAAAACCACAGCCATCGAGCCCGCGATAGTCGCGGTAGACACCGTTCGCCCAAGCAGAAGATGGGTCGCGATCGCAAGCGCCGGTGGCCAGCAGACCTGTTGCGAAAATTGTGCAGATAAGCAAGCGCAGCTGCCGCATATTACTCTATGCGAAACTTTACATTCAGCGTGCAGTCGAGCGCCTTGGTGGTCGCGCGGCGTAGCTTGGCATTGTAGGTATAGGTCAATGTATTGCTCTTCAGGTAGCTCTTGATGTCGGTTCCGGATACTGCAGGCAATACTTTTTCGTCGGCATACACATCGGGAATCGGGCCGGTTGCCAGGGTGAGCGGAGTCGGGTTGGTATTGGAAGACAGGGTTACCGTTCCGTCCTGGAAATTCGCGAGGTTGTTGTCGACATCCGGATTGTTCACCTTCACTTTTACCTCTTCCACGATGATGCGGTCGATGTCGTCGATGCCGAACGCACCGCTCGTCTCCGCCTTGATGATGGAATCGATATTGTATTGCTGCACCATTTCACCGGCTTTCACCTGGCGGGTGGTATCGCTGAGAATGGCAACGGAGAAATTCACAGAGCCGCTGTTGGCGCTGAAGGCCTTGAACAGTTCGTCTTTGATTTTGTCGCACGAAGTCAGGGGCATCAATGCGAGCAGTGCAGCCGCACCGGCAATCAGGGTGATTTGCTTTTTCATAGGGGTTTTAGCAAATCAAATGTACGCATTTCCGGGATACTTCCGCACGCTGGCAAGCCGTAAGCAAGCGGTCTGCGTTTTGGATACCGGCGTTCCTTTCCGGCGCCAACCAGCAAATCCTATCAGTTTGCTGCGCATCGCAACCACATGCAGGCAGCAAACGTCATCACTTCTTCGGACAATCCTTGCACCTTTTGTCCTTCTTATACTTCTTGCAGCATTTCTTTTTCGCCGCAAAAGGCAGATCACAAAGACCGGGAAGCTGAAGCGGCTGAGGGGCTGAAACCTGAATCATCGTGGCCACAAAGGTAAGCTTGCGGGCTGGTGTACCTCACGGTCATGGAGCGGTCGCAGCGAAGACCAGTCTAAATGCGCGGGAGGGTTAAAACGACTCAAAAAAGCCGGGCTGGCGCGATCAATGCGTATGATCTAGTTACAGTGTGAGCAGGTTTCGACAAGCTCAACCACCGCTGCCCGGTCATTGAGCGCCCAGAGCGAAGCGCAGGGCAGTCGAAATGCCCCGACTGAAGGAGTCGGGGCAGGCGGCTCAACCACCGCCAGACTGGTTCTTAAACTGGCTTTGGTACAATTCCCGATACAAGCCTTCCTGCGCCAGCAGTTCATCGTGTGTGCCCCATTGCACGCGCCTGCCGCGGTCGAGCACGAGGATATGATCAGCATGGCGGATGGTGCTGAGCCGATGCGCAATCACAATTCCGGTTCTGCCCTGCAGCATCCGCGCGATGGCTTGCTGGATGAGTTGCTCGGTCTCGGTATCGACGCTGCTGGTGGCTTCGTCGAGCACGATAACCGCGGGATCTGCACTCAATGCGCGGATAAAGCTGATCAATTGCCGCTGCCCTACCGACAGCGCCGAGCCGCGCTCCATGACGTTGTATGCAAATCCGCCAGGCAGACGGCCGATAAAATCGTAAGCTCCGATTTCACGGGCTACCGCTTCAATGCGCGCCGGGTCAATGTCTTCCGCTTTCATGCGGATATTCTCTTCCACCGAGCCCGAAAACAGGAATACATCCTGCAACACGACGGCTATGTTCCTCCTTAGGTCTTCCAGCTTGTATTCCTGGACCGGCAAGCCATCGAGTAGAATTTCGCCCGCATGGTGGCCGTACAACCTGCTGAGCAGCGATATGACCGAGCTTTTACCGGCCCCGGTCGGTCCGACAATGGCGAGTGTTTTGCCTGCCGGAAGCTCAAAATCCAGTCCGTGCAATACTTCTTCGCCTTCGTTGTAGGCAAAGTGCACCTGGCGGAAAGCGATCTCACCACGCGCCTTGCCGAGCGATACCTGACCTTCGGTTTCCCGGTTGTGGTTTTCGTCGATCAGCTTAAAAATGCGGTCGGCCGCCACCAGGCCCATTTGGATATTGTTGAAGCGATCGGCCACTGCACGCACCGGGCGAAAGAAGAGGTTGATGAAGAGGATAAAGGCTGTGAGTTCACCAAAAGCGACCTTGCCTTCGAGCATGCCACTGCCACCGTACCACACCAATAAAGCGAACGTGAGTGCTACGATGACTTCGACGATGGGGAAGAAAATGGCGTAATAAAAGACGCCCCGGATGTTTGCATCGCGGTGGGCGCGGTTGATGCTTTCAAAACGGGTGTATTCGGCCTCCTCGCGGTTGAAGAGCTGCACCACCTGCATACCGGTGATGCGTTCCTGCACGAAGGCATTGAGCCTGGCCACCTGATTGCGCACGTCCTGGAAGCTGTCGCGCACACCAATACGGAAGCGATGGGCGGCATACATGAGCAAAGGCAGCACGCTGAGCGAAACGAGGGTTAGCTTCCAGTTCATGCTGAACATAAAGAACAGGATAACCAGGATCTGGAAGATATCGCCGGCTATGGTAATAATACCCGCTGCAAACAGGTCTGCGATGGTTTCAATATCGCTCACGGTGCGTGTAACGCTGGTTCCGACCGGAGTCTTGTCGAAAAAACGCATGCGCAGGGAGATGAGGTGCTTGTAGACGTATTGGCGCAACAGGCGCACCACTTCCTGCCCTGTGCGTGCGGTGAGGTAAGCGGCGAGGAAGGTGATTCCGGCCTGGAAAAGCAACAAGGCAAGCAACAGCAAACCCATGCGGTTCAGGCCAGGGATATCGCCCACCGCCACATAGCCATCGAGTGTCTGTTGGATGAGCCAGGGCTGAAAGCCGACCAAAAAGCCTTGTATTACCGTGAGGAATGCCGAGAAAATCAGCAGGCGGCGATGGGGCGCGGCGATGCGCAATACGCGGCCAAGGAGGCCAAAGTCGAGGCGCGGGAGCCTGATTTTCACGGCTGCAAAGGTGAAGCAAATGCCGCGATTTGAACGCCTGCCTCCGAAAAAGAAATGAACCCTGGGTTAACTTTGCCCCGCAATGTCGCAGGATGCCACACCCAAACGCATCTGGTTCTACCAGACAGGCGCTCCTGCCGCGGGCGGCCGCCATGTGCACTGGCATGAGCGGTTGTACACCTTGTGGTGGGACGAGCAAAAGCAGCTCTGCCGTTACGAGATCACCGAAGGCGAAGACAATCCGGCCATGCCCGATTCAATTGATATGGATGCCGATGCCGTGCTGGTGCCCGCGCTTTTCCGCGAGGTGAGTGCGCTACCATGGACCGACGGACGGATCATTGAAACGGGTGCAAGCGGTTACCTCATGCAGACCGATGCCGGCGAACATTCCCTGCCTCCTGCCCTGCTCCTGGCCGATGCCGCGCTTGAACGCGCCGCACAAGCTGCCTGGCCCGCCTATGCCCTCTGCTGCCGCATCGACGGCCGGGTAACCCTCGTCATGGTGCGGCAACAGCGCATTGAATTCCTGCAGCGGCAGGAAGCCGACAGCGAACATGCCCTGATGTATTGGGTGGTGGCAGCCATCCGCGACCGCGGACTTGAAACCTCTGACACCGTCTGTGAAATCCTGCTGAACGATCCGGCCGAGTGGGACAACCTGGCTTCCTTCAGCCCCTATTTCCGCTACCTGGGCCTTTTCCCGCTCGATGGCCTGCGCCGTTTGGCCGGTGAAGATTTCCCGCCCGATCCGCTGGTATTGTTCTTGTTGGCCCGTTCGATCGCATGCGCATAAGCGGAGGTAAACTGGCCGGAAAGAATCTGCACCTGCAGTTTCCGCCGACTGTAAAACCCACCACCGAGCTGGCCCGCGAAGCCTTGTTTGGCCTGCCGCAGCTGCAGGATCGACTGCAGCCCGGGGCCTTGGTTCTCGACCTCTTTAGCGGTTCGGGCATCGTTTCCCTCGAATTCCTTTCGCGCGATTGCAAGGTGCATTCTGTCGATGTCGACCGGACCAATATCCGCTTCTACCAGCAACTCAGCAAGGCCTGGCAGCTGGAAGATTGGAGTTGGACTGCTTCTGATGTGCACGCTTACCTGCGCCGCGCCAAACCCGAAAGTTTCGACCTCATCTTTGCCGACCCGCCTTACGACATGCCCGGGCTGCAGGCATTGCCCGCCTTATGCCTGCCCCTGTTGCGCCCCGGCGGCCTGCTCATCATAGAACACCGCCCTGAACTGCTGTTTCCCCATCCGCAACCCGAGGAACAAAGGTTGTATGGGCGGAGTGCGTTTGGGTTTTGGGGCTCCGCCGGTGGTTGAGCCCCGTCGAAACCAGCACCGTCGAAACCAGCCCCGTCGCATTTCCCCAACGCTTCGCTACAGTCGGGGAAACCTGTTCATAGTTCAACTGAGTTATACGAATTGAGCCACCTGCTCCGACTCCTTCACTCGGGGGCATTTACCCGACTGAAAAAGTCGGGGCTGCGCTCAATGACCGGATTCACTCATGCCGTGCGCCGCTGCGGACGCGGAAAACGTGCAGCAAGGCCGGGAAAATGGCGTCGAGGCTTTCGGCGGCGCCGCGCGTGGAGCCGGGCAAGGCGAGCACCAGCATCTCGCCCATCATGCCGGCTACGCTGCGCGAGAGCATGGCATAGGGTGTGCGTTGTTGTCCGTATTGCCGCATGGCTTCTTCGATGCCGGGTATGCGGCGGTCGAGCAAAGGCGCCAAAGCTTCGGGTGTGAGATCGCGCGGAGAAAGTCCGGTGCCGCCGGTAAACACGAGGAGCCGGATGCCCTGATCGGCGGCTTCCTTGCAGGTGCGCGCAATGGTTTCCGGTTCATCCGGAATGAAGAGCGCTTGCCCGGGTGCAAGTCCCCAGGCCTGCAGTTTGTCGGCTACCAATCCGCCCGAACGGTCTTCAGCCTTGCCGGCAGCAACACTGTCGGAACACACCACCACACGGGTTGGAACAGGGGCCTCCGCCATGCGGCGCAGCTGGCTTTTGCCGCCTGTCTTTTCCAGGAGACGGATGCCTTCGATGCTGATTTCCGGGTCGATCGGCTTGAGCATGTCGTAGATGGTGAGCGCCACAACCGAGGCCGCATGCATGGCTTCCACCTCCACGCCGGTCTTGTAAACCGTATGCACTTCCACTTCGATGCCGATCTCCAACAGCCCGGTGCTGTAGCGCACCGCCGTGAACTCGACCGGCAAGGGGTGACAGTCGGGTATCATATCGTGGGTGCGCTTAGCAGCGAAAAGTCCGGCAGTTTTGGCCATCTCGAACACATCGCCCTTGGGCACGCGGCGTTGCAACACTGCTTCGATGGTCTCCGGTTTGCTGACCCGCACCGTGGCGGTGGCTATGGCCTTGCGCAGCGAAGGCGATTTGTGGGTGATGTCGATCATGCCGGTGTATTGATTTTCCATTGGTCCGCTCCGTCTTCGCATATTTCGCGCCCCCAGACCGGCAGTTCGTTTTTTATCCTTTCCACCAATTCAGCGCAGGCATCCATGGCCGCTTTGCGGCGCACGGAAGAGGTGAAGACAAAGAGGCAGATTTCACCCACTGCCACGCGGCCGAGGCTGTGGTACACATGCATGCAGGTGAGCGGATAACGCGCAAACACCGATTCGCGGATTTCGTGCATTTTCTCGAGGGCCATGTCTTCATACGCCGTGTATTCGATGGCGGTGAC
>JBKDBI010000006.1:0-5152 GCA_046314695.1 Bacteroidota bacterium | reverse complement strand
CGCCTCGCCTGTTTGCAGCAATACGCACCCGAAGCGTTGTTGCACTTTGAGACCGGCCTGCAATTGTTCAGGGGAAAAGGCGTTCAGGCCGACGATTTGATCGACGCGCTTTGCCTGCAGCTCGTGAGCAGCCTGCAGCATACATGGCTTGAAGCGGGCGCACAGCAGGATGAATTCGGCCTGTTAATGGGGTTCCGGGTGCCGGCATCGCTATAAAAAAGCCGGGTACAGGCGATTTTTATGAAGCGACAAGCGTCATTGTCAGCACGTTGCCGCGAACCTGAGAAAATGCAGGTTTTAACCTGTCAAACATCAAAACAGCCAGCGAACCACTGCTTTTAGTTTTGCAAGACAAATTTAAGGCAATGAAAAAAGTACATGTACTCTTATGGTTAACCCTGTTTGCCCATGCCGCGAAGGCACAGCAGGCAGCCTTCAGCATATTGGGCAACGAACAGCGTTGTCGTGACAGTGTGTATCGGTTTCAGAACCAAAGCACCGGGGCAACGTCTTATTCCTGGGATTTTGGGGATGGAAGTCCGCTCAGCAATGCCGCGAACCCGACGCATGTCTACACTGCGGCAGGAAATTATGTAGTGACTTTACAGGCGTTTTCGGGCGCTAATGTATCGGTAATGCGCAAAGGCGTATTCATCAAGAACCCGCCGTATGCCTATTTCAATATGAATTTTTATGGTGTGATTTTTCCGGGCACCGAATTGCGTTTTGAAAACTATTCCAACAATGCAGAGAGCCAGCAATGGACTTTCGGCGACGGGAAGGCTTCGCCCATATTGCATCCGCGCCATGCTTACGCAGCTGCCGGCATCTACGATGTGCGCCTGGTGGTGTACAGCGGCTGTGGCGACTCAGCAGAGCATACCCAGCAGATTGTTGTGACAGACAGTGCCAGCCTGGAACCGGAAGCCGATTTCGCTGTCAACGGCCGGGTGTTTTGCCCGAACACCCCAGTAGAATTGATGCAATTTTCCGAGCATTATACCCGGCTGGAATGGGATTTTGGAGACGGTTCGCGCAGCACAGCAGAAGATGAATGGGTGTACCATTCATACACCGATACCGGAAGTTATACTATTAAGCTGTACGCTTACCGGGGCAACAAAGTGGATTCAACAAGCTCGCTTATTCAGATCAGCAGAGACAAGCTGGAGTTGCCCATGCCTTCGCTGTCTCCGTATAAAATGCTCGGTGGTTCGTATGTGGTGGCCAATTGCGTGAACCAGCCGGTGAAGTTGCAGGTTTATTCAACCCTTGGAGCCGGAAGCAAGGTCTACTGGCGCATCAGCGACGGCCGGGTTTTGAGGGCCAAGGATACCGCGCTTGCATTCGCCGATACCGGGAATTACCGCGTTTGGTTCGTTCAGGAAAACAGCTGCGGAGCGAAAGACAGCGTGGTGAATTGGGTGTATATCCGCAGCAGCAGTGTCTTTTCCGGTTTGCCTGTGAACATTCAGACCACACCGGTTTCCGGCTACGTATGCCCGGGCGGTGTAATACGGTTCAACGCACCATACGAGTATGGTACAAGCGTGAGCTGGAACTGGGAAATCAACGGTCAGACATTCAACGATACCGATCAGGTGGTGTATCGGGTTCCTGCGCGGGATACTGCTTTCATGGTAACCTTGCACCGCATACCCGATTGTGGTGCGGCGAGCAGCGCGAGCCGTATGGTGTTCGTGAGCAGCCGCGCGAACCCTTCTGCAGATTTCTTTGTAGAGAGCTATTTGCCTTGGTCGGGTCCAACATGTTACCGCGACACCCTGAAGCTGAACGGAAACACCAGTGCCAATGCCGGCAATCCGGTTACCCATTTCTGGGACTTTGGCGATGGAAGCACCTCGACCGATGAAAAGCCCGCACACGTGTTCAGCAAACCCGGTTGGCACAGTGTGCTCCACGCGGTAACCAATAGCTGCGGCATAACAGAGACATCTGTTCGTCCATTCCAGACGGGTGCCAATGTGGCTCCCATGCCCCGCTTCTACGCCATGCCGTATGAAGTATGTTTCGGCGATTCGGTGATGTTCGACAACTTCACGATGGGCGCCGACAGCACCATCATCGACTACGGCGACGGGGAACGCCTGGTGTATACCGGCTTTAGCTTCCCGCATATTTTCCATACCTATCAGCAGCCCGGCCGCTACAAAGCGCGTTTGTATGTTTTCAACCGCTGTGCTGCCGATAGCGCCACGACCGAAATCTGGATCAGACAGCCCCTTAGCGCCGCCATCCTGATGCGGGATACGCTGGTTCAGCCGGGCAGCACGCTCGAGTTCCGCTTCAGTGCGGGCAGCGCAACTTCACACCTCTGGTACCGAAGCGCTATGGCAGGAGACACAACTTCGGTCCGCAGCTTCACCCGCCGTTACGACCAGGAAGGAAACTACAAGGTTTACCTGCATACCCGCGGCGCCTATGGTTGTGCCGAGTGGGACTCGGTAGGCATTCGCGTGGCCATGCAGAGCCGGGTGGCATTGCCGGATAACGGGGCTTTCCGCGCCGTGGTCTATCCGAACCCGACCGCCGGCGCTTCCCGGATGAAACTGCAGCTCCTTCAGGCGGCAGCGGTAGAAATCACCCTGCGCGACATCAACGGCCGGCTGCTTGGAACCCTCGCCCGCGGCCAAATGGCGAAAGGTCCGCACCACTTTGAAATTCCGACATCCGGCTTGTCGCCCGGCGTGTATATCCTGCACATCCGGGCCGGCGCTGAAGAGGAAAGCATTCGGCTGCTGAAACAGCAATAAGCGCACTCAACCTGCACAAAAAACACCGAGGCAACCCATTGTTTCGGTGTTTTTTGTTTTGGGAACACCTACTTTCGGTTACTCAAAACGAAGATCATGCAAATAGCGGTATTTGGAACCGGTCAGGTGGGAAGAACCCTGGCCTCAGCCTTGGCAGCGGCCGGTCACGATGTGTGCCTGGGTTCGCGCACGAAAGACAATCCGAAGGCTGCGGAGTGGGTGGCGGCCACCGGCGGAACCGCCTCGCAAGACGACTATGCGGGTGCTGCCGCGCGCGCCGGATTGGTGCTCAATTGCACTCCCGGCAATGTGGCCCTGGAGGTGATGAACATGGCGGGCAAAACGCCCATGCGCGGCAAGATTGTCGCCGACCTTTCCAATCCGCTCGATTTCTCGCATGGATTTCCGCCCCGGCTGACGGTCTGCAACGACGATTCGCTGGCCGAACAACTGCAGCGCGCCTTGCCTGAGACGCTGTTTGTGAAGGTATGGAATACCATGTGGTGCGGCCTGATGGTGAACCCGGGGCTGCTGCAAGGCGAAAGGCATACCGTGTTTTGCTGCGGCAACGACAGCGGCGCGAAGGAAGAAGTGCGGCGCAGCCTGCTCGAACCCCTGGGCTGGAAAGCGGAGGATATCCTGGATTTGGGCGATATCAAGGCGGCGCGCGGGTTGGAGATGTACCTGCCTTTGTGGTTGCAGATCTACGGCGCACTGGGCCATGGTGAATTCAATATCCGGGTGGTGAACGGACGGGCACCGCAGCGGGCTTGAGCGGCGGCGGAACCTCAAACCAGTCCTTGTTTTCCGGCCGGAGAACCGAGCGTGAGGGATAGGAGTGGAAAGCCCGGAGGCCCTGAAGCATGAAGGGCCGAGGACTTGCAACGGATAGCCCGGCCCACGCCGCAGGCTGGGCACGCCCCTAAGACCCTGGCCGAACATTCGGGCAGCGAAGCTTGTTAGTAAGACGCATGAAAAACCTGCTCTACCTGGTGCTGCTTCTCGGATCTTGCAATGGTTTGCGGAACCAGGTGCCTGTAGTTCAGGAATTGGATATGAAAGACACGTTTGAAGTTCAGAAATCGGAAGAGGAATGGCGCGCGCAGCTGGGCGAAGCGGCTTACCGTGTGTTGCGCGAAAAGGGAACCGAGAGGCCTTTCACGAGTGAATATGAAACTTTTTGGGACAGCGGTACGTATGTGTGCAAGGGTTGCGGACAGGAGTTGTTCCACAGCGAAACCAAGTTCGACGCGGGTTGCGGCTGGCCGAGCTTTTATCAAGGCATCGACAAAAGCCGTATCAAGGAAATACTCGATACCAGCCACGGCATGACGCGGACGGAAGTGGTTTGTTCGCGTTGCGGCGGTCACCTGGGCCATGTGTTCAACGATGGTTATAATCAGCCGACGGGCCTGCGCTATTGCATCAACGGGGTGAGCCTGGGGTTCAGGAAGAAGGAGAAGTAAGTTGGGTTGAAGCGCTGTGCCACCGCTGTGCGGGTATGGATATGTCGCCGCTATGCGGCTAGTAATATGTCGCCGCTGTGCGGCTAGTGGTGTGGCGCCGCTGTGCGGCAGGGAACGTGCAATGCTATGAGCCTCAATAAGCCCGCGTATACACCATATTCGAGCTGCATAGCAGCGTCATGTTCATAGCCGTTGGTTCCATGATTTTATATAAAACCGGTCCATGGCCAGCACATGCGGGAAGCTCAGGCAGGAAAGGGCGATGAAGAAAAGTCCGACCGGCGGGGTTTGCAGCCACAGGAAGGAGGCTACGCCGAGGAAAAGGGCGCCGAGTGTGAAGGGCAGCGCGTGCAGCCACATGCGGGTGGAGGTCAGTTCCAGATGCGATTGTAAATGTTTCCAGCCGTTCAGGCTGTGCTGGGCGATGAAATAAACCGCAAAAGCCTGCAGGAGCGGCAATTGGGTACCGGCCAGGAGGGTGAGCAGGGCGGGCAGCAGGATGCGACGTGCCGGAGCAAGAGCGGCGACAGCCAAACCCAGGAAACCCGGTATCAGGATGGCCGTTCCGCTTTTCCATTGTCCGATGTCGCTGAAAATGCCGGCGCAATGCGTCGCGCCGATCGACCGGATGATGGCAGCGGCTTCGTCAGCATGCGGCAGGAGGATGATACCGAGCAGGCTGAGCCCCCAAAGGAATGCTGTCGTTGTGGTGCGCAGGCCCGCTTCGCGCAGGTCGGCCTGCCCGAAATGCCAGGCGGTATAGGCGAGGAAGAAGAGCAGGGCCAGATCGGCATCCCATATCCAGACCACAGCACAGAGCGCGATGGCCGCAAGGTAAAGCGCGACGAAGCCCAGCAAGGGGCCTGGTCGCAAGGGTTGCAGATGGGCGAGGTGGTCTAGGGCGCCGTGCGG
>JBKDBI010000005.1:0-2435 GCA_046314695.1 Bacteroidota bacterium | reverse complement strand
ATCGTTGATTGAAAAGTTCCAGGCCAAAAGCATGGTGGTAAACCTGCAGGCAGATAACCTGGAAGTGTGCACAATTTCAAGCACCGATACCCAGGCTTTCGTGAACCACATGCGCATCAGCCAGGGTATGATTGTCGGAAGCCGCAACCTGGAATATCGCAAACGGATGGACGAACCGGATACCGATCTCCTGCTGGCTGACCTGGCCGAAATGTCTGACCCGGCCGATAAGGGTTCACGCGAAGTCATTGTCAGCGAAATCCCGCCGGATTGGAACGATGAACGGATACAATTTTCCGTTCCCAAAGCGGGCGACAAAAAGAAGATCCTCGATCTGAGCCTGCGCAATTCCCTCCTCTTCAAGCGGGAAAAAACCGCCCAATACGAAAAACTCGACCCGGCCCTGCGCGTGAACCGTTTGATGGACCGTATGAAGGAAGACCTGCGCCTCAGCGAACAGCCTGTGCATATTGAGTGTTTCGATAACTCCAACTTCCACGGTGAGCATGCCGTTTCGGCTTGTGTGGTTTTCAAGGAAGGCAAACCGGCCCGCAGCGAATACCGGCATTTCAACGTGCGCACCGTGGAAGGACCGGACGATTTTGCGACCATGCGCGAAGTGATTACCCGGCGCTATTCCCGCCTTCGCGATGAAGAGAAACCCCTTCCGCAACTCCTGGTGGTGGATGGCGGCAAGGGCCAGCTCAGTTCTGCCGTCGAAGCGCTGAAAGCCATCGGCATGTACGGCAAATTTGCGGTTATCGGCATTGCCAAGCGCCTCGAGGAAATCTATTACCCGGATGATCCATTGCCCCTGTACATCGATAAGAAAAGCGAAACCCTGAAGGTTATCCAACACATGCGCGACGAAGCGCATCGCTTTGGCATCACGCATCACCGCAAGAAACGCGACAAGGCAACCCTGGGCACGGAGTTAACGCATATTCCCGGCATCGGTGAGGAAACCGCGCGGCAATTGCTGCTTGCTTTCCGCAGTGTAAAAGGGGTGAAGGAAGCGGCTCTACAAGCATTGGCCGCAGAAATCGGGCCGGCCAAAGCCGAGAAAGTATACCAATGGTTCCATCCGCATGAAGCCTGAGCTGCGCATACCGATTGAAAGCCTGGAGGAAACCACAGCGCGGCTGGCCCGGCGCGCCCTGCAGGAAACCCATGCCGTGCTGCTCGGCGGCCACAAGGGCAACGATCCCTACGGAAAGTACCTGCTGCTCGCGGCATTCGGCAAACGGGATTTCCTGGAACTTCAGGCAGGTCCACAGGCTTTTCCGCGGTTGCAGGAAGCCTGGAACAGCGGAGGATGGTGGTTCGGACACCTGGGTTACGACCTGAAGAACGCCACCGAAGCCTTGGAAAGCCGCCATCCTGCCTGGGTTTCCTGGCCGGATCTGGCCTGGTTTCAACCCGAAATTGTCTGTGCCGTCACGCGCAAAGAACCCGATGTATTGCAGGTATACGGAACACGCAACTTTGACCTGCCTGCGGTCGTGGAAGGGGCTGTGGTGGTAGATGCCCCCGTATTCCAACCCGCAGAATCGGAAAGTGCTTATCTGGAGCGGATTGAGCAGATACGGGAAGACATAGCGGCCGGCACGTATTACGAGATGAACCACTGCGTGGAGTTCAGGGCTCAAGGAGTAAGCCCCGACCTTGCGGCCTTGTGGCAACGCATGTACCAACGGGCGCCTGCCCCCTTTGCCGCCTTGTACCGTTGGGGCTCAGGAACGGCTATTTGCGCCAGCCCGGAACGATTTCTCTGCCTTCGCAACGGGCGGCTGATCTCGCAACCCATCAAAGGAACAGCGCCGCGGCATCCCGACGCGGAAGAAGATGTACGCCTGCGGGAAGCACTGGCAGCCGATCCGAAAAACCGCGCCGAAAACGTCATGATCGTAGACCTGGTGCGCAACGATCTCAGCCGTACCTGCCTGCCCGGCAGCGTGCAGGTGCCGGAGTTATTCGGCGTACACAGTTTCGCCCAGGTACACCAGCTCATCTCAACGGTAACCGGCTTGCCCAAACCCGGCATTCGCCCGGCCGACATGATACGGGCGGCCTTTCCCATGGGAAGCATGACCGGCGCACCCAAGGTGGAAGTGATGAAGCACATAGAAGACTATGAAAACTTCCGCCGCGGTTTATACAGCGGCAGCCTCGGATATTGCGACCCCGACGGCGATTTCGACCTCAATGTGGTCATCCGAACCTTGCAATACGACAGCCAGACACAGCGTATGGCCTATCATACCGGCGGTGCCATCACCTGGGACAGCGACGGGGCAAAGGAATGGCAGGAATGCCAATGGAAAGCGGCAAGTGTGCTGCGGATTTTTGATTAGTACCGTCGGCCCTCGTGGCCGGCCTCCGTTTCTACGGATTAAATCCAGAGCAGAAGATGGCGGCCATGAGGGCCGATGCTC
>JBKDBI010000004.1:0-3819 GCA_046314695.1 Bacteroidota bacterium | reverse complement strand
ACTTTAACGCACATAGGTTTTCCCAAGTAAGGTCAATTGTGGAATTTGCCTGCAACAAAATCGACCATGACCACAATCCGGCAGCATCCCGGTGGAGACGAGCTCCGCATCATCCGTTCCGCTGATACCGGCGGTGAGGGTATCACGGAGCTGGAATTCCGCATGGCTCCGGGTGGTACCTGTGGCTTTCATTTCCACAAGCAATTCATCAAGACCTTGCTACCTGTGGAAGGCACACTGGCCTACCTGCAAAAGGGGCACGACCTGCGCATGCTCCGTCCGGGCGATAGCCACAGCATCGCACCCGGCACGCTGCACCGCTATTTCAATCCCGGTACCGGGCTGATTCGTTTTCGCGTGGTACTCGAACCCGGGCATCCGGGTTATGAACAGGGTTGGATACAATGGTTTGAACTGGCGGAACAAGGCCGGCTGAACCGGCGCACACAGCCGCGTAATTGGATGCGCGTAGCGAAAATCCGGGTCTTGAAGGATGCGCATTGGGGTGGATGGAAGCGGGGTTTTAATCCGATCATCAGGCTGTTGGCCAGGGCGATCGAACCAGCGGAAGGCAAGCCGTCCGATTGAGCGCTGCCAACCGGTATCCCTGGAATGCTGTCACGCGTGCTGTGCTCCGGACAAAGGGCGGAGCCTGGTCCTACCTTTGTCAACCGCAATTCCGGCGGACAGCTGGTAATCAACCAGACCATCGGCATGCGGATCAGCCTGCTGAAAGGCTCTGTAACCGGCACAGCGGTTTACATGGAAACCCTTGCGCCGATGAGCAATGCCAACGGACTTGTTACAATGGAGATCGGAGGTGGAACGGTGGTTGCAGGTTCCTTCTCAACCATAGACTGGAATAAGGGCCCTTATTTTGCCCTGACAATGAAGTTTGATTACGGCACTCCCAGCGAGAACTACAAGAGCACCCGGAACATTACTTACAGGGCCATCCGGTCTTTTTGAACCGGTCTGCAGGCAGGAAGAAGTAGCCTCACGCATTGCATTCAGCCCTGCTTCCCAAACCGCATTTTCTTCAAGAGCAGCAGGGAGGCGAACAGCGCAAGTACTCCAAATAAGGGCCAGATGAAATCGCCGGCCGCAGGCAATTCAAATCCAAAAATGCCACGCGCCCAGGGAATCAGGAGCGCTGTGCCCAATGCCAGCAGCGCGGCAAGAGCGATGACCATAAAGGCCCGGTTTCCAGACCGCAATACCTGGTCTATCCGGGCATTGCGCGACAGCGAGGCCAGCACCAGGGTAAGGTTGCCGAGAATCAGTGCACAAAACGTCAATGCGCGAACCTGTCCATCGCTGCGCCCAGCTCCGAGGGCCAGGCTGTAGACGCCGACAGCCATACCCAGAAGCAGCATGCCTTCCAACATGCTGTAGGCCATATTTCGCCAGCCAAAGAATCCGCTGTACTGCTTTCTCGGAGGCCGCTGCATGATGTCAGCTTCCTCGGGCTGCGATTCAAAGGCAATGGAACTCACCGGGTCGATGATCAGCTCCATAAACACGATGTGCAGGGGCATGAGCATGATTGGCCAGGCCGGTATAAATGCCGGGAGCATGACCAGGCCGATGATGGGCAGGTGAATAGCCAGGATATAGGTCATGGCTTTTTGCAGGTTGTCGAAGATTCTCCTGCCGGAGCGCACTGCTGCCACGATGGTGGCAAAATTATCGTCTAACAGCACCAGGGATGCGGCTTCACGCGCCACGTCCGTGCCTTTGAGTCCCATGGCCACGCCGATATCGGCCGCTTTCAGGGCCGGAGCATCGTTTACCCCGTCGCCGGTCATGGCTACCGTTTCGCCATTGGCTTTCAATGCCTGTATAATCTGCAGCTTTTGTTCGGGTACGATGCGGGCGAATACCCGCACGGTTTGGATTTTCAGCTGCAGTGCTGCCAACGACATGGCCTGGAGTTCCTTGCCTGTAATAACTTCCTCTGCCTGTTCCAATCCTGCCTTGGCGGCTATGGTCCGGGCAGTTTCAGGATAATCACCGGTTATCATGATTACCTTGATTCCGGCTTGGCGGCAAGCGGCGATGGCATCCGGCACTTCCGGGCGGATAGGGTCTTCAAAGGCTACCAGCCCCGCCAGGCGAAAAGCAAAACCATGTTGATCGGCGGGAAGTGCAACGGCTGAACAGTCTGCGAGCGCAGCAGCCAAGACCCTGTATCCTTTGGCTGCCAGCGCCTGAACTTCAGCCAGGTAGGGCCGGGCTTCTGTCTCATCCAGCGCACACAAAGAAAAAACGGCCTCGGGCGCGCCTTTGCAATAAGCCTTGGGTTCTTCGTCTGCAGACTTCACAACACGCGTCATGGCGAACAGCTCGCGCGACAGCGGATATTCCTGCAGGCATTCCTGATTTGGCAGTGCACCCGACAAACGCTGGCACAAGTCGGCCAGGGCTTTCTCCATCGGATCCATGGCAGGGATTCCGGAGGCCAGGTGCAACACACGCGAGAGCCCGACTGCCATTGGATTCCCGGCATGGATTTCTTCGGCCCCGAGCATTTTCCCGCCGCAATACAAAACAGCCACTTCCATGCGGTTGCAGGTAATGGTTCCTGTCTTATCGCTGCACAAAACCGTAGCAGCGCCGAGGGTTTCTATCGCTGCGGGTGTGCGCGTCAGCACTTTGTTGCGCGTCAGTCGCCATGCGCCCAGGGCCATGAAGATGGTCAATACCACCGGAAACTCTTCCGGAAGCAAGGCCATGGAAGCGGCAAGGCCATTGAGCAGGGATGCGATGAAGTTCCCGCGGGTCAGGTAAAACGCAACCGTGACGCCCAGACTGATAAATGCCCCGGCTATGAACAGCATGCGGATGAATCTTTTCATGTCGCGCTGTAAGCGGGTGGGCATTTTGTCGATGGACTGCAGCGAAGCACCTATTTCCCCGAACCGCGTCTGCAGGCCGGTGGCTGTTGCGATGGCTCGGCCACTGCCTGCAACAACCAGGGTACCGGAATACAAGCAGGACAGGTCTGCTGTAGCCTCATCTTTGCGCACAGAGGCCGACTCACCGGTCAGCAGGGCTTCGTCTACCATCAGGTTCCGACTTTCGAGCAAGCGCGCATCGGCCGGCACCCGGTCACCTTCAAGCAGGATGAGCAAGTCACCGGGCACCACTTCGCGACCGGAAATGCGCATTTCCATTCCATCGCGCACCACCAGTGCCCTTGGAGCCGAAAGGCGGCGCAAGGCTTCGAGGGACTTTTCGGTTTTACGGTGCTGAAAAAAAGTGATAAAGAGGATGACCAGCACCCATCCCATAAGGATGGCACCTTCCCGGTAATCGCCCAGCACCCAGTAAAGACTTCCGCAGGCCAACAGCAGCAGGAACATCGGTTCCTGCACCCCTTCCCAGGCAATGCGCATGAAACTTTTCGGTCTGGCAGATGGAAGTTCGTTAAAACCAAAACGGTGGAGCCGTTGCGCCGCTTCTTCGCTGCGCAGGCCCTCGGGCGGTGGAATCAAATCTGAATCGGACAACGACAAGGCTTTAGGGATGGCATACAAAGATGGTAAAAACAATCTCCGGATGGGATACCCCAACGGATAAGCGGCCTGTCCGGCAAACAGACGCGATTGGCCGGTTGCAGGCGCGGATCAGCGGCCCTTGTCTGCCTTGTTTTCGGCTGCCAGCAGCTGCAACACTTTCGGATCCAGCTTCTGGTTGAATTTCTGATGCCGGGGCAGGAAGGGGCAATGCCGGCATCCGCTGCCGCAACAATGCCCGCGGCGGATATGGTAGCGCTCAGTGAACACCAGACGCCCGTTCTCGGTATATGAATCCCCT
>JBKDBI010000003.1:0-2105 GCA_046314695.1 Bacteroidota bacterium | reverse complement strand
CCGCAAATACGCAGCATGCGCTGGTCGGCAGACAGATCGTTGATTACCGTCAGGCGGATGCGCTTCCCTTCCATTTCAAGCAGCCAATTTCGTTCAAAGACACCAGCCCGCGCTGCATCCATTCTTTCACAACCTGTCGGAAGAAATCTTCATCTTCCACACCTGCTTGTTCCATCAAAGCGGAAGGCGACAGCGATCCTGCCTGCCGCAAACATTCAGCCAGGCGCAAAGCACGGGTATCGCCTCCCTCCTGTTCCTTGCCGGCTGCTTCGGTACAGCGATCGCAATGGCCACATGGACCGGCATGCATTTCGCCAAAATAGCGCCTCAGGAACTGCATCCGACAGCCGGGTGTATGCACGTAATCAAATACCGCTTGCAATGCCTCCAGCCTGTTATTGCGTATCGCCGCGATGCGTGATTTGTCCAGGCGCAAGGGCATCTCATGGTCGCGCAGCAAGGTGATACCGGGTTTGTTCCGTTCGGGCAGGTAATCGATTTGCTCCATATTGTCGAGCTCAACCAATTGCCGCACCACATCCGGTTCGGGCCGCGCGAGCAGCATGGCCAGTTTCTTTTCATTCACCGGAACATAGTGGTCGAATACGCCCGGAAGCAAGCGCAACATGGCATTGATGACATCGTCGTATTGCGGATGGTATACCTTGAATTCGTAGATGCCGGCATAATCTCCCAAAATCCGCACACGCGCCTGAATGCGCACGGCATCGTTCACCTTGAGCAAACCGGACAATTCGAGTATACCCAAGGCGTTGTGCAGCAGGCCGGTATGAATGCGGAAAGCCTGGGCAAAAGCATCAGCATCGAAGGGAAAGAAACGTTCCGCCCCGCTGCCAATCGGCAAGGCAAAATGGTGCATGAGGGCGGAATACACGCGCTGTACCTCTTCATCTGAAGGGAAGCCTTCCTCCAACCTTTCGCGCATGTGCGTTTCATCTTGCGGGTACCAAAGTGCCACGGCGGTAGACTTCTTTCCATCGCGCCCTGCACGGCCTGCCTCCTGGTAATACGCTTCCAGCGACACGGGAAGGCGTTGGTGGACAACATAGCGCACATCGGCCTTATCGATGCCCATACCGAAGGCATTGGTACTCACCATACACCGCGTTCGCCCTTCGGTCCAGTCGCGTTGTTTGCGCTCGCGGGCCTGGATTTCAAGCCCTGCATGGTAAAAGTCGGCACTGCCTCCTACCCCGCTGATGGCCCTGGCCGTTTCAAGTGTTTCGCGGCGTGTCGGGGCATATACAATGCCGGTGGAGCGAAGTTTGGCGAGGTGTTCTGTGATCCAGGCCGGTTTCGATTCCACATGTCTTACGGAAAGATGCAGATTCGGCCGATCGAAACCGGTATTGAATCTAAACGGATTGCGCAGGGCCAGTTTTTCGATGATATCGGCAGCCGCCCTGGGCGTGGCAGAGGCTGTCAAAGCCAGGCGTCTGGCATGCGGAACAGCTTCGGCTACTTCGGGTATTTGCAGATAGGAAGGCCGGAAATCGTACCCCCATTGGCTCACACAATGGGCTTCGTCTGACACAATCATCTGGATGGGCAAATGCGGAAGCCATTCACGAAAATGGGAACCAGCCAGTTTTTCAGGCGACAGATAGAGCATTTTGAATGCTCCATCGCGGGCCATTCCGAGCATGGCATCCTGTTCCCGTCGGGTATGGTGACCGGTCAATGCGCCGGAGGCGATACCGCGCCGGCGCAAGCCTTCCACCTGATCTTTCATCAGGGCAATCAGGGGCGAAATGATCAGGGTTAAACCAGGCAGAAGCAACGCCGGAACCTGGTAGCATACGGACTTTCCGGCGCCGGTAGCCATGAGCGCAAATACATCGCTTCCTTCGAGCGCAGCCTGAATAACTTCAGCTTGTCCGGGCCTGAAGTCGTCGTAACCCCAATGGGTTTGCAGGGTTTCCCTTGCCTTATCCATGAACGGATTCCACACTGCCAACCAAACCGTCTGCCATGCGCACTACCGTGTCTCCCATTTCAGCCAGTGCCGCATTGTGGGTCACGATTACGAAGGTCTGGCCCATTTCGTCGCACAAGCGGCGAAAATAGCCGTGCAACTCACCCGC
>JBKDBI010000002.1:0-7388 GCA_046314695.1 Bacteroidota bacterium | reverse complement strand
TTTCTTCAGGGCAGCGATGTCTTTTTCGTTTACCAGGGCATGGTTCAATGCCGGAATCGGATCCTGCCACAGCAGGTCTTCTTTCGGCGCTTCGGGGCCGGTATAGGTGGAACGCGGACCCATATCGCGGTGCGTGAGCTTGAACCAGGCGCGGGCAAAAGCATCCTCAAAAGCCTGTGGATTTTCGTGGAAGCGACGGGAAATGGGGCCGTAAATGCTGTCAAAACGCATGGAAAGGTCGGTTGTCAGCATGGTGGGGCGGTGCATTTTCTTCGGATCGAAGGCATCCGGAATGATGCTGTCGTTCGTCTTCGCAACCCACTGATGCGCTCCGGCCGGGCTCTTGGTGAGTTCCCATTCGTAGGCAAACAGCATATTGAAGAAGCCCTGGCCCCAGGTGGTTGGTGTAGGCGTCCAGGTAACTTCAAGTCCTGAAGTGATGGCGTCTTTTCCTTTGCCTGTGCCGTAGCTGCTCTTCCAGCCAAAGCCCTGCTCTTCAATGGAAGCGGCTTCGGGTTCCTTGCCAACGTGCGATGCCGGACCGATACCGTGGGCTTTACCGAAAGTATGGCCGCCTGCTATCAGCGCCACGGTTTCTTCATCGTTCATGCCCATGCGGCCGAAGGTTTCGCGGATATCCTTTGCGGCTGCCACCGGGTCGGGGTTGCCGTTCGGGCCTTCCGGGTTCACGTAAATCAAACCCATTTGCACGGCCGCCAGCGGGTTTTCAAGTTTGCGGCCTTCGCTGTAGCGCTTGTCGTCGAGCCACTTGGTTTCAGATCCCCAGTACACATCTTTCTCGGGTTCCCACACATCTACGCGGCCACCGGAGAAACCGAAGGTCTTGAAGCCCATGTTTTCGAGGGCTACGTTACCGGCCAGTACCATGAGATCGGCCCATGAAATGCTGCTTCCGTATTTCTGTTTTACAGGCCAAAGCAGACGGCGCGCTTTGTCGAGGTTCGCGTTATCGGGCCAGCTGTTGAGCGGGGCAAAACGCTGCTGACCTGCGCGGGAACCGCCGCGGCCATCCCCCGAACGATAGGTACCGGCGCTGTGCCAGGCCATGCGGATGAAGAGCGGCCCATAATTGCCGAAATCGGCCGGCCACCAGTCCTGGCTTTGTGTCAATACTTTGGCTACATCTTGCTTCAATGCGAAGTAATCGAGTTTGTTGAATGCCTGCAGATAATTGAACTGCGGGCCCATCGGATTGGACAGTTCCGAATTCTGGCGCAACACGTCGAGATTCAGCTTGTTCGGCCACCAGTCGCGGTTGCTGAGGCCATTCATCTGCATGGCAGCGTCGCGGCGGATGGTGGTTTCGGTTTTGGAGCCGCTGCCATGCCCCATCGGACATTCAGCTAATTTCTCCTGTGCCGTGGCTTGTAAGCCCCACATGGCCAGGAAACTGAGTAAGAGTTGTTTTTTCATATAACGCTATGCTTGATTGTACAATTGCGTTCGCCCTCTCCCATGCCCCACAACCTGCCGTAATCCCCCCGGCGGCAAGCTGTTCAACTGAGCGGGAGCATGGAAAAGGCCGAACTTCTTCCCACAAAATTGCAACACACTAACACATTGAGAAAGACTATTGTTTCTATGACTGTTATTGACATTGTCAATGAGTTTGGTTTTCTTTGGAAGGCAACTAGTCCGCCTGTTATGAACCTGCAACAACTGGAGTATATCGCCGCGGTTGACCGTTTGAAGAGTTTCAGTCGCGCCGCTGAAGCCTGCAACATCACCCAGGCTACACTGAGCACCATGATCCGCAAGCTGGAAGACGAGTTGGGCGTGGTATTGTTCGACCGTAAAACCAGCCCGATCATCACCACGGATTGCGGGAAAGAAATCATTGCCGAGGCGCGCACCTTGCTTTTTCACGCGAACAGGCTGAAGATACTGGCCTCAGAATCCAGGGGCCGGGTTGAGGGTTTGCTGAAGCTGGGCATCATCCCCACCATTGCCGGTAATTTGCTGCACCGAATCTTGCCGGTATTGTTGGAAAAGTATCCTGGTTTGCAATTGCAGATTCAGGAGATTACCACGGGCAATATCGTGCAGCAGCTGAAGGCGGGATTGCTCGACGCCGGCATCGTTTCCACGCCATTGAATCAGCCGGAAGTGGAAGAAGACATCCTCTATTACGAGAAGTTGATGGTGTATGGGGATATCGCCGCATCCGAAACGCGCTTTCTCAGTCCGAAAGACATCGCAAACCAACGCATCTGGCTGTTGGAGCGCGGCAATTGCCTGACCGGGCAGGTGATGCGAATCTGCGACTTGCAGACGCGCCCGATGGACGAAAACCTGCAATTCCAGCCCAATTCATTCGATAGCCTCCTGAGCATGGTCGACAGCATGGACGGGTTGACCTTGCTTCCTGAATTATACGTGGCAGATATGCCTGCGGCGCGGCGCGGCAAGGTACACGATTTCAGTGCGCCGCATCCGGTGCGCGAAGTGAGCCTCATTTATCACCGCCCCTATGCCAAGCTTCGATTGCTTGAAGTATTGGCGCATGAAATCAAACTGAAGCTCCGTGCGGAGCTGCAAACCAGCCACTTAAAAAGCAGCGATATGACGATAGCGCCGATTTTGAATGCTTGAAACCGGCTGCCATACGACGCCTGCAGGTTACTTCCCAATACAAAAACGGCTGAAAATCGACCCAAGCACTTCCTCATTGTCGATGATGCCTGTAATGCTGCCGATTTCACGGATAGCGATGCGCAGGTGAAAAGCCAACAACTCACCCGAAAGTCCGCTTTCAAGACCGTCTAAGGCAGCTGCCAGGGCTTCCCCTCCCGCTTGCAAGGCATGCAGGTGCCGGATATTGGTAACCATTAAGCTATTGCCTGAAGCCATTTGTGCAGCCGGCACCTGCGCCAGTTTTTCGAGCAAGTTTGACAATTCCATCCTGGCTGCAGAAACAGGTGTAAAATCTCTCACGCTGCCGAAACCATCCACGGCATCGGGGTAAAGATCGCATTTGTTGCCCACCGGGATCACCCAGGCCTCCGAATCGGGTAAGGCTGCCAATTCCACCTGTAGTCCTTGCGGCGTGGTTTGACCAATATCAAAAAGGTACAGCACGACAGCAGCCTGACGTATCTGGGCATGTGAACGTTCGATGCCGAGTGCTTCTATCTTGTCGGCACCTTCGCGCAGTCCGGCCGTATCAATCAGACGAAAAACAGAGCCATTCAACACAAAGCGTTCTTCTATCGTATCGCGCGTCGTGCCGGCTATATCGCTGACTATGGCGCGTTCTTCCTGCAACAGCGCATTGAGCAAGGTGCTTTTCCCGGCGTTTGGTTTGCCGGCTATCACCACCGGAATGCCCTGGCGTATGGCATTGCCACTCCTGAACGAAGCGCACAATTCCTGCACCCTGCCATGGATAGAACGCAGCAACTTTGTGAGTCCGGCCCGGTCGGCAAACTCCACATCCTCTTCACCAAAATCAAGCTCGAGTTCAATGAGCGCCACATAATCGATCAAAGCCTGTCGGAGTGACTGCAGTTCTTTGCTATATCCGCCGCGCAATTGTTGAAGTGCCAGTTTGTGTTGATTCCGGCTTTCGCTGGCGATGAGGTCGGCTACCGCTTCGGCCTGGCTCAGATCGAGTTTCCCGGCAAGAAAGGCCCGGAGGGTGAATTCACCTTCACGCGCCGGACGGGCTCCTTTGCGGAAAAGCAACTCCAGCAGCTCTGTTACAATATAAGGCGAACCGTGGCAGGATATTTCCACCAGGTCTTCGCCGGTATAGCTGTGCGGGTTGCGGAATACCGAAACCACCACTTCATCCACCAACTCTTGCCCGCTCATGATGCGGCCGAAGTGCAGGCTGTAACCCTGTGCATTTGAGAGGTCGCGGCTAAAACAGGCATCGAGTAATTGCACACAACCGGCGCCTGACATCCGCACGACCGACAAAGCCGCCTGTCCTTGCGCGGTGGAGAGCGCTGCGATGATATCGTTGGCCGCTGATGTCTGCATCCCACAAAAATACGAAAGCCCCTCCGCGCTGGGCGAAGGGGCTTTCAGTACTCGGATTCTTAAGCTGCTTAGCGAATCAGGGTGATAACACCGTTCACTTCGCGCTTCTCATCCTGGTTCTTGAACTGATACTTCAGGAGGTAGTAGTAAGTACCTTCAGGAGCTTCAGCACCGGTGTTGTTCACGCGGCCGTTCCAGTCGATCTTGTCGTCTTCAGAGGCAAACACGCGCTGGCCCCAGCGGTTGAAGATCTTCAGGTCGTACATGATATGACCGCGGATCGGAATATCGAATACGTCGTTGACACCATCCGAAGCTTTGTTCGGTGTGAACACGTTCGGCACTTCAATCTTCGCGAAGAAGGTGTTGCACACTTTCTTACAGATGGTATCCTTACAGCCATTGTCGTTCTCTACGATCAGACAAACGTACCAGCAACCAAGGCTATCGTACTTGTTGCAGACTACCTGATCAGGCTTGTTGGTGTTTTCTACGAAAGGATCACCGCTGGCCTTGATATCGTTGTCGTGGTAGAAGCCCCAGCGGTACTTGGTAGCACCTACGGAAGGACTGCGGTCGAAGCAGAAGGTGGGAAGATCGCTGCTATCGATATTGAAGTCTGCCTTCACGTTCAGCACCTCAAACTCGAGGGTGTCGTTGGGCATCGGGCACCATGGGAAGGGCGTGGTAAGGCGGAACCTGGGCTGGAGGATAGCGAAGTACTTGCCGGGCGTAGTGAAGCTGCGCTTCAGTGTATCGCTGGCAGTGGTAATGGTATCCACGCTTTTGGTAGCCTGGTTCACAAAAGACCACAGGTAGGTATCGTAAATCGTGTCACTCTGGTCGTAGTACTCGTTCACTTCGCCTACGCAGAGTACTGTCTTCTGCTGGGCAGCAGCCACAGGGCGCTTGGGCAGTACTTCCACGATCATGTAAGGCTGTGCACCTTCGGTGGTATCGGGGTAAGTAGCGGGGCAGTACTTGCGGATGCTCGGAGGGATTACGAGACTATCGAACTGATCGAGGAATACGTAGTAGGTACCTGGCGTCTTGTACTGGTGCTTCACATCCACGGGAGTGGTAGTTGTGAACACGTTGCCGTCGCCGAAGCGCCACAGCCAGTTGGCCTGGGGTGAAGGATTCACGCTGAGGTTGCGGAAGGTCACGGTGTCGTCTACGCAAATACGTGGTGTAGTTGCGAATTCAAATACCGGGATTGGTCCGGGGATTTTGATCTTCAGCTCGAAGCTGTCTTCGCAACCCAGTTCGGTAATCACTTTCAGCTTGATCGTGAATTCTCCGTTGCGGGTATAATCATGGGCCACACGGCTCGGATATCCGCCGCTGAACACGCTGAATTTGTTATCGCGCTTGCCATCGCCCCAGTTGATATACCATTCGATGATGCGATCGCACTGGCGGCCGAGTTTGGCGCGGCAGGGATCGTGTACGATGGAGCTGTCGAAGAGTTCTACGATGCCTTTGCAGGAAGGAACGCTGAGGTTCACACCAAACTTGGCTTCCACACCGGTTACGTAGATATTCTGAGAAAGGGTGTCGCGGCAGCCGGTAGAGTCACCGGTTGTCACACGCTGACGGAACAGTCCGTAGTCTTTGTAGTAGATGCTGTTGGTAGCACCACCGCCGAGCTGAACGGTCGGGTTACCTACACCGGTAGCACCGTAAGGGAATGCGCCGAAGATGGTATTGGCAACGGCCGGATCGTCGTCTTCCTGTGCCCAGTCCCACTTGGTGAGGCTTTCGCGGTTCGGACGATTGTTCACGATGTCGGCCTGACGTTGTGCGTCGCGCCAGTAATCGTAAGGATTCAGCAGACCTTCAATTTCAGGCAGGAGACTGAAGTAACGGAAGGTAGGTTCTGCAGTGAGGGTTTTGGTTCCGCGGCAGAGGATGGTATCGCTGTGTTCTACTTTGGCATAGAAACCAACAACCACCCGGCGTGAGTTGCGCTCGAAGCAACCGTTGTTGCTGCGCTGCAGGAGTTCAAGAATGTAATAACCATGGTGTTCGGGAACGAACTGTACGGAATTCAGGAACTTCTTGCCTGCCACAAAATGACTGTCTACGGCACGGATACTGGTATCACGGTAGTTCAGGATGGTTTTGGAAGCAGGATCAGGAACTACGTAGTAGCGTACGAGGTTACCGAAACCAGCGGTGTCGATACAACCTTGTGAACCGGTAGAAGGCTGACCAAGGGTACCCTGGTTGTTCCAGATCATTTTGGCAAGGTCGGTAGGCTTCAGCTCGTAGATATCGAAACCGAGGCGATCTACGGCGCGCTTAAAGAGATCCCAGGCGCGTGAGATATCCGCAGCGGTATCCCATTTGGTAATGGTAGCCGTGAGGATGGTATCGCGCCAGAGTTCCAGAGGAATACCGGAAGACGGAGTCTTTGTGTAATTGCGGATCAGGTAGTTGGCAAGTGTTTTCTTGTTGCTGCCTGGCAGGTACACATAGCGCTTGTATTCTTCGGTAAGGGCAAGGCGGTAGAACTGGTTGTAGTTGCGGCCTGCATTGCCTGTATACATGGAGTAGGTCTGATCGGCGAGGTCATCGGTATTGGTTTTGTTACCACCGAGCGTGCGCACGATCAGGGTATCCATCGGGCAGAGCTTCAGCGGATCCTTGATCGGATGCAGCACTTCGAAGCGCGGGTCGAGACGGGGGAAACAAAGGAAGCGGTTGTACCAGATGGTATCTACGCACTCGGGCTTCTGACGTGGATTGGTGCCGGGCACAAATCCGTTTCCGATTACCAGACCCACGGTTACGCAACCTGAAGGGTCGGCGATCATCGAAGCAGTGTAATAGGTAGAGAACTTATTCGGGTAAGAACCTGCGAGCTGATAGCCGAGGTGCGGCAGCCCGGGAGGACGCTCACCCTGGGGAATACCGGTGGTCGGTACCCAGTTGTTGCGGCCGCTGGCAGAGTCGAGGTTGATCAGGAAGAAGCCGGGAGTACAACCGGGCTTGGTATCTTCAATCTCAAACGTAACACCGTACATAGGGTTAAGCGAACCGAGACACTCGATAGTGTTGGCAGATTTCTTCATGCGCTTCGCGGAGGGAGGCATGATGGCAATCTGCTGGGTATTCTCGCTGGTACACTTCAATGGATGCAAGGTGTCTTCATGGAACAACCTCACCTGGTAACAGCGCGGAACAGTGCGGTAGAAGAGTTTGCGATACTCCGCGGTATCGGCAGCCCAGAACACATTCTCACGGATGCAGGTACGGGTGAGGTCGATGAAGCGCGCACGCTGCATCGGGCGGTTCTGCGCAATGAATGTATCCTTCAGGATGGTTTCCCAGGGTGTATACCAGTGAACCGGCAGCGAGTCGCGGCTCCAGTTACAGTT
>JBKDBI010000001.1:0-4705 GCA_046314695.1 Bacteroidota bacterium | reverse complement strand
TCTTGAAGTCGGCAATCACTTCCTTTACGTCTTTGGTAGCCACGCGCTTGAAGGTGTTGCGCAGCTGGTGGATAATGCACAACTGGCATTGTGTTTTAGGGAACATCGAGCCTATGGCTTCGGTAAAGCCGGAAAGATTATTAGAGGCTATCAGCACGTCTTTTACGCCTCGATTGCACAGATCCTGGAGTACTTCCAGCCAGAAACGAGAACTTTCATTCTCGCCCAGGTAAAAGCCGGGTACGTCTTTCTTCCCTTCCAGATCCAGGCCCAGCACGCAATAGATAGCCTTATTGATCACCATTCCATCTATCCGTACCTTATAGTGGATGGCATCCATCCACAGAATTGTGTAAATCTCTTCCTACGGACGGTCGCTTCCTGAATTTCACCTCCGGAAGTATACGGTACGGTATCTGGTTAAAAGCCGCCTCAGACACTGAGATGCCGTAGAAATCACGGAAATGGCCTCGGAATCATCATAGCTCATGGCGTGGCTATAAAGGCTCAAAATCTTCTCGTCTATCTCCGCTGTAATCGTGGTCTGACGCTTCTTTACGATCGCCGGCTCAAAGGTGCCTTCCCGGTCTCGCGGGGTACTCAGTTCAAAGTTGCCGGTCGAGCCGTTCATCTGCTTGGTTAGCTTGCCGTTGCGCCGGTTAGACTTCACGTCAACAGACTCCGAATGTTGCAGCCAATGCGCATCCATCTAGCCCTCTAAGGCCGCTTCCAGCGCCCGCTTGATAAAGGGTTTAAAGAATCCGTTCTCTCCTGTCAGCGGCTTACCGTTGCGAATGGCCTCGATCAAGGCCTGTTCCCATGGCTCTAACCCTTGTATGGCGTTACCCGAACCCAAGGGCGGGATCGGCGCTTGTATCGGGAGAATGGATACGATTATAAACCCTGTTTTTTGGCTTCGTTCCAGTAAGCGTCCAACACTTCCAGGGGCATTTCGCCCATGCGACGATTGTCTCTGACCGCACATTGTTCCATGTAGGTGAACCTCCGCATGAATTTGCGGTTAGATTTCTCCAAGGCATCGTCAGGGTTGATGCCGCTTAAGCGGGCATAGTTGACGAGTGAGAACAGGAGGTCGCCGAATTCTTCTTCCTGTTCTTTTCCGGGAGCGGCATCCCGTAACTCCTGCCATTCTTCCTGTACTTTATCGATGGCACCACCGATGGTTTTCCAATCGAAGCCCACTTGAGCAACTTTCTCCTGCATCCGGTAGGCTTTTACCAACGAAGCAAGACTGCGCGGCACACCATCGAGTACGGAACGCGTTTCATTCCGACCTTTCTCGGCGAGTTTGATTTTTTCCCAGTTTTGCTTGACCGTCTCTGCATCATCGGCTTTTGCTTCGCCATAGATATGCGGATGTCTGCGGATCAGCTTAGCGCAGAGGCTGTCGATCACGTCTCCGATGTCAAAGACCCCTTTTTCGTCGCCTATCTTGCTGTAGAAGACGATATGCAGAAGGATGTCGCCGAGTTCTTTTTTGACGTCATCCGGATTGCCGTCGATGATGGCGTCGCTGAGTTCGGCAGTTTCTTCATGGGTAAGGTGTCGGATGCTCTCCCATGTTTGTTCGCGATCCCAAGGACATTGTGCCCGCAGTTCGTCCATGATTTTCAACAGACGATCGAACTGCATCAGTTTTTCATACCGGGTCAATCGTCACCTCCCTGGGGTGCTGTTCCCCTGCTTTCCAATGCAGCCAATTTGTCTTTGGCTTCCTGCACCAGCGCAGGCATATCAGAGAAATTCGCGATAACGCTGTTCCAAGTAGCCCGGGCAGAGAATTCATCGCCCATTTTCAGGTAGATGTCTCCCAACAGGTTGAACGATTTACCCAGCCATTCGTCGTAGCTGCTGAATTGGTTGTTGAAGTCGAAAACGGATTTCTTGGCGGCCTGCAGGCTGTCGCTCTGGAAGAGAATCAGGGCCTCCATGTATTTGCTTTCTGCAGCGTATAGGTTATCGTATTTACCAAAGTTGCGGCGGAAGTACTCCAAAGCCCTGAATTTCTCATCGCGGGCATAGCGGATGCGTCCCAGAACAAGCAAGGCTTCGCTGAGCATATCGGCCTTGGTAAACTCCAATCCGGTCAGTTGTTCGGCTTTTCGTTCGGCCAGGGCCTGGTTTCCGGTTTCAAGTCCACAACGCATTTGCCTGTGAACGGCGTAGAGCAGGTTGTCCCGGTTGGCTGTGAGTTTTTCCAGTTTCTCCAGGTATGAAATCAGTTCTGCGCAGCGCGATTTGTCGCGGCCCCAGATATCGGCAATGCCGAGGAGTGATTCTTCCTGGTATTCGGATGCTGCCGCATCGGCAACAACCCGGTAATGGAACACTGCTTTCTCTTTTTCCTTGCGTTTCTCATGGCTGATGGCCTTGAAGTAGTTGGCGGGTACCACGAAGAAACCATTGCGGAAGTCGTTCAGGTATTTCTCAAACTCGCGCACGGCGCCCTCGTAGTCTTTCCGCTCGTAGAGCGTGTAGGCCGAATTGTAGAGGATAGAATCGCGGCGCGAAGCGGTTACCGATACATTGGGAACGGTATTGAGCCAGGAGAGGTATTCGCTTCCGCGGCCATTTTCCCTGTAAATCTTTTCGATTTTCTCCAAGGCGCGTTGGGCTTCCGGTGTTCCGGGGAACTCGGTTACCAGCCTTTTATACATCTCAATGGCTTTGTCGTCTTTTTCCTGTTTATAGTAAAGTTGACCGAGGCTTTGGTAAGCGCGGCGCACAATCAGTTTACCCTGGAAGTCCTGGATTAGGTAGAGCAGGTTTCGTTCGGCATCTTTGATCTGTCCGATGGTAATCTGTTCGCTGGCTTGTTCGAAAATCGCATCCGGCACATAGGGCGACTCAGGATATTCGTTCGGAATGCGCTTCATGGTGGCAATCTTCTGCTGTGACTGCCCGGTAAAGCCGTATATCATACCCTTTTGGAAGAGGGCATAATCGGAAGCAGCGCCTTTCTTTCCTGAGACATAGGAATAGTTTTCCAACGCAGCATCCATGTTGCGGGTCATGAAATAACAGTCGCCCAGACGCAACATGGCATCCGAATAAACCTGTTCGTTATAGGTTCCGCTGCGCGACTGGTTCTTGTATTGCTGAAAGAGGGCGGCAGCTTCACCGTAGCGGCGTTGTTTGAAGCGGCAATAGCCCATGCCGTAGAAGGCCCAGGGGTAATAGGGGACAGAGGTGCATTCCGGAGCTTCTGCAAAGCGCTGGTACCATTGAATGGCATCGGCATATTCTCCTTTTTGTAACAGGATTTCTCCTTTCCAATAGGCGGCTTCACCGGCGGTGCGGCGGTCGTTTTTGTACAACAGGCTCTTGTCCAGCATCTTCAGTGCTGCATCAAAGTCGCGGTCGCGCATCGAGCGCTGCCCTTGGTAGAGCGTGACTTTCTGATAGGTTTCTCTGGCTTGCGGATCCAGTTCACCCATGGCCTCCAGCACCTGGATAGCGGTGCGGTCATCGTCTGAATTGAGGAACAATCCGGCCAGCAGTTTCTGCGCTTGTTTCTTGTCTGCCGATTGTGGAAACTGTTCTGTGAAGCGCTGCAGATAGGTGATGGCATTCTTGTTAAAACCCAGTTCTACGGCCATCTTGGCGTAGTTGAGCATGGCGTTTTCCTGTACTTTACGGTTGAAGTCGCTGCGCTGCGCCTCGAAGAACGCATTGTAAGCATCCTGCTTTCTGCCCAGTTTCAGGAAACATTCGGCCAGGTTGAGGCTGGCAACCTGGGCCATGGAATCGCCGGCATTGGCTATGGCCTGATACCAGCGAACCGCTTCGTTGTACTGCCGCACATTGTAGAAGGTGTATCCTACTTCGTAGATTTCCCCTTTTTCAAGGCTGTCGATTCCATAACCACTGCGGTTGAAGGCTTCGGCAGCCGATTCGAATTCATTCAGGCGATAATGGCATTTGCCTTTCAGGAAAGCCGCCCTGTTCTTGTAAGAAGCGATATTCAGTTTTTCCAGATAAGCAACAGCCTTCTGGTAATCGCCTTTCATATAGTAGATCTGGGCTACGAAGAAGCGAAGGGATTGCGGACCGTTTTCTTCGATTTTGCGGAATGACTGCAGGGCCTTGTTGTAGTCGCTCATATAGTAACAGGCGTATCCATAATAGTAGTTTGCCCTGATTTCATATTCTGCATTTCCCTCGGTGAGGGGTTCCAGTGTTTCGATGGCTTCTTTGTATTTGCGCGTCAAAACCTGGCTGTAGCCCATATTGAAGCGGAGCCGGTTGCGTTCCTCGTAAGGAATACCGCTGGCTTCGGTATTTTTGTAATAAGTAAGCGCCCTGCTGTATTTGCCATTCTTGAAGTAGTAGTCACCCAGGGCCAGGTTGGCATTGTTAGTTTTGTACGATCCGGGGTTTCGCTCGATGAAGGCCAGTAGTGCCGCTTCACCATCGCTGTGGTCGGCGAAAAGTTTCGCAACCGCAACGTAGTATTCGGCATCGGCGCGGGTCATCCTGTCGGCTGTGCCTTGGGCTAGGAATCGGTTGAATTCGGCGATGGCACCGTTCCATTTTCCTTGCTCAAACAGATTTTCGGCACGTCGGTAGAGAACGCCCGGTCCGCTGTACAATTCGGTCTGTTGGGCAAAGGTGGTATTCGCCGCCGCCAGAAGAAAGCCGAGTAAGAGTTTGCGCAAACGCATATCCATGCAAAAATATAACG